>NZ_CP097462.1:986250-1315000 GCF_023559245.1 Sphingomonas sp. KRR8
GGCCGACGGACCTGTTGGGCGCTGGCGGTGCGCACTGGACGGTTGTTCCTGTAGAACTCGAGGCAGGAGGGCTCGAACGGAAGACCAAGTCTGGCCAGCAGGCGACGGACTTCCCGCTCACTGTCGTCAAGAACGTCCTCATGCTGGACCGTAATGACAGCACCCGGTGCAACCGCATCCATATGCGCCATCAGGCGTAAATACTGCCGGTACTGCTCGACGAGGTCGTCGAAATCGTAGCTATACTCCTGCCCACGGGCGAACCACTGACGGTAGTTCGACCACAGGCATGCCATCGCTCCGCGCCGCGCATCCACGATGCGGGCGCCGGGCAGGATCATGCGGATGAGGCCGACGTAGCGCCAATTGTCAGGCAGCTTGTCGATGAAGAAGGGCGTGTCGCTGCGGCGGTGTGGACGCGCGGCATCGAGATAGGCCTGTCCAAGCTCCGCAAGCTTCTCCGTCGGAACTCCATCAAGCACTTCGGGAAAGCGCAACGCACCTTCCCCCCGTCGTTCGGACATGAGCCGGTGAACGAGCATCGGAATATAGGGCAGCTCGGATGTGCCCTCGACCAGCGAGTGGCTGGCGAGGATCTGTTCGACCAGGGTCGAGCCCGACCGCGGCATTCCAACGATGAAGATTGGACCTGAAGAACTCTCCTCCGCACGGGAAGCCGTTTCAAACCGTTCGGCCGTGAAGAAGCAGATCGACCGGTCGACCTCCGCGCGGATGGGATCGACGGGTGCGGGAAGCAAGACCTTGCGGAGGCGATTGGCCGCTACGTAGTGACGATAGGAGGAATCGTAATCGCGGGAATCCTGCAACGCCTTGGCCAGCGCGAAATGAAGAAGGGAGCGGCGCTCGCCATCGAGGCCCGTCTCGTTTGTCAGCGCCCGCAACTGCTCGACATCTGCCGCCTCGAACACCTTGACCTTGAGGTTCGCCAATCCCCACCAGGCCTCGCCGTGATGAGGGGCAAGGGCAATGGCGCGGCGGTAAGCGGTGACGGCTCCCGGCAAGTCGCCCAGCGTCCCAAGCAGATGGGCGTACGCTGTCCAGCCCTCCGGCCAGTCCGGGGATCTTTCGAGTAGCTCGGGGTAAGTATCACGGGCGGTTTCGTAATCGCCCAGTTGCCCCAGCCATGCCAGCCGGAGCAGCTGCAGATGGCGGTGCTCGGGCTGGTCGTGCAGCACGTCGTCGAGCAGGCCGATCGCTTCCGGAAGCGCATCACGCTGGGAGAGCACGCGCGCGAGATTGACCTGTGCTTCGGCAAACATCGGAAGCTGTTCGAGCGCGCGGCGAAAGAGCGTTTCGGCCTCGCTCAGCACGCCCGCGCGCACGGCAAGATCGCCGAGAAGGCACAGCGCCGCGACGTCGCGCGGTGACCGGGAGAGATGCTGACGGACGATCCGCTCGGCATCGGCGAGGCGGCGGGCTTGCAGCGCGCCGATCGCATGCTGGATGGCTGGATTGCTGGCGAGGCGGAGGACTTCGCTGCTCGCGTGCCCGCGAGCCGCCCTCCGCTCCGCGTCCGAGCGTGCCTCCTGCCCACGAGCAGGAGGCACGCCGGTGCCGTTAGAACTTGGCCTGGACGCCGGCATAGAAGAAGCGGCCGACGTTGTCGTAGATGCCGCTTCCGCCACCGGCGCCGGTCAGCCCGAACGGCGGCAGCTGGTCGAAGAGATTGTCGACGCCCAGGTAGAAGTTGCTGTTCTTGCTAACGTCGAACTCGATCCGGGCATCATGATAGGTAATTGCCGGATATAGGCGGTAAGCCGCGGGGTATTGATAGGGGTTCTCCGGCGGACGGCCCTGGAGGCTGTTGTAGTCTTCATAAGCGCCGTTGAACATCGGCCCGACGTAGCGAAGCTTGTAGCTGATCACGAAGGGGCCGGTCCTGAGGCCGGCGTTGAACGTGAAGCGGTTGCGCGGTTGGCCCAGTTCCGACAGGGTGCGGTCTTCGAACGCCGGATTGGTTGGGTCGAGGAAATTGCTGTTCGATAGCGACAGCGTGTAGATCATGCGCAGCGACAGGTCGCCCACCCGGCCGAACTTGTGCTGGTAGCCGACATCGAAATCGATGCCCGAGGTCTTCAGCTTCGCATAGTTCAACGGGATTACCCGCAGGCTGTTCTGCACGTATTCCGGAGCGGTGAGACCCACGGTCGTGTCACGGGTGAACAGGCTGCAGAACTGGTTGTTCAGCGTCGGCAGATCGTAGCAAGCATCGATGATCCCTTGCGCCGACGGCGAGTTGATCACGTTCTTGACCTTGATGTTGTAATAGTCGGCCGAAGCCGAGAAGCCCCGCAGGAATCCTTGCGTCGGGGCGAACACACCGCCCACGGTGAAGGAGTTGGAGGTTTCCGCCTGCAGGTTTGAGTTGCCGCCCGACAAATAGCCGGGAGTCGACCGGTAGACGTAATCATAACCGACCGGAACGCCGGCTGCCCGACAGTTCGCTGTACGATACTGACTGCCCGACCCGAGATTACGCTGCGAGCAGGGGTCAGAGAACTGGAAGTAGTTCTGACCCAACGGCGTGTACAGATCGGAGAGGTTCGGAGCGCGAACAGCGCGCGAGTAGTTGCCGCGCAGACGCAAACTCCGCACCGGAGACCATTCGACACCGCCGTTGTAACTCGCAACGGTCCCGGTGGAGCCCTTATAGTCGGAAACGCGGGCCGCAGCGCTCACAGTCAGCAGGCGCGCGAAAGGCAGATCCTTAAAGATTGGGAACCGAATCTCGCCGAACGCTTCTTTGACCTCAAACGCGGTCGGATTAAACTCCGGAATAGCGTTGTAGAAGGTGAGGCCCGCCGCAGTTGCCGCATCCTGCTTGTAGAAGGCAGTTTCACGCCGGTACTCACCGCCAACCACGAAGCCAATCGGTCCGCCTTGGAAGTTAAAGAAGCCACTCGTGTCGCCGTTGACGAAGCCATTGATGTCGAACTGCGTGATCCTGCCGCGAGCGTAAGAGTTCTGAAGCAGATAGTTGCGGGCCGCGTCCGTTACCTTGCCGTTGCCGAACAGGTTGAGAGGGACGCAGCTCGCCACGTCATTCGCCAGCTCGGCGTTGGCGAAAGTCTGGTCGGCGCCGCCGTAGGTGCTGGCCGCAGTCGGATCGACCCGGGAGCGGCACACGATATTGCCGTTGGCTGTGCCACCGGTGGCGAGGCCCTGGTCCACGGCGTCAATCGCCAGCAGATAACGCTGCAAGTTGATGTTGCCCAGGATGGCCGTATTCTCGGTGAACTTGCCGTAGTTCGCCGAGACTTCGTAGTTCCAGTCGCCATTGAAGTCGCCGCGCACGCCGACCACGCCGCGGTAGGTCTGACGACGGGCCTTTTCCGAACGGTTCGTTAGGTCAACTGCATTCTTATAGAAGGTGAAATCGAAGTTGTTCGGATCGAAGCTCGGATCGTCCGCATAAGCCATTGTGTAGTAATCGCGGATGATCCCGCGCGCCTGATCAGTCAGATAAGGATTATTGATATTGTAGGTGTCGCCGATCGAGGCCGTGAAGAATGGCCCGGACGCGCTGCCGAATGAATCGGTACGCGAATAGCTGCCTTCGATGAAGGGCACGAAGGCCGGGCTCATTTCGAAGTGGCCGACGATGTTGGCATTGTAGCGGTCGAGCTTCGGCCGGAAAGCAAACTGCTTGCCGTCGCGGAAGTTGTCACCGTTGCCACCAAGATAAGAGGGGAACGGCGCCAGGCCGACCGGCGTGCCGGTCTGCTGGATCAGCGTGGCGTCCGGCTGGAAGATGAAGGGCGTGTAGCTGTCGCCGCCGAGATAGGTGAGGAAGGTACCGGCGTTCGTATAGAAACCATTCCGAATGTCACGGAAGTAATCATTCTGCGGCGCGGTGGCGCTGCCGTTCTCGTTGATCTGCACGAAACCGTTAACGGTGCGGTACGCCGCTCGGTCGCTGGCGTAGAAGTCCGCCTGATGGGCATATTCAAGATTCACCGCGACGTTGCCGCGGCCGTCAGCGAAGTTCTTGCCGGCGAGCAGGCTGATGAAGCTGTTGCCCGCATCACCATGCGGGCTGATCCCATCCTGGGCTCGAAGCTGCACGCCGCTGTAGTGATCCTTTAGCACGAAGTTCACCACGCCCGCGAGGGCGTCCGAACCATAAACGGCAGAGTCGCCGCCGGTGATGATGTCGGTGCGATCGATCAGATCGGTCGGGATAGTGTTGGTGTCGACCGACGAAGCGCTGTTGAGGATGTCGCCCGCCACGTGACGGCGGCCGTTCACCAGCACCAGGGTGCGCTGCGTGCCGAGCCCGCGAAGGTCGAGCAGGTTGAGGCCCGACGTGCCCAAGAAGCGGGTCGAGTTTGCCTGGCTGAAGGTGCTGCGAAGAGCCGGGAGCTGGTTCAGGACGTCACCAATCGACGTCTGACCAGTCTTGAAGAAGTCTTCCCCACTGATGGTGGTGACCGGCACGACCGAGGTGAGGTTAGGGCTGCGGATGCGCGACCCCGTGACGACCACGGTATTGTTCTCGTTCTGCGCGGCGCTATCGATGGTCGGGCCACCGGCAGTCGGCGCGGGCGGCGGAGCGTTCGGATCGGTCGCCTGGGTCGAAGTCGCGGTGGGCGCGTTCGGATCCGTGGCAGCAGCGGCGGCGGTCTGCTCGTTGCTTTGCGTGGCCGGCTGCGCGGTCTGCGCCGACGCTGGTTGAGCGGCGATCAGCATTCCGGCGAGCGAGGTGCTAAGGCCGGTGCTGCAAGCAAGTAGAACGCGCATCAGGACTCCCTTCATCAATTGCGGTGCTTCTGGGGGCTCCTCGCCAGATTCCGCACTAATATTTTGCGCCACTTAGATCTTTTTCGCGTAGTTGTTGCGAAACAGCCACATTCTGCAGTTAAATGCATGTGACCGCGTCTCCATCAACGCTCCTGTGGCTTTGCCCCTTCGACCCCTTAGACGCTCGAGGTCGTCGTCGCCTGCTGACCATGAGACCGTACCCGACGCTGGCAAAATGTTGCTTGGCTGGCGCCATTCTCTGCGTTCGATAAAGGGGAGCATGGGCCAGCCCGGCATGATTGACAGCATTGGACCGCGGATCAGCTACGTTCGGTTGTCCGTCACCGATCGCTGCGATCTCCGATGCCGCTACTGCATGGCCAACCGGATGGTGTTCCTTCCGCGCGAGGACATCCTGCGTCTGGAAGAGAACGTGGCGCTTGCCGACATCTTCATCGCCCGTGGCGTCAAGCGACTGCGACTGACCGGCGGCGAACCGCTGGAGCGCCGAGGGATCATGGACCTTCTCGGGACGCTGAGTCACCGGATCGGAGGGGGCTGGACGAAGTGACGCTCACCACGAACGGCACTCAGCTCGAGAAGGTCGCGGGTGGGCTGGCGGCTGCCGGTGTTCGTCGTATCAACGTCAGCCTGGACACGCGCGACCCGCAGCGCTTCGCTCACATCAACGGGCGGGGCGAATTGAGTCAGGTACTGCGAGGGATCGGCGCCGCGCGCGAAGCCGGACTGCAGGTCAAGATCAACATGGTGGCGCTGAAGGGGCTCAATGAAGACGAAATTGCCGACATGCTGCTGTGGTGCGACGCGCAAGGTCACGACCTGACGCCGATCGAGACCATGCCGATGGGCGACGTCGCGGAAGACCGCACGGACCAGCCATTGGCACGACGTTGGGAATCAGGTTCCAGGCCCCGGTCGTGCTGAAGGCGCTGGGCGTGGTGCTGCTGGTCGCCGGGACCAAGCTGCTTCACCTCTACTGAACGCTCACCGTACTCTCCTTCGGCGAAGTCGGTTCACCGCACGATGCGGTAGAGGCTGGCGCCTGGTGAGTGCGCAACCAGCGCAAGGCCGCGCAACTGCCTTTCGGAAGGAGTTTCCGTTCCGAGCAGCCACACATAGTCGAACCATTGACGGGGCAGGTCCTGAAGGGCCTGCTCGACGGTGCGGTTCTGCAGGCACTCGGCCGGCTGCACCATCTGACCTGGATCGGAAGCAAAGCCGTTGGGCGGGCGATAGCGGACGAGCAGGAGGTTGATCCCCTGCCCCGGCCACTGGTCGTTGCTGAAGCCGTCGCGGCGAACGGTGACCATCGACCCGAGATGACCGTCGCGGATCGATGGCCACGGATTGGAACAGTCGCGGCCCACCAGCGTCGCCAGCCGCGCGCCGCGCGGAAGCAGGTCGAGTTGCGCCAGATGCTCGTCCTGCTGGTTGGCCGACATGGCGAAGCTGGCCGTCGTGCCAACCGTCCGTACCGTAAAGAACAGAAGCGCCACGAGCGCGACCTTGCCCGCGAAGTGCCGGTCGGATTGATCGACACTATCGATGGAGAGGATGCCGATGGCGAGCGCCGCCGGCAGCAGGCGCATGTCCGCCAGCGCGGAGTTGAGCACCCAGAAGGGCAGCACCAGGCACGCGAGGCCCAGCAGCATCGCTCCCGCCCCGAGTGTGCGCGAAAAACCAAGTCGAGGATCGATGCGCGCAAACATCATGGCCGCGAAGCAGAGCATCGTCGACAACACGTCGAAGATCTTCCAGCGATCGCGCAGCACCGCGACCAGCCAGTTCAGCTTGAGCTCAAGGTCGAACCAGTCATCGAATGGCTGGCCGCCTGCGTTCCGAACTGCTCCGAGCAGAGACACGAGTGGTGCGGCGAGCACGGCGCAGGCAAGAGCGGCATCGACCACAGAGTTCGACCAGCCGTGACCCCTTTCGTCATGAGCGCGGACCACTTCAGCCCCGAAGCATAGCAACCCGAGAACGGCCCAGCCGTAGATGTGAGCGAAATAGAGCAAGAGGCTGATCGGGACGAACAGGATCGCTCGAAGCCGAAGCCGGCCTTGGCGCGCCAGTCGCACCCAGAGCGCAAAGGCGAAGAGCGCCAGTGACACGCTCAGCGTGAAGTTCAGGAAGCCGTAGAGAAAGGGCGTCGAATAAGCCAAGGGCGCTGCCAATGCCGCGGTCGGCGGCAAGCGGCCGTGCACCTCACGGCCAATGGCGAGGAGCCCGCCCACAAACAGCATCGGGATGCTCATCGCGATGAGCTTGACCGTAAACTCGAGACCGAGGACCGGCGCGATCGCCTGTACCAACAGGTCCGCGCCCAGATTGCCCACCGGTGCCCAGTGGAAGTCGAAGTAGCGCTGCAGCCAAAACGAATCCGCAAGACCCAGCTGCACCCGGTAGCGCGCCATATGCCCGGGAACGTCCAAAAGGGGAGGAACCGTTGGCCAGAGCAGCGGGACAGCCGAGACGACGACTAGCAGGCAGGCGAACAGCGGCGTGTTCCACCAGGCGCGAGCCTCGCCGCGCCCGTCTTTCACCATCCTTGCCGCCATGTTCATGCGTCTTCAGCCACGTACCGGCGCTGCCACCGGTCTACGCCAGAGCACGGCGCAACTTCCGAGCCGCTCGGCGCCTGCTCCCCACGACATGCTGATCGTTGGCTCGCAGCTGGCAATCGGCAACCTCAGCTGCGGCTGGTCGACCATCGCACGCCGGGCTCTCAGACCCTTCTCGCGCCAGACCAGCTGGTGCCAGCGAAGCAAGGGAGCATAGCCCGGTTTGCCGAGGTGCATGATCCCGGGATCAACCACGGTGACGTCGGTCACGCCACGCGCGGCCAGCGCGGCGAAGAGATCGCCATAGGAGGACTGAGGATAAAAATCCCGGGCGGGAAAGCGCTTGTACCTCCAGTAGGCTGCCTGATAGGCGGGCAAGCCAACGGCCAGGCCAAGCGCTGCGGCCAGGACGAGTGGTTCGACTCTCCTTCCCCTGCCCCAGGATTTAACCGCCAGGCTCACCAGATGACGAAAAGCGAGAGCGGCGAGGATCGACAGCCAGGGGAAGAGCGGCAGGGCATATTGCAGAGCGCGATTGGTCGCGGCGCTGAGCACCAGCAGGGAGAAGAGGACAATGGAGGCGGCGTAAATGAGAAGCAGCCTGGTCCGGCCCAATAGCTTTGCGAAGGCGAGCGGTGTGGCGATCAGGAACGCCCCTCCGAAGAACCAGCCGGGCAGCAGCGACGTCAGGTAGAAAGTCGGCCTTGTTTCAACATTCAGCGCTTCGCTGAAGCGCCCGGCCATGTCGTTGTGGTAGGCCGCGGCAAGGTAGCCAGGCCCGGCCGCCTCTCGAAGCAAGTAGAAACCGAGCAAGGGAATAATCGCGGTAGCGACGGCCACGGAATAGCGGGGTGCCAGACGAAGCACGCGCTTCAGTCGGCCGACCAGGGCGACATAGACCAAGACACCAGCGACGGGGATAAAGGCCGCCGTGCTCTTGGTCATGGCTCCGCCCGCCACCAAAGCTCCGATCAGCAGCATTGATGCCATCGTCGGTTTTGCCCGATGCACGGCGAAGAAGATCAGCTGCAGCGCGACGGTGACGAAAAATGTCAGGGTCGCATCGAAGTCGGCGGTCCGTGCGCCATGCTCCCCGAAGAAGCCGGGGCTGAGCAGCAGCATCGTTCCGGCCAGTAGCGCGACCGGCAAGGACCCCGTCACTCGCCGGGTGAACAGCAGTGTGGCCAATAATGTGCCGAGCGCCGCCAGCGCCGAGGGCAATCGAATGGCCCATTCGGACGGCCCGAATAATGTCATGCTGGCATCCATCAGCCAGATGAGCAGCGGCGGCTTGGTGTTCCAGAGGTCGGGCCTGAAGTCGAAGGTCGTGATCAGGCTGGGACCGGTCAGGTACATTTCAAGCGCGTTATTCGCGTTTCGTGCCTCATCCTGCAGCGCAATCGGAGAGATGCGCGGATCGACGAACAGGAAGATCGCGCTCGCGACCAGGAACAGCAGCTTCCAGAACAAGTCCCGGGGCCGTCTGCCATGCCGCGCGATGGCCGTCTCAAGGGAGGGTTGGCGAAGGGCGAGCAACACAGCTTGCGATAGCTCCCTGGCCGTTAAAACTTCGTGCTTTCCAGCATCGTCATCGTCTTCGGGACCGCTCCTGCAAAGGGTCGGCAAGCAGCCGCCGCGTGAGCTGGTTCAACCGTCCCGCTGGTAGATCAGTCCAAGCTCCTCCAGGTCGAGGTCACGCTCGAGATTGTGAAGCGTTTCGTCCTCGATGTCGCCCTTGCGATGGAGCAGGATGAGCTTGGCCCTACCAGCCGCGAGCGCTTTCAGCATGACATCGAAATGGCCGCGGATGTTCTGCATGAATCCGTCGGCATCGCTTGCGTATTTTTCGGTCGCCGCTGCTCGCTTCTGGTAGGTATCGAGCAGCTGCGGGTGGACCAGCTTGCCAGCGTCATCGTAGGCGAGCTTCTCGGCTTCGGCGAGCTTGGCTCTGGCGATGGCCGCTTCCGCCTCGGGCAACGGCACCTTGGCGGGCGGATCCTTGTCCTCCGGTTTGAGGACGCGGATCAGCATGCCAAGTGTGCCCCCCTGCACGACGACCGTCATGAGTATGACCGCGAAGGCGGCGACCAGCATGAAGTCGCGGCCCGGCATGTTGGCCGGCAGCGTCAGTGCGACCGCCAGGGTGACGACGCCCCGCATGCCGGTCCAGGCCAAGATCGTCGCTTGCCGTCGCCCCAAAGGCCGCGCGCGCTTCCAGCCGGCGACGCGCAGCGCCTTCAGGGCAAATTCGATCACGAACACCCAGAAGAATCGCGCGACCACCACCGCCGCCATAATGACGAGGACCGGTCCCCACATGTTGGTCAGCACCTGCTCAAGCCCGCCCGCGCGCGCCAGCACGTTACGGAGGGATGAGCCGATCAGGATGAAGACAATCGCCTCGAGGCAGAAGGTCAGGGTTCGCCAGAAGGCGCTGCCCTGCAGCCGCACGGCCGCCGGCATGATGACGTGCTGATACCAGCCGAAGATCAATCCGGCGGTGACCGTGGATATGACGCCCGACACGTGCACGGCTTCGCCGGCAAGATAGGCAACCCAGCACAGCAGGGTGGCGGTCGTGACCACCAGCGTCTCGTTGCTGAGATAGCGAAGAACCCACACCCAGGCGAAGCCGGTGATGACGCCAACAACAATTCCGCCGAACGAGAGCAGTGCGAACTGCCCAATGGCAGCGCCAGGCTCGAAAACACCGCTTAGAGCAGCGACGACGGCGAAGCGGAACACGACGAGACCCGTCGCATCGTTGAGCAGGCTTTCGCCCTCCAGCAATGCTTGCAGCCGGCGGGGAAGTTGCACGCGCTGAAGGACGGCGCGAGCGGCCACGGCGTCAGGTGGCGACACGATGGCCCCGAGCGCGAAGCAGGCGGCCCAGGGCAGTTCGGGCAGTAGGAGATGAACCGCCATGCCGACGGCCAGAGTGGTGAAAACCACCGCTCCGACCGCAAGCGAAAGGATCCCGGGAAGATGTCGCCGGAAGCGGCCAAAGGCGGTGTAATAGGCCCCATCCATCAGCAGGGGTGGAAGGAAGAGGACCAGCGCCAGTTCGGGATCGAGCTCGATCGGCGGAAGGCCGGGCAGGAAGGCGAGCGCGCCTCCACCAACCAGCAAGGCGGCGGAAGGCGGCAGTCCGATCCGCTCGGCAAGCCATTGCAGCGCGACCACAGCGCCCAGGAGGAGCAAGACAAGTTCGAAGGTTTCAACGGCGTGCATGACGGGGATGGTAGGCGGCCTGCCGCTCGCTTGCCATGGCCTACTGTCCGGTCTTGTGGGCGCCGTGATCGCCCCGTCACCTCAGGTCCGGATCAGCCGCCTCAAGCTTCGGCAGGCGATTTCACCATTTCACCCCTCAGTGCGGCAAGCGCGGCCGCCATGTCCGCTTCGCGGAACGGCTTGGTCAGCCGCGGGAAAGCCGGAGTAAGCGAGTCCACGTCGGCATAGCCCGAGACGATCAGGACCGGCAGGCTCGGCAAGCGCGCGCGCAGTCGCACGGCAAGGTCGGTTCCGCTAAGGCCCGGCATGAGGTGGTCGGAGACGAGCATATCCGGCTGCAGCCCGCCCTTGACCAGCGCCAGCGCCTGTTCGGCGGAGTTCGCCTCCACCACCCGGTAGCCGAGGTCGGTGAGCATGGAGGCCGTCGAATCACGCACTAGGTCCTCGTCATCAACCAGGAGCACGACGCCCTGGCCACTACCCTCGGCCGTCTCGCCGGGGAGATTGCCGCCCCCAACGGCCTCGCTGGACACGGGGAGCCAGAGCTCGATGCTTGTCCCCTCGCCTTCCTTGCTGTTGATCCGCAGCGCACCGCCAAGCTGCGCGGCCAGGCCGTGGACCATCGACAAGCCTAGCCCGGTTCCCTTGCCGATGCCCTTGGTGGAGAAGAAGGGCTCAATGCAGCGGGCGAGTGTCTCTTCGTCCATGCCGAGGCCATTGTCGGTCACAGTCAGCAGAATGTGCGAGCGGCCGGCAAGATCGGGGAGTTCCGAAGCAGAGGCGGTGGCCTCCCGCACGTCGATCGTCAGCTCACCACCGCTCGGAAGGGCATCGCGCGCGTTCACGCTCAAATTGAGCAGCGCCATCTCGAGCTGATTGCTGTCGGCATGGGCCGGCGGCAGGTCTGGAGCGATCGCCACGTTGACCTTGATTCGCGGGCCGGCCGTGCTGGAGATGAGGCTGGCCATGTCTTGCACAATACGCCCAACGTCCACGGCCGTCGGCTGAAGAGGCTGGCGGCGCGCAAAGGCGAGCAGCCGCTGAACGAGGGTCTTCGCGCGCTCCGCGGACTGAAGGGCGCCGTTGATCAGCCGCCGGGTGCGCGCATCACCAAGTTCCTTGCGGTGCAGCAGGTCCAGGCTGCCGATGATCGGGGTCAGCAGATTGTTGAAGTCGTGAGCGACGCCTCCGGTCAGCTGACCCATTGCCTCGAGTTTCTGCGATTGGCGCAGCGCTTCCTGAGCGGCCTCGCGCTCGGCGATGACCTTTTCCACTTCGCGCTCGAGGCCGGCGGCAAGCCGCTTCTCGCGATCGATGTCGATGGAGGCAACGACGCCGCCCATCAGTCGGCCATCAGCATCCTCAATCGGCGCCGCCACATAGCGCACCCAGCTGCGCGAGCAGTCACCACGTTCGACCAGGCACTCCAGCTCCGGCCGGCTATGGTCACCGGTAAGTACTTGCGCGAGAGGATATTGGTGGCTCTCGACCCGGCTACCGTCAGCGTGGAAAGCGACGTAATCGCGTTCATACTCTTTGGGGCTGGCGGTAAGCGGCGGCTCCATTCCGAGGATCTTTTCGATCCATTGGTTACGTCCCGTGAGCCGGCCGCTCGCATCCGCAAACATCAGTCCTACCGGCATGCTGTCGATGACTGCCCGCAGGGTCGCCTCGGATTCGGCGAGGGCCTCGCGGGCCCGAATGCCATCGTCGACATCCGTGCAGGTGCCCATCCAGCGAATGACGACGCCTCTTTCATCGCGCACCGGCAAAGCGCGGCCAAGCACCCAGCGATATTCTCCGCTGCGGTGGCGCAGCCGATATTCGATCTCATAGGGTTTGCCGGTCTCGAGCGAGTCGCGCCAGCGTGACCATGCGCGGTCCTGGTCGTCAGGATGGAACATGTCGTTCCAGCCCTCGCCATCCGTCGAGCCAAGCGGAGTACCGGTGAACTCGTACCAGCGCTCGTTATAGAAGTCGTGGAAACCGTCCGGCCGGGATGACCATACCATCTGCGGAATGGCGTTGAGCCGGAGCTGAAGATCACGGTCGCGCTGCTCCCGCTCCGTCACGTCAGTGAACAGAATCGCCACCTGCTGAGCCGTCGGGTCGCCGATGCGGAAGGCGTAGACTTCGAACCAGCGTCCAAGCGGCTCCGCCCGCTCGACGAAGCGTTGCGAGATGCCGCTTCGGGCGATTTCCCCGTAACGTTCGCCCCAGCGGTCCTCCAGTTCGGGGACGACATCCCTGACGGACTTTCCAAGCACCTCTTGCGGTAAGCCACTCTGGACGGAGAATGCCGGGTTGAGCTCGATAAAGCGGTGATCAACCGCGTGGTCGCCGTCGAACAGCACTTCAATGACGCAGAACCCCTGCTCCATCGATTCAAACAGGGCGCGGTAGCGCTCCTCGCTTTGCCGCAGGGCCGCAACGGCATTTTCCTGTTCGGTGATGTCCAGCGCGGCGCCGATGATCTGCGTCGGCTGTCCGTCCGCGTCGCGGCGGAACACCATGTCGTGGCTGAGCAACCAGACCCAGCTGCAGTCCGGCCGGCGGAAGCGGTATTTAAATTGGGCCATTTCGCCGTCGGAAAGCGCGGCGATCCGGCTGATGTGCTCGGGATAACGGGCGAGGTCATCAGGGTGCATCAGCCGCCCAATGATCTCCCCGCCAAAGGACTCGATCTGGGCGGCGCTGTAGCCGAGCACCTCCACCATTTCGCGGTTGCCCCAGACGTTCCGCCGCTCCGCCATGTCGTAGACGTAGAGAATGGCGGGCGCGATATCGCTGATCCGGCGGGCGAACGCTTCGCTTTCTCGCAACTCACGCTCGACGCGGCGCTGATCGTGCACATCGATCGACACGCCAATCCACTGCTGGATATCTCCGTCGGCGCCGAGCACGGGAGCCGCGCGGGTTCGGTGGAGCCGCCATTCGCCGTCCTTGCGGCGTAGGCGGTGTTCGAAATCGGCCATGCGCTTCTCGGCTCGAGCGACGTTCACGATCTCGTTGACGCGCGGCAAGTCGTCCGGATTGACGACCTTCGACCAGCCGCCACCCAGCAGTTCTTCCTCGGAGAAACCCGTGTAGTCGCGAAAAAATCCGTTCACGTACAAATTGTCGCCGGATGGGTCGGTGACGAACAACATGCCCGGCAGGGCATCAGCGACCGTCCGGAACTGACTTTCCGAGCGGGTCAGCGCCCCCTCATTCTCCTTCTGCTGAGTGACGTCATCAGCCGAAATGGCAGCACCGACGATTTCCCCGCTTTGGTCGCGCAGCGGGATCCAGTTCTCACGCCACGTCCGAACCACCCCTGGCTGCCGAGCGGTGGTCCCGCTGATTTCGAGGTTCCAGATCTCCTCGCCCTGCAAGACCCGGTCGAGCAGCTCTTCGGCCTCGGGTGCGATGTCCGGCACGATCTCGCGCAGCGTTCGGCCGATATGCTCTTCCGGCGGCACGCCGTTGATTTCCGCAAGGCGTTGATTGATGCGAACGTATCGCTTGTCGCGGCCGATAACGGTCAGCCCGACCGGCGCCGTCTCGTAGATTGTGCTGACTTCCTGTGCCGTCAGCCGCGCCTCCGTTTCGGCCCTGCGAAGGTCCGTCACATCGACGCAAGCGCCCGACAGAAGCAGCGGCTTGCCCTTCTCGTCGAGCATGGTCTTGCCCCGGTCGCGGAGCCAGCGCGTGCTTCCGTCCGGCCGGACGACCCGGAACTCCATGTCGAAGTCGGCGCCCTCCGAGATGCAGCGGTTGCATTGCTCCACGACGCCGGCCCGGTCATCGGGGTGGACCATGGCCAGAAACTGGTCGAGGCTTCGCGCTGTCTCACCCGCCGGCAGGCCGAACAGGCCGTCCAGCGCCTCGTCCCAGTCGAGGGCATTGGTGCGCATGTTCCAGAAGAAGGTGCCGGTCTGGCTCGCCTCCAGCGCCGCCCCGAGGCGTTGCTGCGCCTCCTTCAACTCATCCTTGCTGCGAAGTTCTTCGGTGATGTCGGTGTTAGTGCCGAACCAGTTGGTAATCTCACCCTGGTCGTTGCGGAGCGGATTGGCCCGCGACAGGAAGTGCCGGTACTCGCCGCCCGCACTCCGCAATGGGAAGGTGTCCTCCCAGGCGACCCCCTTATCGAGCGCCGCTTTCCAGCTCGCGGTGACCCGCTCGACCTCATCGGGATGATGAACCGACTGCCAGCCCCACCCCTGCATCTGTGCGAGGTCCGTACCGGTAAATTCGTACCAGCGCCGATTGTACCAGTAGATGAAGCCGCTTGCGTCCGCGATCCACGCGAGCTGCGGGAGATTGTCCGCGAGCGCTTCGAATATCTCCGGCGCGATCGTCGCCGGTGCGGTTTCGACGTCCACCATTGATCGCCTTGGTCCCCACCTTTTCCCTTTGTCCCTGAACGGTAACAACCAAGCGGGCAGTTAGGTCCTTGGGTCCGTTTGCCAACGCGCCGAGCGGTTGGTAGCCCCGCGTCAGTCATTCAGTCTCGGGGAGCAACCGAACCCATGTCCGTACCGCGTATTTTCGACAAGTTGCGGTTGCCGGTGATCGGCGCACCCCTGTTCATTGTCTCCAACCCGGCGCTGGTGATCGCCCAGTGCAAGGCGGGCGTGGTCGGCAGTTTCCCCGCGCTCAACGCGCGGCCGCAAAGCCAGCTGGATGAATGGCTGCACGAGATCAGCGAAGCGCTCGCGGCGCATGACCGCGACCACCCGGAAACGCCGGCAGCGCCGTTCGCCGTTAATCAGATCGTCCATCGCTCCAACGACCGGTTCGAGGAGGATGTCGCGACCTGCGCCAAGTGGAAGGTACCGATCGTCATCACGTCGTTGGGCGCTCGTGAGGAGCTCAACCATGCAGTTCACGCCTGGGGCGGCATCACCCTGCATGACATCATTGACGACCGCTATGCCCGCAAGGCGATCGAGAAGGGCGCGGACGGGCTGATTGCCGTGGCGGCAGGCGCCGGCGGCCATGCCGGGCGCTGGTCGCCGTTCGCGCTGGTGCAGGAAATCCGCAAATGGTTCGATGGGCCGCTGGCGCTATCTGGCTCCATTGCGACTGGCGGGTCGATCCTTGCGGCACAGGCAATGGGAGCCGATTTCGCTTATATCGGTTCCCCCTTCATCGCGACGGACGAGGCCCGCGCAACCGAGGAATATAAGCAGGGAATCGTGGCGAGCGGCGCCGGCGACATCGTTTATTCAAACCTGTTCACTGGCATTCACGGCAACTACCTGCGCTCGTCGATTGTCGCCGCCGGATTGGACCCTGACCATCTGCCGGAGAGTGGGCCGGAAGCGATGAGCTTTGGCGGGGCAAGCGGTGCCAAAGCTTGGCGCGACATCTGGGGTTCGGGTCAGGGAATCGGCGTCATCGACAAGGTCCAGCCGACGGGCGAACTGGTCGCCAGGTGGGCGGCCGAATATGCGGCTGTGAAGGCGCGGCTCGGGCTTAGCTGAGCATAGCGAACGAGCGGCGCCATGCGTCGGGCCAGGAAACCGGCCGCCGCTCGGCCCGGCTGACCGCGACGTGGACGAACTCACCGGCGGCGGCGGCCTGCTCTGCACCTGGCGCAAACACGCCGATGCGGTACCGAACGGAGGAGCGACCAAGTTCGGTGACCGCCAGCCCCACGTCTACGTCGCCAGGAAAGCTCAGCGGCGCAAAGTAGGCGCAGCGGGTCTCCACCACCAGCGCGATGGGGTCCCCAGCGGCAATGTCGAGCAGCCCGCGGTCCACCAGCCAGGCGTTCACCACACTGTCGAACCACTGGTAATAGACGGTGTTGTTGACGTGTCCGTAAGCATCATTGTCCGCCCAGCGCGTGGTAACGGTCTGCCAATGGCGGAAGTCGGCGCGGGCGGGCGGCGTCGGGCGGCTCACCAGGCCGCCTCATAGAGGCGCTGGGCGTCGCTTTGCGTGATCTCAACGGGATTATTCACCAGCAGGCGCTGCTGCTTCATTGCCTCGCGGGCGAGCAGCGGGGCCTCATCGAAGGCGATGCCGTGATCGCGTAGACGTGGCTGCAAACCGCTTTGCGTCACCAGCTGGTCAAGACGCTCGATCAGCAGCGCCGCTTTGGCCTGGCTGCCAAGCTCCGCGCAGCCAGGATCGAGCACTTGCGCGAGCTCGGCATAATGATCGCGCGCGGCCTCGGCGTTGAAGGCCAGCACGTGGCGCAGCATCAATGCATTGCTCAGCCCGTGCGGCAGATGGTGAATGCCACCCAGCGGGTAGGCCAGTGCGTGGACCCCCGCGACGGGCGCATTGGCGAACGCCAGGCCGGCGAGGTGCGCGCCCAGCAGCATGGCCGAGCGCGCGTCCCGGTCGCCCGGCTGCTCGCATGCCGTGATGAGATTGGCGCCGAGTAGCCGCAATGCTTCGCGCGCATAGAGGTCGGAGATGGGGTTCTTGGCGTGGGCGGAGGTGTAGGCCTCAACCGCGTGGACCATCGCGTCGATCCCCGTCGCAGCGGTGAGCGCGCGCGGCATGCCGAGCGTCAGGTCGGCGTCAAGCACCGCCCAGTCTGCGATCAGCGCCGGGCTGTTGACCCCCCGCTTTTCGGCGCCTTCGCAGGTGATAACCGCGACGGGGGTCGCTTCGCTGCCCGTACCCGCCGTGGTGGGGACGAGCGCCAGGGGAAGCCGCTTTCCCCTGGCGAGCCCGACGCCCCAGATGGCGTCGAGCTCATCGCCCGAACCAAGCAGGTAGGCGGCAAGTTTGGCGATATCCATCGGACTGCCGCCGCCGAAGCCGATGACACTGGCCGCGCCCGCTTCGCGCCCCGCGGCAACCGCGGCAAGCAGGGTTGCGCGGGACGGATCCGCCTCGACCCCATCGAACAGCGTCACAGTGCGGCCGCTTTGGGCGAGGGCGGTCAGCAGGTCGTCGGGCAAGCCAAGCCGGCGGACGTCAGCATCGGTGACGAACAGGACCGACCCGTCCGGCAAGTGCCCGCTGAGGTCAGGACTTCGGCCCGGACCGCTGAGCAGTCGAGGTCCGGGGTTGAAGCTGAATGGCTGCATGGAGCGAATGTAGCCGCTCGCAGCCGCTGCCTCTAGTCGCCGCGCGCGGTTCGGCGGAGGTCGCGCTCCAGCCGGCCCATCAGTGCCCGTGCCGGACTCGGGGCGGGCGCCTCGTCGAAGCCCTCTTCGTCGAGACGCTTGACCCGAGCGTAGAGGTCAGTGCTCGACGTCACCAGCCGCTGCGCGGCCGGCGGAAGCTGGCTGACAACTTCCGGATCACTCTGCGCGGCATGGCCAAGCCGCCGCTCGGGACGGCCGGCGCTGGACGGCAGGATCTCCCCTGTTTCCACCGCCCGCTGGGTTAGCAGCCAGGCAACGATGTGCATGATGCGCGTGGTGACTTTCAGCGACTCGCAGGCAAAGCCGACCCGGACGAACGGATCGAGTTGCGACCGCTCGTCCCGGCCCTCCTGATCGAAGTAGGTCCGTGCCTCGTCCGCCAGCAGCATGGCCTCCGTGTAGAGGCTCTCGATCAGGCGCGGCGTGATGCGGGCGCGATCGCTGGCGGAATCGAACGGGTCACTCATGATGTTCTTCTAAGCAGCATTTTGACGCAACGGGAACGCTCCTGATGAAGCGCAGGCTGCACGCCGGCAGCCACCAGTCCCCGCCCGGGACAGTTCAGGCGATGATGTCCGGTACGAGCTGATCCTCGAGAAAGGCAATCTCATCCTTCAGGCGGAGCTTGGCGCGCTTCATCCGGGCAAGCTCGAGCTGATTGCCATGAGGCTCGGCGACCAGCGCGATCAACTGCTCGTCAAGCAGGTGATGCTCGGCGCGAAGGGCGTCGAGCCGAGCGGAAAGCAGGTCGTCGTTCATACCCTCTCTTGCCGTACCGCGGCGGAAACGGCCAACCGAGCGGTGGGCCGGGACAGGTGGTTCATTTGTGACGAGACAAAGTCGGCCGTCTGTGGTTTTCTACTCGTGTCGCTACCTGACGAAAGGGAATGACGAACTATGGAAAATGCACACGTCGACGCTCTCGCATCTAAGCATGCTGCTCTTCAGGCCCAGATCGATGCCGAAGAGCAGCGACCCCACCCCGACGATGTGCTCCTCCACCGATTGAAGAAGGAAAAGCTCCGTCTCAAGGACGAGATGCTGGGCCTCACGGTGCACTGAGCGCAGGAGCGCCCGATCCGACCAGCGACTCGGCGTCGGGCGCGAACCTGCCTTCTCCGATCAGTCGTCGCGGCTGACCTTCTCGATCCGCTCGTGCCGCTCCTGTGCTTCCAGAGTCATGGTGGCAATCGGGCGCGCTTCCAGGCGACCGAGGCTGATCGGCTCTCCGGTCACTTCGCAATAGCCATACTCACCGGCATAGAGGCGGCGGATAGCGGCTTCGATCTTGGCGATCAGCTTGCGCTGGCGGTCACGGGTGCGAAGCTCGATCCCCCAATCAGTCTCGCTTGAAGCGCGGTCGGCAAGGTCCGGCTCCCGCAGCGAGTCGACCTGAAGCTGCGCCATGGTTGCCCGGCTTTCCTCGACAATGGCTTCCTTCCAGTCGAGCAGCTTCTTGAGGAAGTAGGCCTTGTGCGCGGTGCACATGAACTCTTCGCTGTCGCTTGGCTTGTAGCCATGCGGCAGGACAAGGTTGTCAAATGAGACGGGTTGGTCCCCGTAGATGTCGACAAGTGCCGTCGCCATAGTCCCCTCCCTCGTGTCCCGAGCGACAGCAACAAGGCCGCTCGCGACCATATAAGCACGGCGCCACCACCGTCCGGGGCCACCCGGACAACCGGAGGCGAATACGAGACTTTACCGGGACTTAGACCCGGCGAAGTCGGCCATTCCCCAGCGCGCCCATAATTCTAACCGCGTTGTCGAACAAGCGTCCTGTTGACGAAGGGACACGCGAATAGCCGTGTTTGTTGCCAAAATGGCGCAAGTCGGAACACTTGCCGCCCGCTCACCCGTGCGCCAGAGCCAGGTCATGCGCATTCTCCTGACCAACGACGACGGCGTAAATGCCAGTGGCCTCAAGCTCCTGGAACAGATCGCGCGCCGGTTCTCCGACGACATCTGGGTCGTCGCGCCTCTGGAGGAGCAGTCGGGAACCGGCCACTCCTTGACGCTCACCCGGCCCATCCGGCTGCGGAAGCTCGCGGAGCGGCGTTTCGCGGTGGCGGGAACGCCGACCGACTCGGTTCTGATGGCGCTGTTCCATGTCATGAAGGACGCCCGACCCGACGTTATATTGTCCGGAATCAACCGGGGTGCAAACCTTGGTGAGGACGTGACCTATTCGGGAACCGTGTCGGCCACGATGGAAGGCGCACTCGCCGGCGTGCGCTCGATCGCGCTGAGCCAGGCCTACGCCCGCGAGGGCATGGGTGACACGGTCCCCTTCGCCGCCGCCGAGGCCTGGGCCGAGCGCGTGCTTGGACCGCTGCTGGAAGAAGACATGCCGGCTGGAACCCTAGTGAACGTCAACTTTCCCGCGTCCTCGCCCGAGGACGTGCGCGGAGTGCGGGTGTGCCGCCAGGGCATTCGGGATTACGGGCGGACCCAGATCATCCAGCGGACCGATCCACGCGGCTATAACTATTACTGGCTGGGCCTCGGACCGATGGTGCAGACGCCGGGCCACCAGACCGACCTCGAAGCGATCGCCGACGGCTATGTGTCAGTGACCCCGCTCCACCTCGACCTCACGCACGAACCGTCGCTGTCCGCGCTGGAACAGCGGTTCGATCCGCGCTGACGAAGCGCTCCAGTTCCGCATCATCGAGCGCCTCGGCTCCGAGGAAGCCCTGGTAATAGTCGCAGCCCCATTGCTGCAGCAGGGCGAGCTGCGCGGGGTCCTCCACCCCTTCGACGACCACCTGCAGATCAAGCTCCCGCGCGAGGGCGATGAGCGCCCGAACCACGATCCGGTCGCGGCTGCCGCCAACCATGTCGATGATCAGGCCGCGGTCGATCTTGATGAGGTCGAGCGGCAAGGTGGTGAGATAGGCAAGGCTGGCGTAACCAGTGCCGAAATCGTCGACCGCGATACGGACGCCCGCGGCACGCAGCCGCGCCAGCCGCCCGGCCGCGGCGACCGGGTCCGCCACCAGGCTGCCCTCAGTGATCTCGGCCGTGACCCGCTCTGGCGCCAGGCCGGCGGCGGCGATCTCGTCAAGCAGCCAATGCTCGAAGCCTGGACGGGCGAGGTCCTCCGCCAGAAGGTTGATCGACAGCTTGAGATTTGCGCGCTCGCCGGTCCAGCGGCCGGCCGTCCTCAGCGCCTTGCGCTGCATCGTGCGGGACAGCCGCTCGGACAGGTTGGCGGCGGCGGCTCGGGCGAACAGCTCGACCGGGCTGGCCACCCCGGGCCAGCGGGCCAGTGCCTCGACCCCAACCATGGCTCCCGTCGCGACGTCGAACTGCGGCTGGAAAGCAATGCCGAGCTCGTCCCGCTGGAGCGCGCGCTGAAGTGCCCGGTCGCTCCGCACGGCGGGGGCCGCCGTCGCCGGGTGGTCGGACGCGCGCTTGCCCCGACGGAAGAGAGAGAAGAACCCCATTGCCTCCTTCGTAGACCGCATGAGACCGCGATGCACCCGGACGCCTTGCTGCTGCGTCTTAACGGGACAGTGGCGGCGGCCCGATCCGCTGCTATGCTCGCGGTCCAGCGCCGCCCGTGCGGAGGAGAGTAAGTGAGCGCCGAACTGCCCGCGACCGCTGCCAGCGCCGACCGCGACCTTGCCGCTCACGGCATCGGACTGGTTGCCAGCCATAATGAGGCAGCGCAGGCCGCCGCCAAGCTGCTGCGTCGCCGCTACACCTTCGCCGAGGACAGCCTGGCCACTCAATTGGTGGCGCTCGGCGGCGACGGATTCATGCTCCACGTGCTTCACCAGATGCTCGACGGCGGAGAGTTTCGGCCGGTGTTCGGAATCAACCGGGGCACGGTCGGCTTTCTGATGAACGAGTGGCGTCTGGACTGCCTGGCCGAGCGGATCGCCGCTGCCAAGCGGATCAGCGTCGCGCCGCTCACGATGGTCGCACGAACGATCCATGGCGATGAGTGGACCAGCGCCGCCATCAACGAAGTCTCGCTGCTGCGTGAGACTCGACAGGTGGCGAAGATCGAGGTGCTGGTGAACGGCCGCGTCGTCCTTCCGGAACTGGTCGGCGACGGGGTCCTCGTGGCCACGCCGGCCGGCTCCAGCGCCTATAATTATTCGGCGCGCGGGCCGATCCTGCCGCTTGCGGCAAGGATGCTGGCGCTGACCCCCATCGCGCCTTTCCGTCCGCGCCGCTGGACCGGCGCAATCCTGCCCGACGACACCCGCATCCTGTTCCGCATTCATTCGCCTGCCGACCGCAAGGTGGCAGCGGTCGCCGATCAGTTCGAAGTCCGCGACGTGGCGGAGGTGGAGGTCAGCCTCGACCGCACGCGCCAGCTCAGCCTGCTGTTCGACCCAGAGCACGCGCTGGACGAGCGGATCGCCACCGAACAGTTTGCCTCCTGAGAGGGCTTGCAAAGGCCAAATCGCTAAGCCATAGGCGCGGGCGTCCGCACTGGACCGCTCCCCGATAGCTCAGCGGTAGAGTAGGTGACTGTTAATCACTTGGTCGTTGGTTCGAATCCAACTCGGGGAGCCAGCTTCGGCTCGGGCGCTACAGTCGCCCGCTGATCCACTCCGCTCCACTGCCCGCAAGATCAGCATCTCAGACAGGAAGCGTATCCGCGCTTCTCGTACGGCAGGGCGATTAGTCCCAGAATTGCTGCGCATGGGACACCGCACGGAAGCTCGCCGCATCCTCAATTCGATCACCCATGATTGACCAGACTTCGAAGCCTCTCTTCTCGAAGAAGTCGAAGATTTCTTCCGGACGATCGTGATAGGTCAGGAACGCGTTGGCGCCGCACTCGAAGGCGATTACACGGCGCGATCGCTCAATGTTGCGGCTGGCTCCCGCCAGCATGTCCAATTCGTCGCCCTCAATATCGATCTTGATGAAGTCGAACGGTGTCGAGAAAAGATCGTCGAACTTCTTCACCTGAAGCTTGATCAGCTCGGGCGTCATCTCGGCGCTGTTGTAGGTCTGCCGCGCCTTGATTCCGGACTCCTCGGGAGCCGCTGGAATGTAATGGAATTCGACCTCCTGGTCCGAACTGGACAGAGCGAACGGGTACAAGACGGTGTTGTGGATGGCCTCGGACGCCAGCCGTCCCGCAAGCTGCAAGCGGATCGACGGAATGGGCTCGAACGCGTGGACCATGCCGCGCGGTCCGACCAGCTTGGCCAGCGTGACCATATGGCGTCGGGTATGGGCGCCGACGTCCACCACAGTTCGGTCCGCCAGCGGCTATTGCAGATAGAGTCGCCCTAGTAGGTTCTCGAAATCCATAGGTCGCTCGCGGACACCTTCAATGACCTCGTCCACGTACGGTGTGCGTGAGCCCTCGTGCAAAGCACTTTCCAGCGGCATTCGCCGAATGTCAGGATTGGGCCATGAGCGACGCATTGCCGCCCGCCGCGGTGGTGTCGATGCAACTGACCCGCTCGGTAGCGAAGCGCGCGACATAGTGCGGGCCGCCGGCCTTGGGGCCGGTGCCGCTCAGCCCCTCCCCGCCGAACGGCTGGCTTTCGACCACGGCACCGATCTGGTTGCGGTTGACGTAGAGGTTGCCGACCCGGACCCGGCGCTCGACGTGATCGCGAACCGTGTCGATGCGGCTCTGCAGGCCAAGCGTCAGGCCGAAGCCGGTGGCGTTGATCTGGTCGATCACACCGTCGAGGCCGCCCGCCGGATAGCGGATGACATGGAGGATCGGTCCGAAGTTCTCCGACTGGAGGTCGGAGAGCTTGCCGATCTCGACAAGCACCGGTGTGACGAAGCTGCCCTGCTCGGCGCCAACCGGCAGCGGAAGTTCGCACAGGATCTTCGCGCTGGTGCGCAGGTGGGCGATGTGGCGTTCAAGCGCGGCCTTGGCTTCGACGTCAATCACCGGGCCGACGTCCACCGCCAGATCGGACGGATTGCCGATGCGCAGCGTCTGCATGGCGCCGGCGATCATCGTCAGCATGGTGTCGGCAACGTCCTCCTGCACGAACAGGACCCGCAGCGCGGAGCAACGCTGTCCTGCCGACTGGAAGGCCGAGGCGATCACGTCACGGGTGACCTGCTCGGGCAGCGCCGAGCTGTCGACGATCATGGCATTCTGCCCACCAGTCTCGGCGATCAGCGGGACGATCGGGCCGTCGCGCTCGGCGAGGCTGCGGTTGATTGCCTTGGCGACCGCGGTCGAGCCGGTGAAGGCCACGCCGGCCGTCAGCCGATGCGCAACGAGGGCCGCGCCGACCTGACCATCACCGACGGCAAGCTGAACCACATCCGCCGGCACGCCCGCCCGATGCATGAGCGCAACCGCGAGGGCGCCGATCAGCGGCGTCTGCTCCGCCGGCTTGGCGATGGCCGCGTTGCCCGCGGCAAGCGCGGCTGCGACGGGCCCCGTGAAGATCGCCAGCGGGAAGTTCCAGGGGCTGATACAGGTCCACACGCCGCGGCCGTGGAGGCGAAGCTGGTTCAGCTCGCCCGTCGGACCCGGCAGCGTCTCGGACGTTGTGAACAGTCGGCGCGCCTCCTCCGCATAGTAGCGGAGGAAGTCGACAGCCTCGCGCACTTCCAGGATCGCGTCGGGAAGCGTCTTGCCCGCCTCGCGGATGCAGAGCGAGTAGAAGTCCTCCCGATGCTCCTCGTAGAGGTCGGCGACCCGGTCGAGCAGGCTCGCGCGGCGCTCACCGCCAAGCGCGTCCCAGCCGGGCTGCGCGCTTGCAGCAGCGGCCAGCATCGAGTCGATCTGATCGGGCGTGGTCTCAATCGCCGTGCCGACCAGCAGTCGGCGGTCGTAAGGCGAGCGGATTTCGGCGCGGGCGCCGCTCCCCTGCCCCGCCGTCCACTGTTTGCCCTCAAGCCGCCCAAGCCGAGCCAACAGCGGCTCACGAACACCGGCATTCGACAGGTCGCATCCACTGCTGTTTCCACGATTGCTGCCGAACATCTCGCCCGGAAGGGGAATATTGGGGTTGCGGCGCGGCTTCAGCGTCGTGAGCTCGACGACCGGATCGCGGACGAGATCGTCCAGCGGGATGTGCTCATCCGCGATGCGATTGACGAAGCTCGAATTGGCCCCGTTCTCCAGTAGCCGACGGACGAGATAAGCGAGCAGTTCCTTGTGGCTGCCGACCGGCGCGTAGATGCGCACCGGCGTCTGCGACTGGCCGAGCTGCGCCTCGAGCTTGGCGAGACCTTCGTAAAGCCCCTCCCCCATGCCGTGCAGACGCTGGAACTCGAACGGCGTGTTCCCCGCGAGCGACTTGATGGCCCCGATGGTGGTGGCGTTGTGGGTCGCAAAGGCCGCATAGACGCAGTCGGGCGCCCCGAGCAGCACCTTGGCGCAGGCCAGATAGCTGACGTCGGTCGCGACCTTGCGGGTGAAGACCGGATAATCGTCGAAGCCGCCGACCTGCGCGACCTTGATCTCGCTGTCCCAATAAGCGCCCTTGACCAGCCGGATCATCAGCCGGCGGCCGTGGGCCCGGGCGAGGTCGACGGTCCATTGCGCCACCGGAACCGCGCGCTTGGAATAGGCCTGGAGCGCCATGCCGAGCCCGCTCCAGCCGTTGGCAAACAGGCTTTCGTCGCGGACCAGCTCCTCGAGCAGGTCCATCTGCAGCTCGAGTCGGTCGGCCTCCTCCGCATCGATGGTGAGGTGGATGTCGGCGGCGCTGGCGGTGGCGGCCAGTTCCTTGAGGATCGGGAGGATGTGCGCCTTGGCTTCGTCCGCGCGCAGAAAATCGTAGCGGGGGTGCAGCGCGGACAGCTTCACCGAGATGCCCGGCGAGGTGATGAAGCCGCCCTCGGCCTGCCCGGCAATCCGGGCGAGCGCCGACCGGTAGCTGTCGGCGTAGCGGTTTGCGTCGACCATGGTGCGGGCCGCCTCGCCCAGCATGTCGAAGCTGTGGCTGAGCCCGCGCTTGCGCTCGGGCGCGGCGCGCGACAGCGCCTCATCGATGGTACGGCCGAACACGAATTGGCCGCCCAGGATCTTCATCGCCTGGCCGACGGCGGTGCGGATCACCGGCTCGCCGAGCCGCCCTACCGCCCGGCCCAGCGCCGCGCTCCAGGTGGAGGAGCGGTCATTGGCCCCGTCGAGCACCTTGCCGGTCAGCAGCAGGGAAAAGGTCGCCGCGTTGACGAACGGCGAATGGCTTTCGCCCAGCTTGTCCTTCCAGTCGGGTCCCGAAAGCTTGTCGTGGATCAGTTCATCGGCCGTGTGCGCGTCCGGGATGCGGAGCAGCGCCTCGGCCAGGCACATCAGCGCAACGCCCTCGTCCGAGCCGAGGTCATAGGCGTGGAGGAAAGCGTCAAGGCCGGCCGGCTTGGCGGCGCGAACGTGGGTGACGAGCGTGCGAGCGATCGCTTGCGCCTCATGCTCCTTGCCAGCCGGAAGCCGCGCCTGTGCCAACCGCTCGGCAACCACCTGCTCCTCGTCACGGCGGTAATCGCGGCGAACCGCGGTGCGGTCTAGGGTCGCGCTGAGGGGCTGGTGCTTGTTCATGTCGACGTTCCTACGGGCCCGTCGGCGCGTCATTGCAAGCCGCGGGCGAAGCGATCCGATACCTTAGCGCCTGCGGGCGAAGGGAAGAACTGAATTGCTTCGCTTCGCCCGCAATGACGAGGAGAGTTTACGCCAGCTGGCCGTGGCAATGCTTGAACTTGCGGCCCGAACCACAGGGGCATGGGGCGTTGCGGCTGACCGGCTCGGCCAGCGCCCCTTCCGGCAGCGGCGGCAGGTCGGGCTGCGGGATGTTCATCGCATCATCAGGGCGCGGACCACTGACCAGCCCGCGCGCGGCGGAGTCCAGGTCGAACGTATCGTCCTCGCCCGTGAACGGATCGAGATGCTGGGTCAGGAACGCCGGCAGCTCCGGTAGCGGGGGCGGCTCCAGCTGAATCTGCGCCTTGACCAGCATCTTGGTCACATCCTCGCGGATGGCGACCAACAGTCGCTCAAACAGCAGGAAAGCCTCCTGCTTATATTCGTCGATCGGCTTCTTCTGTGCGTAAGAGCGCAGGTGAATGACCTGGCGGAGCGCGTCGAGGGTCGACAGATGCTCCTTCCAGTGATGGTCGAGGGTCTGGAGCAGGAAGCTCTTCTCGATCTCGCGCCAGCGCTCCGGCTCGACCTCGGCGACCTTGGCGGCCATCTGCTCGTCGGTCTGTGCCTGTAGCCGATCCACGATCATCGCCGGCTCGACCGCATCTTCCTTGAGCCATTCCTCGACCGGGGGCTGGAGGCCGAGCACGTCGTCGATGGCGGTCTTGAGGCCTTCAACGTCCCATTGCTCGGGATAGGTGCCCTCCGGGCAATAAGCGGCCACCAGCCCGACGATTGTGTCGGCGCGGAATTCCTCGATCACGTCCGAGATATGCTCGGACTCCATGATCTCGGAGCGCTGCTCGTAGATGACCTTGCGCTGGTCGTTCATCACGTCGTCGAATTCGACGACCTGCTTGCGGATGTCGTAGTTGCGCGCCTCGACCTTCTTCTGCGCGGTCTCGATCGCCTTGCTGAGCCACGGATGGCGAATGGAGGCGCCATCCTCCAGCTCCTTGTTCATCAGGCGCGAGAAAGCGGTCTGCGGCCCGAAGATGCGCAGCAGATCATCGTCCAGGCTGAGGTAGAAGCGCGAGAAGCCCGGGTCTCCCTGACGGCCCGAACGGCCCCGCAGCTGGTTGTCGATGCGCCGGCTCTCATGGCGCTCGGTGCCGAGCACGAACAGGCCGCCGGCCTGACGAACCAGTTCGCGCTGCTCGAGCACTTCCTCGCGGATGCGAGCAATCGCGGCGTCCCGCTCCGGTCCTTCGGGGACGTCCTTGAGCTCGTCCTCGATTCGGAAATCAATGTTGCCGCCCAGCTGGATGTCGGTGCCGCGGCCCGCCATGTTGGTGGCGATGGTGACAGCGCGCATCCGCCCGGCCTGCGCGACGATGTGCGCCTCGCTTTCGTGGAAGCGGGCGTTCAGGACCGAGTGCGTGATGCCTTCGGCCTTGAGATGTTCGCTGAGCAGCTCCGACTTCTCGATCGACACGGTGCCGACAAGGACCGGCTGGCCCTTCTCCTGCCGCGCCTTGATCTCCTTGGCGATGGCCGCGAACTTGTCGCCGATGTTCTTGTAGAACTCGTCCTCGTCGTCCTGGCGCTGGACGGGCACGTGGGTCGGGATCGACACCACGTTCATCTTGTAGATGTCGAAGAATTCGGGCGCCTCGGTCAGCGCGGTACCGGTCATGCCCGAGAGCTTCGGGTACATGCGGAAGTAATTCTGGAAGGTGATGGAGGCGAGCGTCTGGTTCTCCGGCTCGATCGCCACCTTCTCCTTGGCCTCGACCGCCTGGTGCAGGCCGTCCGACCAGCGGCGCCCGTCCATCATGCGACCGGTGAACTCGTCGATGATGACGACCTTGCCGTCCTTGACGATGTAGTCGATGTCCTTGCGGAACATCGTGTTGGCCTTGAGCGCCTGGTTCAGGTGATGGACCACCTGGGTGTTGGCGACGTCGTAGAGATTGCTGCCCTCGAGGAGCCCGGCCTGCTCCAGCAGCCGCTCGGCCTTCTCCGTGCCCTCCTCGGTGAGGACGACGCTCTTGAGCTTCTCGTCCCTTTCATAATCGCCCTCGCCAAGCTGCACCACGACCGCGTCCGCGGCGAGGTAGAGGTCTGACTTGTCGTCGGTCGGTCCCGAGATGATCAGCGGGGTGCGCGCCTCGTCGATCAGGATCGAGTCCACCTCGTCGACGATGGCATAGGCGAACTCGCGCTGGACCATCTGTTCGCGCGAGTATTTCATGTTGTCGCGCAGATAGTCGAAGCCGAGCTCGTTGTTGGTCGCGTAGGTGATGTCGCTGTTGTAGGCGGAGCGGCGCTCTTCCTCCGTCAGGTTCGGCACGATCACGCCCACCGTCAGCCCGAGGAAGCCGTGCACCCGACCCATCCACTCGGAATCGCGCTTGGCCAGGTAGTCGTTGACCGTGACCACATGCACGCCCTTGCCAGGAAGCGCGTTCAGGTAGGCCGCCAGCGTCGAAACCAGCGTCTTGCCCTCGCCGGTGCGCATCTCCGCAATCTCGCCGCGGTGCAGCGCAATGCCGCCGATCATCTGCACGTCATAATGCCGCTGGCCGAGTGTCCGCTTCGCCGCCTCGCGCACCGTGGCGAACGCCTCGGGCAGGATGTCGTCGAGGGTCGCGCCATTCTCGAGCCGCTGGCGGAAGATCGCCGTCTGGTTCTTCAGCTCCTCGTCCGACATCGCCGAGATGGTCGGCTCATACCCGTTGATGGTGTCGACGATCCGGCGGAGCTTGGCGACGTAACGGTCGTTGCTGGAGCCGAAGATCGACTTGGCCACATTGGCGAGCATGAGACTTCCTTATGGGCGCGAGAGGCGTGCGAAAACGCGCTCGCGCGCGAGCGTTTTACAGGTGGGCGGCGATGTAGGGACGGCTTGGAAGCTCGTCAATCAAGAGACGGTGAATGCCACGGGCGCCCCGTTCAGAGTGCCCCTTCGAGCCAGCCCTGGATCTGGCCACGCGGCGCGGCGCCGACCTTCTGAGCGACCGGCTGGCCATTCTTGAACAGCAGCATGGCCGGGATACCGCGAACACCGTACTTTCCGGGGGTCTCGGGGTTCTCGTCGATGTTGAGCTTGGCGATGGTCACCTTCTCGCCCAGCTCGTTGCTGATTTCCTCCAGCGCCGGAGCGATCATCCGGCACGGACCGCACCATTCCGCCCAGAAATCGACAAGGACGGGCTTGTCTGAATTGAGGACGTCAGAGGCGAAGCTTTCGTCGGTCACGGTCTTGCTGGGCATGGCAGGGTAAGACTCCTGGAAGGTTGTTGAGCCGACATATGGGGGTTCAGTCCGGCAGCGCAATCAGCTTTGGGCCAGCTGTGTAGAGAAGGGACGAAATGACCCGTCGGCCCGGAAAGATGACCCGCAGGGCCTCGGCATAGGCTTCCATCTGCAGGCGATGCGACGCGGGAACCTGCGTGAGTTCCTCAGGCACGAAACGCCCCGTCTTGAAGTCGACGACTTCGATCCGGTCGGCACCCACCAGCAATCGGTCGACGGTCCCGGCGACCACGCGCCCATCGCTGATGGTGGCGGCGATTGGCGCTTCGGCAAGCGCCTGGGCGGCAAACAACTCGGAAAAGTCCGGATGGTCGATGATGTCGAGAGCGACGGCGAGAAGGCTGTCCCGCTCAGCAGCGTCCTTGACGTCGGCTGACTGCTCGAGCCAGCGCAAGCCGGCTGAGCGGCGATCCGCCGGCGCAACGCCCGGCAGCCGTTCGAACAGCGCGTGGAGCAGAACGCCCCGGCGTGCTGCCGCGCGAAGCTCGGGAGTGGGCGGCGGTGCGGCCTCGCGGTCCTCCACCAGCTGCGATGGGGCCAGGGGCCGGGATGGCCGTGCCTCGGGGGGCGCAGGCTGATTGATCCAGTCGGGAAGCACGGGTGGTGGCAGGGCCGTGGGTGCACGCGTCGGCTTCGGTGTGGCGTCCGCCTGCCTTCCCCGGTAGCGCAGCAATGGCCCGTCCTGCTCCGCCCCCAGCCGCTCCAGCGCGGCCGCGGCCTTCAGGTGCCAGCTGTTCGCGGCCAGGTTCTTGGTATTGGGCTTGATGCCCGCGATGATCAGCCGCTCGGCCGCGCGGGTCAGCGCAACGTAGAACAACCTCCAATGCTCTTCGAGGTCGCGTTGCTGCTGATCGGCGATGAGGTCGGTGAAGGGCGGTGCCAACTCTTCCTTGCGAGGGCGGATGACGGGCGCGTTGCCGGCCTCTCCAAAGGGCAGTGCGACCGGGCCGTTGCGTTCGCCCAACCTGGACGGATCGGCAGTCGCGTCGGCGAGGATCACGACGGGGGCCTCCAACCCCTTGGCGCCATGCACCGTCATCACCCGGACGGCGTTGGCAGGAGCGGACGGATCGCGCTTGATGGTGACCTCGCCGCCGCCGAACCAGGCCAGGAAGCGGTCAAGCGAAGGCGTTTCCACCCGCTCGAACTCCAGGGCGGCCGCAACCAGTTCGTCGATCGGGTCACGCGCGGCCGGACCAAGTCGCCCGAGCAGGCGCCGGCGCCCCTGCAGCGGGCCTGATAGGATCAGTTCGAGGTAGCGGGCCGGGGTGATGAAGTCCGCCTGGGCAAGCAGGTCCGCCAGGCGCACGTGCGCTTCCGCCAAGGCACCGCCCTCCGCCGCTCGCTTGCGCAGCTCGTTCCACAGCGGCCCGGTGCGGTTGTGGGCAAGCGCGTAGAGCTGGTCCTGGTCCCAGCCGAGCAGGGGCGATACCAGCAGGCTGGCGAGGTTCAGGTCATCGAGCGGCTGAACTGCGAAGGTCACCGCCGCCATCAGGTCCTTGACGGCCAGTGGCGATGACAGGTGCAGTCGATCGATCCCGGCGACCGGCACACCTTCCTTGAACAGCCGTGCAACGATGAGCGAGGCAAGCTCGCCCCGGCTGCGCACCAGGATGAGGATATCGCCGGGAGTGATCGGCTGGCCGGTGGTAGCGAGTGGCTCGCCGTCCTCGATCCAGTGGCGGATGGTGCGGGCGAGCTGGCCGGCGTAGAGCCGCGCGGGCTCAGGCAGCCAGCCTTCCTCACCCGAGTCGCCATTGTCGTTGGCCGCTTCGTCCTCGTCTTGCTCTATGGCGAATGGTGGCCAGAGTTCGACCGAGCCTGGGCGGCTGCCATGATAGGCCCGATGTGGCTCCGGATTGCCGGGCAGGCCCATGGCGGCGGGACCAACCTCCGCGATCATCGCGTCCACCAGATCCAGCACCGGCTGGGCAGAACGGAAGCTTTGGCTGATCGACAAGTCATAATAGGGTCGGACGACGACGTCAGTTTCCCCTTTCGCAGCTTCTTGGAGTGCCGCCACTCGCTGGCGAATGTCGTTCCGGGCTTGCTCAAACTGGCGCGGATCGGTGCCTTGGAAACTGTAAATTGCTTGTTTGTAGTCCCCGACTGCGAACCAGGTTCTGTGATGTTTTTCGCCCCGCTCTGCGCTGAAGAACTCGTCCAGCAGCGAGAACACGATCTGCCACTGGTTGGCGTTGGTGTCCTGCGCCTCGTCCACCAGCACATGGTCGGTGCGGCGGTCGAGCTTGTAGCGGACCCAGTCGCCCATTCCGGGCGTCGCCAGCAGATCACGGGTCCAGCGGATGAGATCATCGAAGTCGGCCACCCCGGCCGAACGCTTGGCCCGGACGTAGGCGTCAGCAAAAGCGGCGCCGGCCCGCAAGCCTGCTGCCTGGACGGCGACGAGTTCGGCCTTGCGGAGCAGGCTCAGCAATTCCTCGATCTCGCTCGCCAGTTGGTCGCAATGCTCCTGCGCGTCGGGCCATACCTTCAGCAGCGACTTGATCGAGCGACGACTTTCCGACTGGGTGAGGATCGAGCTGCGCGCGAAGTTTTCCAGGTTCCGGCAACGGTCAGCCGAACCGAGCGCGAGCCATTGCTCTATGGCCTCGATCAGCGGCTGGCCGGACGGCTTGCCCCAGCTACGGTAGGCATCAGCCACCTGCCTCAGCAGCGCGCAGTCGAAGCTGTCGTCGTGACAACGGGCAGCGACCAGCGCGGCAATGTCCCCTTCTGGCAGGTCGAGCTGGCCGCGCAGCCACGCTTCCGCCGCGTCGGTCGTGGCGAAATAGGTCAGCGCCTCAGGTTCTCGGGCGCAGGCGAGGAGGTACCGCTCGGCGTCCCGCTCTCCGAGCCGGCGGCTCAGCGCCTGGATGTCATCGACCAACCCGGGATAGCCGCCCCTTCCTGCCTCCGCCTCGGCCACCAGCGCGGCCAGCGTGCGACGGGCAAGCAACTCCTCCTCCCGGCCTTCGAGCGGTCGGAATCCGGGTGTGACCCCCGCCTCCGCCGGAAACGCAGCAAGCAGTGTCTGCGCGAAGCTGTGGATAGTCTGAATTCGCAGCCCGCCCGGCGCGTCCAGCACTTCGGCGAACAGCCGCCGCGCCCGTTCGCGCCCTTCCGGGCTGTTGTCAGCACCGATGGCGTGCAACTCGGCGCCAAGTTCGCTGTCCTTGAGACGGACCCAGCAGGCAAGCCGCTCGCCGATGCGATTGGCCATCTCGGCCGCACCGGCCTTGGTGAAGGTCAGGCAGAGAATATGTTCGGGGGCGGCGCCGCCCAACAGCAGGCGCAGCACCCGCGCGGTCAGCACCTGCGTCTTGCCCGTACCGGCACTGGCGGACAGGGCTGCGTGAATGGAGGGATCGGCCGCCCGCGCCTGTTCCAACTGGAGAGGGTGAAGCGGCTTCAAACGGGTAGCCATGGCCCGACCATAGCGCTTCCCATGCGGGGCGCCATGCGTTTAGGAGCGTCGGCATCAAGACCAAGAGGAAGCCCATGAGCGAGACACCCAAGAAGACCGAAGCTGACAAGCCGGACAACCGTCAGTTCAAGGCGGGCATGGCGATCGGCATCGGCTCGGCGGCGATCGTCGCCGCGCTGCTTTATGCGCGCTCGGGCAAGCCCCGGAAGAAATAGCTCAGTCGCGCCCGTACCATTCTTCCAACCGCATCAGCTGGTCGTAGTCGCCGTACGGGGCGAAAGCCGGGTGAAGCTTGGCGGTAAATGGTTCGCCGCCGGTCAGCCACTTGTCGGCGGCCCTGGTGAATGCCGCAGCCGCAGCGGCGAGGAAGGCTTCAGGATCGCCCAGGTCCGCGTCCATCACGAACCCTGGCGTCCTCGCGCCCGACTTCTTCGCGAGTGACCAATATTCGTGGGCTCCGGGCGCTCCACCCACGTCGGCAAAGCCCTGCTTCTCCGCAATGAGCCCCAGCAGTCCGAGCTGCAGCGCAAAGCCTTCCGCCAGTGCCATCTTGGACGGTGGCTGCCCCGTCTTGTAGTCGAGTACGGCGAGGCGTCCGTCCGCCAGCCGGTCCAGCCGATCGGCCTTGCCCTTAAGGGTGATGTCCCCAAGCACCGCCTGCCCCTCGATCTCGGCCTTGAGCGGTCGGCGGCCCATTCCCTGATTGCTAGCTTCGGTCGCGGCGATGAAGGCGATCGCCTCGTGGAGACGCGGCGCCCATAGTGCGCGCAACAGCGGGTGGATCGCATCTTCGGCAAGCAGCGCGGTCGTCCGATCCATCAGCCGCGCAGGGTCGCACTCATCTTCCTTGAGCCAAGCCTCGAGCACGGCGTGCACCGCGCTGCCCTTCCACGCAGCGGTGGTGTCGGCGTCGACCGGCTCGAGCGCCCTGAGCTTGAGCATGGCCTTGGCGTAGAAAGCGAAAGGATCGGCATTGAGACGATCGACGTCCGTCACATAAATCTGCCTCGGGCGATCGGCGGCCGGCGGAGATGGCGCGGGGCGGTTGACCGGCTTCGGCGGGCCCGCATCGTCCAGTGCACTGGCGAGCCGCTCAATCCGATGGTCACGCGCCAGCCCTCCGGTCAGCGCCTGCAGCCTCAGAAGCAAGCGGGAGGCCACCGTCGGTGAACGGCTGTCCCGTCTGGCGCGGGTCAGCAGCACGCGCGGCGCTCCAAGGAAACCGGCGAAATCGTGCGCCGACAAACCGATCCGGAATTCGAGTCCGGGCAGGCCAAGGCTCTTTCGAACCGCCGGGGCAAGCCACGGGTCGGGGTTCGGCAGGGCCGGCCAGGTGCCTTCGTTGAGCCCACCGAGGATCATCAGGTCCGCCTGGACAAGCCGCGCCTCCAGCAGGCCGAGGATCTGGATGCGCGGATGGCCCCCATACGGTGGTCGGACGGACTCCGCGTCGAGCAGCTGACGAAGCAGCGGCACGGCATCCTCCGGCCGAATGTCGATTGAAAGCGCACCTTCGGCTTCTTCAAGGCCGGCCAGCAGCTTGGCTGCGGCGCGTCCGTCCGGACCGCTCCACGCCGCGTCGCCGGCGATGCCGGTCGCAAGCTCGCGCAGCATAGCGGCAAAGGCAGGCAAGGACAGCGGCCGTCCAAACGTCCGGTCGACCCTTTCCAAACAGGGCCGCACCTTGGCCCAAGCCGCACCGCAACCTCGTGTCCCGCGCGCCTTTTCCTTCTCGGCGCAATGCGCGTCGAGGCCGGCTAGCCCAGCGGGCGGGCGCGGTCCGCGCAGGGCGAGGTCGAGCAGCCGGGCCGCTTCCAGCCACGACTGCCGATCCTCACCCGCGCCGGCGAGCGGATGCTTGAGCAACGCCAGCATCGGCACCGGGGCGAGCTGCTCGGCAGCGGCGGCCGCAATGGCGAGCAGCAAGGTGCCGGCGGCTGTTTGGCCAAGTGGCCGCCCGGCGCTGTCATCAGCACGAATATCCCAGCGGCCGAGCAGCGCCGACACCCGCGCGGCGAGCGCCCGGTCGGGCGTCACCAGCGCTGCGGTGCGCCCGGGCGTTTCGAGCGCCTCGCGCAACGCGATGGCGATGCCCTGAGCTTCGCTCGCGGGCTCACCGAATTCGGCGAGCCGAACCCCAGTCAGGCGGCGTTCGGCCGGGCCGGCGTCGGCCCAGCGGCTGGTGAAGCGGGCGCTCTTCATGGCGGTGGCGATGGCACCGCTCCGCGCTCGCGGAGCCGCTGCCCGCCCGCCGCGACGCCAGGGCTCCACCTCTTCCCGCCGCACATCCAGCCGGTCCAGCAGGCGCTTCAGGTGGAACTGCGGATGAGTTTCATCGGCGCGCCGGCTGTCGTGATCGGGGCCGAGCCAGTCCCACTCGTCTTCGTCCAGCAGCGCTGGCCCGGACAATGCCGGAAGCACGACGCTGCCCCCGGGCAAAGTCGCCACCACCTTGAGCAAGGCAGCCACTGCCGGCGCGCTGGTGGTAATTCCGGCAGCGACGGTGAAGCCTTCCGGCGGGTTGGCGGCCCAGCGGCGGGCAGTCCCCCGCAGGAGCCGGTTCCGGCGGTCGGCAAGGTCGATCCGGCCGAGCCGCGCCAGTTCCTGCGGCCAGGCGTTGAGCATCACCCGCAAGTCGCGAAGCGAGGCCTGCCAGTGCCCGGCAAGCTCCTCCGGCACCACGTCGGCCAGCCGCTCTGGCGCGATTTCCTCAACCAGCAGCGCGTCACGCGTTCGCGCGAGTTCGGCAGCGAGACGAAAGGCTTCGGCGGCGCTGGCGTCGGGGCGCTGGCGCCGGACCAGGCGAGTCATGATCACCAGGCGCTCGAGGGGGTCGATGGCGGGCGGGACCGGCGCGTCGGCGGCACTCTCGAAGGCTTCGCCAAGGCGGTCGTCAAGCTCCGGGTCGCCGATGGCGATCAGGCGCGGAAGCAGCAGGCCGCTCCCGCTCGCCCGAACAAACGCCTCTGTGACCGTGCGGATCGCTCGGTTGTTGGGGAGCAGGATGCGCGAGCGGGCGAGTCCAAGCGGGTCGCGGCCATGCTCCGCGATCAGCCCGGCGGCGAGCGCATCGGCGAAGCTGCGGTGCGCGCCAATGGTGAAAAGGCTGGGCCGGCCGGCCTCAGACAAGGGCAAGCGCCTGCTCTGTTGCCTTGATCGCACCCGGGGTCCCGACGTCGAACCAAAGGCCTTGATGGACAACGCCGAAGCAGCGTCCCTGCGCGATCGCATGATCCCACAGGATGTTGGTCGAGAACACACCGTCCGGCGCCTCGGCCAGCAGCCGCTTGGAGAGGATTTGAATGCCCGTGTAGACGAAGGGCGCGACCTTGCTCTTGGTGCGACGCTTCAGGCGGCCGGCGGCATCCATGTGGAAGTCGCCCATCCCGTTGTGATTGCCGGCCCGGGCATGCGGCACCAGCAGCAGCAGCGCATCCATGCGTGCGTCATCCCAATGGGACGCGAGCAGCTTCAGGGCATCCGTCGGCCCATCGACCCAGAAATTGTCGCTGTTCACCGCGAAAAAGGGATCGCCCTCGATCAGCGGCAACGCCTTCTTAAGGCCGCCGCCGGTTTCCAGCAGCAATTGCCGCTCGTCCGAGATGGCGACGTCCAGGTCCTTGGCCGACTTCCTCAGGTGCGCTTCGATGGAATCAGCAAGATAGTGGACATTGACCACGATCCGCTCGACCCCCGCTGCGCGCAGCCGGTCAAGCACATGGTCGAGCATGGCCTTGCCGGCGACCTCGACCAGCGGCTTTGGCCGGGTGGCGGTCAGCGGGCGCATGCGCTTGCCGAGGCCCGCCGCCATGACCATCGCCGTGCGCGGCACGGCAGCGGTGATGCTGGGCCGAAGGTTGAGCGCGCGCTTGACAGTCGCGGGGGTCATTGCACTTCCTCAAGCCACGGGCCGACCCGCTTATCAGCCGGCACGTTGCGACTGAACCAATCACGCACGGGGGCGAGGTGCGGCTGGGCAAGGTCCCGCTCCAGCAGTCCCCACATGCGCGGCTGGAAGCGCCGGTAGCCTGGCTTTCCGTCGCGCTTCCACAGGCGGGTGAACACCCCGAGGATGCGCGTGTTGCGCTGTGCCGCGAGAGCCCAATAAGCCCGCTCGAACACCTCCGAAGCGCCCGTCGCTCCGACATAGCGGTTGATCATTGAGCGCTCGATCGCGGGCGGAACATCGCGCCTGGCATCCTCCAGCACGGAGCAGAGGTCGTAAGCGGGGTGCCCGGCCAGCGCATCCTGGAAGTCCAGCAGCCCCATGTGCGAGACGCCGCTGCGGCCACCCACCAGCATGATGTTCTCGGCGTGATAATCGCGCAGCACGGTGACCGGACCCAGCCCGTCACCGGCAACGGGCGCAAGCACCTGCTCCCAGGCGGCGCGATAAGCGCCCGGGTCCACCTCAAGGCCAACGGCGGGGCAATACCATTCGGTGAACAGGTCCAGCTCCGTCAGCCATTGCTCCAGTCCGTGCGGCGGAAGGCCGTCCATCGGGGGGCGGGCGTGCAGGTGCACCAGAACGTCGGTCGCCAGCGCGTAAAGCTCTTCCTCGCGGTGCGGCGCCTGGTCGAGTTGCTCTCGCAGGCGGTCGGAGCCAAGGTCACTGAGCAGAAGCAATCCGCGCTCCTCGTCCCGGGCGAGGATCTCCGGCGCGGACAGCCCGACCTGCGCCAGCCACTCGGCCACGCGAACGAACGGCCGCGGATCCTCGTGCGGCGGAGGTGCGTCCATCAGCACCGCCTGACGCTCGTCGAGGTGAACCCGGAAGTAGCGGCGAAAGCTGGCGTCCCCGGCAAGCGGCGCGATTGCCGCCCCGCCCCAGCCCGCATCTGCGAGAAATTGTTCGGCGTGCGGCGGTGGAGTCATGCTGGCGGCCATCGGCCTTTCCATGCCGCCGGGACAATCCAAGTCAAGGCGCGCGAACCGTCATCGCGCACGTCCAGCCGCAAGCGCAGCGCTTCCGGCCAGGCCGCCTCGCCGGCCCGCTCAGGCCATTCCACCAGCAAGGCGCCCTCGCCAAGCACCATGTCGAGGCCGAGTTCCTCCAGTTCCGCCGGGTCCTCGAGACGGTACAGATCACAGTGCCAGATAGGCGGATCGAGCTCATCATAGGGCTGGACGATCGCGAAGGTCGGGCTCGGCACTTCCCCCCGATGCCCGGCCGCATGCAGCACCGCGCGGGCCAGCGCCGTCTTGCCGGCGCCGAGTGGACCGGACAGCGTCACCACGTCACCGGGTCTCAGCAAGCTGGCGAGCCGACTGCCGAGCGCTTCCGTGCCCGCCTCATCGGTCAAGATCATGCGGACTTGCGCGGCAGGACGATGGTCACCGCCGTTCCCTTGCCCGGCTCGCTCTGCAGATCGACCTGCCCGCCATGCGCCTCGACGAACTGACGCGTGAGCGGAAGCCCCAGCCCGAGCGCCGCCTCTCCCTGCCTGCCCCCGATGCGGGTGAAGCGCTCGAACACGTGGCGCTGGTCCTCGATGCTGATCCCGGCGCCCGTGTCCCCAACGCGGATCGTGGCTGTCTGCTCATCGCCGAACGTGCTCAGCGCAACCGTGCCCTTGTCGGTGTAGGCGATGGCATTGCGCAGCACATGCTCGATGCTCTCCCGCAGCCGACGTGCATCGCCGATCACCACGCCCGTGCTCTGCGCAATGTCGAGCCTCAGCTTCAGTTTCTTTGCGGTCGCCGATTGCTCCATCCGCTCGGCCACGTTTCGCGCCAGCCCGGCTAGGTCGATCCGCTCATGTTCAATGGTGACGGCGCGCTGCTCGCCCTGGGTCAGGTCGAGCACATCGTCGATCAGTTTCGACAGGCGCGCGACGGATTCGAGGATCGCTCCGACATAGTCCGCGGCGGCCGGCGCCAGCTTGCCCGCATAGCCCCCCGACAGCATCTGTGCGAAACCGCCGATCGACGTCAGCGGCGTGCGCAATTCGTAGCTCATGTTCGCCACGAAGTCGGTGCGCACCTTGTCCGCCTCCTCCAGCGCGGCCGTGCGTTCGCGCAGCGCATGCTCGATCCTGGTCGAATCAGTCACATCGACCATGGTGAAAAGCGCGTTGCCGTCCGGCAGCGGCACGGCCGCGAACTCGAAATGGCTGCCGTCCACCATGGAAAGGCGCCCGCTGCCCTGCCGCCGCTCGTTGGTGGCCGCGCGGACCAGTTCGCGTAGCTGGGCGGCAGCGGTCGGGTTGACCAGTCGCCTGGCCATGGCCGGGACCAGCTCGTCCACCCGGGGGTGCTCGCCCATCCAGCTCTCGTCGAGGTCCCAAAAGCTGCAGAAGCGCCGGTTCCAGAGATAAAGGCGCCCATCGGCGGCGAAGACGCCAATGCCTTCGAATAGGTTGTCGAACGTGGCGGTCCGTACCCGAAGCAGGGTGTCACGCGCGCTGGCCAGCCGGACCTGTTCCGTCCGGTCCTCGAAGATCAGCCGCAGGCCGCCGTCGGGCAGCGGTTGGCCGACCACCCTCAAGTGGTCGCCGTTGGCAAGGATCCACTCTTCCTCGACTGCCTCCTCGGCGGAGGTGAACCAGCCGCGCCGCTCGGCTTTCCACTGCGGGAAATCCCGGGTCTCGGGGAGGCGGCCATTCTCCCGCATCCGCTCCAGCACGCGGTCGAACTCGGGCCGCTCGGCCAGCCATTCGGGATCCAGCTGGGCCATGATCGCGAACGGCTGGTTGAAGAAGCTCAGCGTGCGGTCGGGGTCGAACTGGATCGCGCCGGCGGTCATCCGGTCAGCCAGCTCGCGTTGGCTTTCTATATAGCGCGACAGCTCGAAGCGGGCGTCCTCCAGGTCCTGGATATCGATCGCAAAGCCTGCCACCGCCCCACCGCCAAGCGGCACGTCGACGAGGCGGAGCATCCGCCGCTCCCCACCGATCGTGGCGGGCTGCGTGCGCGAAAATGGCCGCTCGTCGCTCAACGCCCGCTGGGCTGCGTCGCGGGCGCCCGCGCCGCCACCAGCGTCCGTCAGTTCGATGCCGCTGGTGATGACCGCCGCTGCTGACGGCGCTTCGACCGCCGCGACGAACGCACTGTTGACAAGGCCAAGCCGGAGATCCGGTCCCCGGTACCACATCGGAAAAGGCGCGGCCTCGATGAGGTGCATGAGGGCGTTCAGAGCGGTGCCCGTATCCTCCAGCTGTTCCGCAAGCCGGCCCTTTTCCCGCTCGGCGCCACTGATGTCCGAGAACCACAGCAGCATGCTGCCAGTCTCGGCCGGCGGTGGTGCGGGCCCGCCTTGCACCTCCAGCACACGGTCTGACCCTGCGATGCGGACCGAGCGCGCGATCCGGCCACCAGTGAGCACGGCGGAGCGCAGCTCGTTGGTGAGCGCTTCGAGGTCCGAAGCGTCGAGGCCCTGCCCGTCACCGGCAAGCTGGTCGAGCCGGGCGGGCGCAGCATCAAGGCCCAACTGACGCAGCAGCTGCTCATCCAGTTCGACCCGGCCGCTGGCGTCGACCAGCAAAGGGCGGACGGGCGCGACGGCGAGGAGGCCGGCGAGCGACCGGGCGGACTCAATCACCGCATGCGCCCGAGCCATCCGGCGGGCCGCAAGAAACGACAGGATGACCGCAATCGGCACCCACAGGGCGGCCAGCGCAACCACGATTGCAGCACCCCCCTGCCCCGTCACCTAAGCTGCCACCCCACTGCCATGCGAAAGAGCATAGGGCGGGCAAGCGGCGTTGGAAGTGCAAAAGCGAGGCGAGGGCATCAGCGCCGGACTCTGCTCTCTTTCGGAGCCCCGAATTCCTTCCGCCGAACACCCGCGTAATTTCATGAACAACCTGTAACTTTTATGCATCAGCCTCGCCGGCTTCGGCAGTCGCGCGGGCGTCGCAAGATTTCGAAGGCCACGTCGTAAGCACCTGTTTCCTTGTCTTTTTTCATTTCGCCAAAAGACGCTGGTGCCTCTCCGAGGGCGTCCCGCCAAGAGACAGAAAGAAAGGCTTGCGGTTGGATCCTTCCCGCGACGTTCGCCTGCGCGAGCGTCTATTACCCCGCGAGTTGCTTCAGCGCGGCCAGAACGCACTTGCTTGTCGAATTTCCGTCAGCAAAGATGATCATCGTGGAGCGCGGCTTTCGCGTTGCGGACAGGACGCCTCTGATCGTCAGGAGCGCTAACGCAGCACGGGCCGGATCAGCCTCGATCGGCTCCCTCCGGCGTGTCCTTATGGCCATAGCCAACATCCGGCATTCTGATCGTTCAGGTTATGCCGTTGTTTTCGTTCGCTGATTGCCTGCGCGAGAATATGTTGCAGCTTTGCGACACCCGTTGAATTAATGTTTTTGCTGCGACGGATTTGGTTTCCTTGGCTGATCGAATCCGTAACAGAGCGCCGGCAATTCGTACTGCAAGCTAGAATCACTCTCACTGGAGATTTCATGGGTAAGATGTCGTTGTTGAGCGCCAGCGCTCTCCGTTCGGCGGCCTTCGCAGGCGCATTCGTGCTTGCGGCGACCCCGGCCTTTGCACAGGACGCCGCCCCCGGCAGCGCGACCAAGCCTGCGCCGACCCCCGACTGCACCGCCCCGGGCACGGCCAACAGCGCCGGCTGCGCGGCTGCTTCCACGACCCAGGACGCCGCCGCTCCTGTCACTCAGAGCGACATCGTCGTCACCGGTTCGCGCATCCGCACGCCGAACCTCGAGTCGGCCGCTCCGGTCACCACGCTCAGCGGTGAGCAGCTGCTTCAGACCGGCAAGGTTCAGATCGGCGACCAGCTGAACCAGCTTCCGCAGCTGCGCAGCACGTTCAGCACCGCCAATTCGACCCGCTTCCTCGGCACCCGCGGCCTGAACCTGGTCGACCTTCGCGGCCTCGGCACGCAGCGCACCCTGGTGCTCGTCAACGGCCGTCGTCACGTGGCCGCCGACGTTCTCAACAACGGCGTGTCGGTCGACATCAACACCATCCCCGCCGACCTGATCGAGCGGGTTGACGTGGTCACCGGTGGCGCCTCGGCCGTTTACGGTTCGGACGCCGTCGCTGGCGTGGTCAACTTCATCCTCAAGAAGAACTATTCGGGCGTTCAGCTGCGTGCGCAGTCGGGCCTGAACAAGTACAAGACCGCGGGCAACCAGTTCGTCAGCCTGCTCGCCGGCCAGAACTTCGCCGGTGGCCGCGGTAACGTCGTCCTCGCCGCCGAATATTCGCACAACGACGACTTCTATGCGTCGGATGTGGGCAAGCTGAAGCAGAGCGATGGCTTTGTCGTGATCGAGACCGATCCGGCCGGTTCGCCGAACGGTGCGGCTGGCGGGTTCGACCGCGCTTACTTCACTGATCTCCGTTCCGCGACGATCTCGCTCGGTGGCATGGTCGCCATCCGCGAAGGCGCCTCGACCGCACCGTGCGGCAAGGATTACCTGGGCAACGCCTACACCTGCCCGTACATCTTCCAGCCCGACGGAACGCTCATCCCCCAGACGGGTCAGCGCGTCGGCCTGGCGCCGAACGCCGGCTTCAGCGGCGGCAATGGCTACAGCGGCCGCGAAGGCAAGCTGATCGCCCTTTCGCCGGACGTGAAGCGCTACTCGATCAACCTGCTGGCGCATTACGAGATCTCGCCGGCGCTCGAGCCGTTCATCGAAGCCAAGTACGTCCGCGTGGACGCCAAGGGTTCGCAGAGCGGTCCGTTCTTCTCGCAGGGCCAGACGCTTGGCGACGCGATCTGCGTCACCGGCTTCAATGACCGCTCCTACGACGTGGGTTCGACTGGCAGCTGCACCGTTGGCCGCGTCAACCGCGAGGGTATCCGCCTCGACAATCCGTACCTGTCGGCGTCGGCGCAGAGCACGCTCCGCACCCAGCTGCTCGCCGCGCTCAATGCGGGCATCAACCCGAACACCGGCACGGCGTACAGCAGCTCCGCCGCTCAGCAGGCGGCTCGCACCCAGGCGATCGCGGAGGTCAACAACAACACCTTCCGCTTCAGCCTGCGTCGCAACTACCTCGACCTGGGCATCCGCGACGAGAACTTCCGTCGTGAAACCTACCGCGTCGTGGCCGGTATCCGCGGCAGCTTCTGGGACAACTTCAGCTACGAACTGTCCGCCAACTACGGCGAGCACAAGGAGCGGAACCAGATTCAGGGCAACATCGATCGCCAGCGCTTCCTGCTTGCGAACGACACTGCGGTGAACTCGTCGGGCCAGATCGTCTGCCGCTCGCAGATCGATCCGAACTATCGCGGCACCGATCGTGCGGGTGACCCGGCTCGCCTGGCGGCCGACATTGCCGCCTGCGTTCCCCTGAACCCGTTCGGCACCGGCAACATCAGCGACGCCGCCAAGAACTATCTGCTGCTGAACACGCTCGCCACGGGCAAGATCACGCAGTTCGACGTGCTCGGCTACATCGCCGGTGATACCGGCAGCTTCTTCCGCCTGCCCGGCGGCCCGATCGGCTTCTCGGTCGGTGGCGAGTATCGCAAGGAGACGCTGCGTTATAACCTCGATCCGGTCACCCAGGCCGGGTACGCCTTCTACAACGCCATCCCGAGCTTCACCTCGCCGTCGTTCGGCGTGAAGGAAGCCTTCGCGGAGCTTAACGTCCCGCTGCTCAAGAACACCCCGCTGTTCCATGAGCTGACGGTCAAGGGTTCGGGTCGTTACTCGGACTACAAGGGCGCCGCCGGCAATGTGAAGACCTACGGCGTCGAGGGCATCTGGAGCCCGATCCGCGACATCACCTTCCGTGGTGCCTACAACCGTTCGGTGCGCGCTCCGAACCTGTCCGAGCTCTACTCGGCCCAGGGTCAGAACTTCGCTCCGGGCTTCGCGGATCCGTGCTCGCAGCGCGCTCTGGCAACCGGTAGCGCGACCCGCGTCGCGAACTGCACCGCGGCGGGCCGTCCGGCCGGCTACGACTATGTCTACAGCAGCTCGCTGGAGATCGTCAGCGGTGGCAACCCGAACCTGACCGTCGAGAAGTCGGACTCGTTCACGGTTGGCGGCTACCTGCAGCCGCGCTTCCTGCCGGGCTTCTCGGTGTCGACCGACTATTACGACATCACCGTCAACCAGGTGATCTCGAGCATCGGTTCGGCCCAGCAGATCGCCAACCTCTGCTACGACTCGGCGACGCTGAACAACCCGTTCTGCGGCCTGTTCCAGCGCGCTGGCGCTTCGGGCGGACCGCGCGGTGAGGAGCCGTTCCGGATCCTCGAGGGCTCGCTCCTTCAGTCGACGGCGAACTTCGCCAAGCTGAAGACCCGCGGGTTCGACAGCCAGATCAACTACACCCACAGCTTCGGCATCGGCCGTTTCACTGGGCAGGTGATTTGGACCCACGTCCTGAAGAACGAGAGCTACACCAACCCGGCTGACCCGACGTTCGTGGACGTGTTCCTGAACGAGCTCGGCACGCCGAAGGACACGGTCTTCGCCAGCCTCGGCCTGAAGTCCGGCAAGTGGCTCCTGAACTACTCGGGTCGCTGGATCGGCGGCATGTACCTCAACACCTATGAGGACTATAACTCGGTGAACGGGCAGCCGCCCCAGAACGCCGACTACGCTCCGATCGTGAAGTATCCGTCCGTGATGTATCACAACATCCGCGTCGGCTACGACATCACGCCGAAGTTCAACATGTATGTTGGTGTCGACAACCTCACCAACCGGTTCCCGCCGTACGGCCTGACCGGTGTCGGTGGCGGCTCGGGCATTTACGACAACCGTGGTCGTTACTTCTACACGGGCGTCGTGGCCAAGTTCTAAGAACTGCCACACGGAAAAGGATGGGAGCCGGGGAGAAATCTCCGGCTCCTTTCTTTTTGGGCGCTCTTCATCGCCGTTTTGCTCTGCTAGGAGAGCAGAATGTCGAACGCGATCGCCCTGGCAGATCAGCAATGCCTCAAGGGAGACGTGGCCGGCGGCCTGGCCACGCTGAAAGCCGCTGCCGCTGATGGAGACGCGCTCGCCGCGCGCGAACTGGCGGTCTGGTACCTTCAGGGCCAGCCGGTCGCCCGCAATCTCGCCGAGTCACGCCTTGCCTTCGCCCGGGCAGCCGAACTCGGTGATGAACCATCGCAGCGGGTCTATCGAAACTTCGTCGCTCAGGGCCTCGGTGGGCCAGCCGACTGGGCGCAAGCAATCGCATTGCTCCACGTCGCCGCCGACGGTGACGACGACGCGCGCCGGCAACTTCCCCTGGTCGAAGGCCTCGCCGCCAGCGACGAAGCGGCCGGCAGGTCCATGTCGGAAGCCGCAACGGTCAGCGAAGAACCGCTGATCCGCAACTTCGAGGGCATCCTGTCTCCTGCCGAGTGCGACTTTCTGGTCGACTCAGCCAGGCCGCTGTTGCAGCCGGCCGTGATCGTAGACCCCGTCACCGGACGCCAGACAGCCAACCCGATCCGCACGTCCGAAGCCGCGGCCTTCGCCTTTGTTGATGAAAGCCCGATCATCCACGCCATCAATCGGCGGATTGCCTTAGCCAGCAGAACGGACGTTCGCTGCGGCGAACCGTTGCAGGTGCTGCGCTATTCGCCGGGCCAGGAATATCGCCTGCACAGCGATGCGCTGCCAGGGTGCCCGCCGGCGCAGCAGCGGGTCCTCACCTTCCTCATCTGGCTGAATGACGACTATCTGGGCGGCGAGACGAGCTTCCCCAAGCTGGGAATACAGCTGCGTGGCCGAAAAGGTGATGGGCTGCTGTTTGGAAGCACGCTGCCAGACGGGCAGCCGGACCCGCGCGCCAATCACGCGGGCCTGCCGGTCACCGCCGGCAGCAAGCTGCTGGCGTCGCGCTGGATCCGCGCGACGCCCCTCATCTACTGAACCCGCCGCTTAGTAGCGGTAGTGATCGGGCTTGAACGGGCCCTGCGGCGTGACGCCGATGTAGGCGGCCTGACGCTCGTTGAGCGTGGTCAGCTTGACGCCCAGCTTCTCGAGGTGAAGGGCGGCGACCTTCTCGTCGAGGTGCTTGGGCAGCACGTAGACGTCGTTCTTGTACTGGTCGTTGCGGGTCCACAGCTCGATCTGGGCGAGCGTCTGGTTGGTGAAGCTGGCGCTCATCACGAAGCTCGGGTGGCCGGTGGCATTGCCGAGGTTCACCAGGCGGCCCTTGCTGAGCACGATCAGCTTCTTGCCATCGGGGAACTCAACCTCGTCGACCTGCGGCTTGATCTCGGTCCACTTCATGTTCGACAGCGCGCCGATCTGAATTTCACTGTCGAAGTGGCCGATGTTGCAGACGATCGCCATGTTCTTCATCGCCCGCATGTGGTCGAGCGTGATGATGTCCATGTTGCCGGTTGCGGTGACGAAGATGTCGGCGCGCGGGGCTGCCTCCTCCATCGTCACGACCTCATAACCTTCCATCGCCGCCTGCAGGGCGCAGATCGGATCGACTTCGGTCACGATGACCCGCGCGCCGCCATTACGGAGCGACGCGGCCGAGCCCTTGCCGACGTCGCCGAAACCGGCGACGCAGGCGACCTTGCCCGCCAGCATCACGTCGGTGCCGCGGCGAATGGCGTCAACCAAGCTTTCCTTGCAGCCGTAAAGGTTGTCGAACTTCGATTTGGTGACGCTGTCGTTCACATTGATCGCCGGGAAGGGAAGCTTGCCCTGCTTCGACAGCTCATACAGGCGGTGGACGCCGGTGGTGGTCTCTTCGCTGACGCCCTTGATCGTCTGGACCGTCTTGGTGAGGTATCCCGGACGTTCCGTCAGAAAGCGCTTCAGCGTCGCCGCGAACACTTCCTCTTCCTCGTTCGACGGGGTGAACAGTTCCTCCCCGGCCTCGACCCGCGCGCCCCACAGGGCGAACATCGTGGCGTCGCCGCCGTCGTCGAGAATCAGGTTGCAGGTCTGGTCCTGGCCCCAGTCGAAGATGCGGACCACATAATCCCAATATTCCTCGAGCGTCTCACCCTTGACCGCGAACACCGGCACGCCGGTGGCGGCGATGGCGGCGGCGGCATGGTCCTGGGTCGAGAAGATGTTGCAGCTGGCCCAGCGGACCTGCGCACCGAGCGCGGTCAGCGTCTCGATCAGGACGGCCGTCTGAATGGTCATGTGGAGCGAGCCAACGATACGCGCGCCCTTCAGCGGCTTGGCCGCGCCGAATTCCTGCCGAAGCGCCATCAGGCCCGGCATCTCGGTCTCGGCGATCTCGATCTCCTTGCGACCGAAGTCAGCAAGGGAAATGTCCTTGACGAGGTAATCGTCCGAGTTCTTGGCGCGATCGAGCGTCTGGGTGGCCACGGGTAAGGTCTCCAACAAGAATGAGACCGCTGGCGATAAGCGGCGGTCGGTCGGCGGCGCCCCTAGCGCGGAACGGGATATAAAGGAAGCTTTATATGAGGGTTGCGGCGGTCAGGCCGCGCCTGCCTCGCTGCTGAGCAGGCGCGGGTCGATACCCGCTCCCCGGAATGCGCCGGACCAGCGCTCGTCGGTGGGCGTGTCGAACAGCAGCTTGGGCTCAGCCGCCACGGCGAACCAGCCGTGCCTGGTCATCTCTTCTTCCAGCTGGCCGGGTCCCCAGCCCGCATAGCCGAGCGCGACCAGCCACTGCGCGGGTCCCCGTCCCTCGGCGATCGCCCTGAGGACATCAATGGTCCCCGTCATCGACCACCGGTCGCCTCCCGGCGTGTTGACGTGCAGCGTATCTTCTCCACCCCAGTCGGTGGAATGCAGGACGAAGCCGCGACCCGGCTCGACCGGCCCGCCGTGGTGGATGGCGCAGTCGGGCGCCTCCCCCGGATCGAGCTCAAGCTGCTTGAGCAGCTCGCGGAACCGCAGGCCGGCCCGCTTGTGCCCGATACCGATGCCCACCGCGCCATTCTCGTCATGGACGCAGAGCGCGATCACGGCTCGATCGAAGCGCGGATCGGCCATGCCCGGCATGGCGAGCAGCAATTGGCCGGAAAGGAAGGGCGGTTCGCTCATCGGCTCGCTGATGCCCCGCTGGACGCGCAAAGAGCAAGCCTTGAGCGCGTAACGATCGGCTCCTAGGTGCTTGGGACAGTCACCAACAGGAGCATGACCCATGACCATCAAGATCGGCGATCGCCTGCCCGAGGTCCCGCTGACCATCGCCACCAGCGAGGGCCCGCGTCCCACGACCACCAGCGAATATTTCGGCGGCAAGCGCGTTGCGCTTTTCGCCGTTCCGGGCGCCTACACGCCGACCTGCTCGGCCAAGCACCTCCCCTCCTACGTCGAGAAGGCCGAAGAGCTCAAAGGCAAAGGCGTCGACGAGATCGCCTGCACCAGCGTCAACGACGCCTTCGTCATGAGCGCCTGGAACCGTGACCAGGGCAGCGAGGACATTACCATGCTGGCCGACGGTAACGGGCAGCTGGCCGACGCGCTCGGCCTCACCATGGATGGCGCCAAGTTCGGGATGGGGACCCGCTCCCAGCGCTATTCGATGATCGTCAACGATGGCGTGGTTGAGCAGCTGAACGTCGAGGCGCCGGGCGAATATCAGGCCTCGAGCGCGGAAACGCTGCTTACCCAGCTGTAAGCGGCCTTTCCGGTCGTCGCATTGCGGCCTCTCGTCGACGAGAGGCCGCAACAAGCGCTGGCCCCCAGGCGTTCGGGCGGTGAGATTTCCTGCGTAGGAGGAGAGCACCATGGCCGACCACAACCGTCAGAATAGTCACAGCAACCAAAGCAATCAACGCGATGGTAATCGCAATCCGGGCCGCGGTGACAACCGCAGTTCGGGCGGAAGTCGGTTCGGAGCGATTGGCGACACTGTCCGCGCCCGCCCGGTTGCCGCCGCTGCCGCCGCGACGGCGGTTGCCGCGGCCGGCGCTTTCTTCTTTGCTCGCCGGGGCAACAGTTCGAACACGGACAGCAGCAGCGGCAAGTGGGGCCAGGAGACCACCGGTGACCGCAAGGCCGGGGCTGGCGCCTACAAGCAGCAAGGCTCGACCAGCCACGATGGGCTGAAGGAAACCAGCAGCACGCGACCCAGCGCGACCGCTGGCACCGGTGCTGGAGAAGCCGGCCGTTCACCGCTCGATGTCCAGCAAAGCGTGAGCGCCGGTGGCTCGAAGGGCCTCAGCGGCAGCAGCTCCAACCTCGGTGTCAGCGGGGAAAGCAGCGGCTCGACCCAGCCAGCGTTCGGCACCAGCTCTGCGTCGACCGGCGGCACGCCCAGCGGCATGGGCGGTGCCAGCACGGGCAGCAGCGCTTCCGGCGGTGGTGCGAGCGGCTCGACTGCGGCGAGTGGCGGCAAGGCCGGAAAGTCGAAGTCGTCAGACAGCGGCAGTCAGACCAGCGCGCGCACCGGCAACACCGGGCTCGACGAAACGGGCGATGACCAAACCAAGGTCGGATCGGTCGCCTACGGAGCCTAAGGCTCGCTTCTTGGTTGAATGGGAGGGGCGCTTCGGCGCCCCTCTTCGCATCGGAGACGGGAATGAAACTAAAGCCGCTTGATCAGCAGGTCATGGTCATCACAGGTGCGTCGAGCGGTATCGGGCTCGCGGCGGCACGGCGGGCCGCAGCCAAGGGCGCCAAAGTCGTGCTGGCAGCCCGCAACGCCGAAGCGCTTGACGACGTCGTCCAAGCAATCCGCGCCAAGGGCGGGGAGGCGCACTCCGTCCCACTCGACATTGCCGACGGGGGTGCCGCCGAGCGCCTAGCCGAGCAGGCGGTCGCACGCTTCGGTCGCATCGACAGCTGGGTCAACGACGCTGCGGCGGCCATGTACGCCCGCCTTGAGGAAGTCACCCTCGAGGAGCACCGGCGGGTGTTCGAGGTCGGCTATTTCGGGCTGGTCCAGGGCAGCCTCGCCGCCCTGCCCCGTCTGAAGGTTCAAGGCGGCGCGCTGATCAACGTCGGCTCGGTGCTGAGCAATCGCGCCATCCCGCTACAGGGTCCCTACTGCGCCATGAAAGCGGCGGTGATGCAATTCACCGACGCGCTGCGGATGGAGCTGGAAGCCGAGGGCGCTCCGGTCAGCGTGACGCTGATCAAGCCGGCCGCCATCGACACTCCCTATCCAGAGCATGCCCGCAACAAGCTGGACGCTCCCGCCCGCCTGCCGCAACCGCTCTACGACGCCGAGCTCGTCGCCAAGGCGATCTGCTTCGCGGCATCCAACAAGCGCCGCACCCTTAATGTCGGTGGCGGAGGTCTCGCGATCAGCACGCTGGCCCCTGCACTGCCGCGCCTGGCGGACAAGGCGATGGAGATAGTGGGCGGCGAGCCGTCCCAGACGACATCAGTGCCGCCTGAACCAGCCGCCGCCGACAATCTGTTCGAAGTCCGTGCGGACGGCCGCACCGCCAGCAATCAGCATCCGCTGACCCGCCGCTCCTCGCTGGCCCTGGAAGCGCAGATGCATCCGGTCGCAACCGCAGCCCTGCTCGGCGGCGCTGTTGCCGCCGCGGCGGGCGCCTTCATGCTCAGAAAAGCTGGCCCGGAGGACGTCGGCACACGTGAGGCGCAGCGCCGGATTCGCGCCGCGGGGATGAGCTAGGGGGCGATCAGGAAGGCGACGATCGCCTGGCCCAACTCAGGCTCGGTCACCGAGCTCATGTGTGTGCCCGGCACGATCGCCAGCGTCGCGTCCGCCAAGGTAGAGGCCAGCTCCCGCGCGGAGCCATTGTCTTCATCCTTGTCGCCGCACACGACCAGAACCGGCATGGTCAGGGCGCCCAGCCATTCCATGAACACGTCTTCGAAGCTTTCCAGCAGCAGCCGCGCGGCTGTGCGGTCGACCCCCTGGCTCTTCATGAACTGCGCCGCCAGCCAGTGCGGGTCGCCGCGTGACAGCGTGTCGAAGCGGTCGATCACCTCGAGGAAGAAGGTCTTGCGCCGCTCCCAATTGGCCAGCCCCTGAAGCCCCATCCCGCCCAGGATCGCCCGTCGGGGTCGGAGCCCTTCGCCGATCGCCTGCACCGTAGTCCGCGCCCCCAGCGAGAATCCGCCCAGATCGAAGTCGGTCAGCCCGAGCAGCGCCACCAGCTCACGCACGTCGCGAGCGAGCACGCCGGGACCATATGCCCGCGGATCGTGCGGCTTGCCGCTTTGCCCATGCGCGCGATGGTCCGGCATGATGACTCGAAAGCCCGCCGCAGCGATGCGGGCCGCATGGCCGAACTTGATCCAGTTCATGTGCGCGTCGGAGAAGAGGCCGTGAAGCAGGATCACGGCTCGCCCGCTTCCTACCTCATGATAGGCTAGTTCCACTCCGTCCGAAGCCGTCCAGCGATGGGTCGCAACCTCGCTCATCCGGGAAAGCTACCGGTCGCTTCGACCCACTTGTCGACCAGTTTCTGATAGGTGTCGGTGCGCTGCTCGGGCAGCCCTTCCGTATTCAGCCAGGCTCGGTGAATACTTTCCGCGCCAAAGTGATGCCTGGGCTTGAACCGGCTCTTATCGTCAAAACTGGCGACAGTCAGGTCCATGTTTTCGCTGCCCTCGCGGAATTTGAAGCCAAGCGACGTCCCGCACTCGCGGCAGTAGGGCCGGACGGCGATCGGTGAGCTCTCGTACCAGTCCGGCTCGCACTGCCATTGCACATCCGCTGCCTTGACGTTCCTGAAGGCAATCGAGACCGAACCGGTCGCGCGCTGGCACATCCGGCAATGGCAAAGATAGGCGTCGTCATCCTCGACCGGCACCGAAAAGCGCACCCGCCCGCAAGCGCATCCACCACTCATTTCGGTCTTCTCGCTCATCTCTGCCCTCCTCGACGTGCCTTCGTAAGCCTTCGAAACCAACAGGCAAGAAGTGCACAAGGCGCCGTTAACCACCATTTTTTTCGGCCACTCGAACCGTCCGCGGTGAAATCCTTCCCACAAGAGAGGTGCAGCGGCCTTGCCGTCGCAGGAACGCAGAAGGCGGTCCTTCAACCCCAGAATGGGAGAATAATCATGTCGTTTTCCGTAAACACCAATGTGGGCGCAATGGCCGCCCTGCAGAGCCTCGGCACGACTAGCAAGGCGATGGCCCAGACTCAGAGCCGCATTAACACCGGCTACAATGTTGCTTCGACCAAGGACGACAGCGCCGCCTTCGCCATCGCGCAGACCCTGCGTGGTGACATGGGCGGACTGAAAGCCGTCAGCTCGTCGCTCAACCGTGCGAAGAGTGTGACGGACGTGGCCGTGGCCGGCGCCGAGCAGGTTTCCGACATCCTGATCCAGATGAAGCAGAAGGCCTACCAGGCCGCCGACGCAGGCATCGATCAGGCCAGCCGTGACGCGATCAACCAGGACTTCGTTGCCCTGCGCGATCAGATCACAACGGTTGTCAGCTCGTCCGACTTCAACGGCACGAACATCCTCAAGACCGGCGGCGGCGCTGTTTCCGCCATCCAGTCACTGCAGGATGGTGACAGCACGACCACCGGCTGGCAGCCGGACTCCCTGTCGATCGCCAACCAGGGCCTCGACCTGGGTGGAACGGTGATCACGGTCGGCGCGACTGACCAGATCAACAGCCAGGCCACTGCGCAGAGCATGGTCGACACGCTGACCAACAGTCAGTCGAACCTCAAGACCTCGCTTTCGACGCTCGGTTCTGCCTCGCGCAAGATCGACTCGCAGCTCTCGTTCACGAGCAAGCTGAATGACGTGGTCGAGGCGAGCGTGGGTAACCTGGTTGATGCGGATCTCGCCAAGGAATCTGCTTCGCTTCAGGCGCTCCAGGTCAAGCAGCAGCTGGGTATCCAGGCGCTCTCGATTGCCAATCAGGCTCCCCAGGCAATCATGTCGCTGTTCCGCTAATCCCCAAGACCAAGGAACACCAGTTACTGCAAGGACGGGCCGGAGTGAGCAATCACTCCGGCCCGTTTGCCGTCCGCTCCCCAAGCGAACTGAAATGAAAAGCCCCACGGATAAGAGGCGGGGCCGTCAGCCAATGCTGGCGACGCCGAGCAGGTCGGAAATTGGCAGGGAGACCTGACCACCAAGGCCAAGCCACAACTCGTTGTTACGCTGTGTGACGTCCTGCACCCGGCCAATGCTGTGAATGGAAGGCGCGATCGCCGCGCCCGCGTCATCCTTGGCAATCAGCTTGAGCGCGTAGGCGCCACCAGACGCCTTGCTTCCGTCCGCGAGAAGGCCGTCCCAGCTCAACGTCCCGCTGGTCTCACCAGGGGTGACGGCCGGCGTGGCCACCAACTTGCCGCTGCTGTCGCGGATTTCCGCGGTGATGGTACTGGCGTTGCTCGGAAGCGACCAGCGCCATTGCGCCGGTGCCGAGCCGGACAGGGCCGACGCCGAGTTGGAGAACTCGGCCTGTCGGCCGATCAAGCCCGAAGCGCCGGTCAGGTCATTGGTGCCGAGCCGCCCCAGCATGTCCTTGAGCAGCCCCGTCTGCTGGATCGATTGCTCGACCTGTGAATATTGAGCCAGCTGCTGCGTGTACTGCGCACTGTCCATGGGGTTCAGCGGATCCTGGTTCTTCATCTGCGTGGTGAGCAGCGTCAGGAACATGTTGAACTGTTCTCCGGCATCCGTGCCGAACAAGCTGCTGCGCGACGCGCCTGCGGCGGCGCTGCTATCGGCCGCACCGGCAGCGGCGGTCGTGGATGAGATGGCGGACATGATAGGAAGCTCCTGCTGATTAGGCCATGAGATCGAGGCGGCCTGACCGGCGAAGCGGTCGCTGCCAGATTGTCTGCGGATCGCGTGCCTGTTTCCTGCGATCGTGGGGGTTATGCGAACCCTGGCCGAATGGCCGGTCGCCTCCTCCCATATTTCCACCGGCTGCCTGGTCGCCGCTGCTGCGATCGAAGCGGAAGCTGCCCTGGTCCGCCCGAACGCCGGCGTCGCCTAGCGCGCGCGTAAGGTCCGACAAGTCGCGCCGTAACTGGTCGAGCAGCTGCACGTTGTCGCTGCTGACCACGGCGCGAAGGCTGCCCGTCTCGTCAAAGCCAAGCTTGACCTCGATTCGGCCAAGCTCGGCCGGATGCATCCGGACCGTGAGCTCCTCCGCGCCCGCCTTGCCGTGCCGCGCGATCATCACGCCAAGCTGATCGGCGAAATCGTGGCCGAGCGTCAGCCGATGGTCGCCCGCCCGCGGCTCGGCGGCCTCGGTCACGCGCGAAGGGGTCGTGGGCGGAGGCAAGGAGGCCACCGGCGGCGGCGTGGTGGGCACCGTCGCGGCCGCCGCAACCGGCGCGGTCGCGCGCTCCGGACGGATTGCCGTTTCTGGGTTCATGTCGTTCACCGCCGGAGTGGCGGCTGACTGGTTGGGACCAGCCACCTTTGCCGTCGCGGCAGGCCCACCGAATTCTGCCGGCGGCTCGCCGCCGGCATCAAACGCCGCCGAAAGCGGAGCGCGGTCCGCCTGAACGGCTGCGGGCGGCGGCTGATTGTGCACGAGCAGAAGCGGCAACACCGGGACATCCCCCGCTGGTTGCGCAGGCAGGCCGTCGCCGTCGGTCACGACGCCCGATGACGAATCCTTTGATGATTCCCCGCCAGGCTCCTGACCATCTGGGAGCCGCGTCGGAGTCAAAGTGCCTGCCCCTCCGTCCGCCGTGGGACTTCCAGGCGCTGCCGCGAGCGTATCGACCGGCACTGCCAACCGCTGCGAGACCACCTTCAGCGGCTGACCCTTCGACCCGGGGTGCGCGACCGCAAGCAATGCAACTTGCGGCGCACCCGGCGTCGGCACAGGACCGCCTAAGGGCACTGCCGCGCCAATCGAGTCAGCGTCGGTGCAGCCGGCGAGTAGTTCCGCCGCCCCTGCCCTCCCCGATGGCGGCGAACAGGGTGGTGGAGCCACCAGATTGATCGCTGTCGCAAGCGGTAATGCTTGCGGCGCACTGGCGGAGGTCAGCAGCGCGACGAAGGTCGGGGAGGCCGCATCGCCCGCTCCCGCACGCAGGGCACCAGCGCCGACGCCGACGCCGGAACCGACACCGACGGCGCTGCCCGCTCCGCCAGGCTCAAGCGGCTGCGAGGGCAAGCTGTTCATTGTCTTCCTTATAGGTGGCAGGGTTGCCGATCATGCCGAGCGACCGAATTCGGGCGCGGACGTGGATCTCGCTCTGGCTGAGCACGGTGGTGGCCGGACGAACCCGCTCGATGACCGAGCGGACGAACGGGCGCATTGCCGGACTCACCAGCAAGCAGGGGATCTGGCCCTCCTGCGCGAGACGGTCGTAAGTCTCGCGAACTGCGGCAATGAATCCCTGCAACTGGCTTGGCGCCATGGCCAGCTGTCGGTGATCGCCTTCACCGCCGATAGCCTCGCTGAACGCCTGGTCCCAGACCGGCGCCAGCGTGACGATCGGGATGGTCCCGTCCACCGTGCAGGCGGCCGAAATCTGTCGGGCCAGGCGTACTCGCACATGCTCGGTGATCTGGGCGAGATTGCCGGTCGCGGGGACCGCTTCGGCAATCCCTTCCAGGATCGTCGGAATGTCGCGAATGGACACTCCTTCGCCAAGCAGGTTCTGAAGCACGCGCTGCACCCCCGATATGCTGATCTTTCCCGGCACGAGCTCGGCAACCAGCCGCTCGGCTTCCTTGTGGACTTCGTTCAGCAGCTTCTGGGTTTCGGTGAAGGAGAGCATGTCGGCCAGATTCTCCTTCACCAGCTCGGTCAGGTGGGTTGCGATGACCGTGCCGCAATCGACTACGGTAAGGCCGCGGAAACCTGCCTCGTCGCGAAGCTCTCGGTCGACCCAGAGCGCCGGGAGTCCGAACACCGGCTCACGCGTTTCCTCGCCGGGCAGGCCCGCCGGTCCGCCCGCCGGATTGAGCACCAGCAACTTGTCCAGGCGAAGTTCGCCGCGCGCGGCCACCGTCTCCTTGATGAAGACGACATATTCGTTCGCCTTCAGGCTCATGTTGTCGATGATCCGGACGCTCGGCAGGACAAAGCCGTAATCGCTCGCCATCTGGCGGCGCAGGGCCCGGACCTGGTCGTCGAGCCTCGCGCTGACCCCGCCTTCGTTGATGATCGGGAGCAGACCGAAGCCAAGCTCGATCCGCACTGCGTCAAGGGCGAGAGTCACGGCAATCGGCTCCTCGACCTGCTGGTCGGCGGCGGCGGCAGCCTCCTCTCGCTGCTCCTGCGCGCTCATGGCGCGGGCCTGACGCGCGGTCCACCAAGCGAGCCAGCCGCACAATGCGCTGAAGGTCGCGAAGGGAAAGAAGGGCAAACCGGGCAAGAGCGCAAGCACGCCCAGCAGTGCTGACGCCATGCCCAGGCTGCGTGGAAAACGGCCAAGCTGCGTGACGAGCGCGCTGCCCGCCTTGCCATTGATCCCGCCCTTGCTGACCAGCAGGCCGGCGGCAGTCGACACGATCAGCGCCGGAATCTGGCTGACCAGCCCGTCGCCCACGGTCAGCACGGTGTAGCTATGGAACGCTTCACTGAGGCCCGCGCCATGGACCAGCACGCCCGTGACGAGTCCAACCGCGATGTTGATGCCGGTGATCAGCAACCCCGCGACGGCGTCGCCCTTCACGAACTTCGACGCGCCGTCCATCGCGCCATAGAAGCCGCTTTCCGCCTCCACTTCCTCGCGGCGGCGGCGCGCGGCGGCCTCGTCGATCAGCCCCGCCGACAGGTCGGCGTCAATCGCCATCTGCTTGCCGGGCATGGAATCAAGACTGAACCGCGCCGCGACCTCGGCGATGCGGCCAGCGCCTTTGGTGATGACCACGAAGTTGATGACGACCAGTATGAAGAAGATGGTGAGCCCGATCACCACGTCGCCGCCGATCAGGAACTCACCGAAGGCCGCAATGACCCCGCCCGCGGCATGCGCACCCTCATGGCCATGGGCCAGGATCAACCGGGTGCTCGCAATGTTGAGGCCGAGCCTGAGCATGGTTGCAATCAGCAGGATCGTTGGAAAGGCGCTGAGGTCGAGTGGGCGCTCGATGAACAGCGCCGTCATCAGGATCAGGATCGAGAAGGTTATCGACAGCGCCAGGCCCAGATCCAGCAACCAGGCCGGCAGTGGGAGGATGAGCATGGCGATGATCCCAATGACGCCCCCGGCGAGCGCCATGTCGCGGTTCGCGCCGAAGCGCTGCATCGTCTGCGTGAGGCGGTCGAGTGGCGTCATCAGGCGGCCGGCGGGACCGCAAGGCCTTCACCGATGAAGGCGCGCAGCTTGTTGCGCATCGTCCGGACGGAAATTCCGAGCAGCTGTGAGGCCACCGTGCGATTGCCGTTGCAGCGCTGAAGCGTCTCCAAGATCATAGCGCGTTCGACCTCATCCATCTTGTGGCCGACCAGGCGATCGACATCGGCCGACCGCCCGGCGCAGTCGTTCGAATCTTCAGCGATGACGGCCTCGATCAGGTCTCGGCTTGGCGGCAGCGGAACATAGTCGCGGGCGCCCGCCCGAACGGCCGCTACGGTCAGCTCGCCCGGAGCGCCGACACCACAGGCGACGATCGGAACGCCGAAGTTCTCGGCGCGGAGAAGGCGGACTATGGCAGCCACGTCGTGCGTAACTTCAACCAGGATGAGGTCGCAGCCGTACAGGCGAACATCGGCAAGTGCCGCTTCGCCGTCTCGGGCAAACCGGATGTCGGCCTTGAGCTTGCGGGCTAGGCCACCTGCCAGGCAAAGCTCGCTTGCTGCCCCGCCTACCAGCAGGATGCGGGGAGTGTCCGCCAAGCTCACGCCGTCAGCAATTCGGTCAGAGTCACGCCCAGCTGCCCGTCCACCAGGACCAGTTCGCCGCGTGCAATCAAGCGACCGTTGACCAGCAGGTCCACGGGCTCGCCCGCGCGGCGATCGAGCTCGACCACGCTGCCCACCGCAAGCTCCAGCAACTGATCGATAGTGAGCTGCGCTCGCCCAAGCAGCGCCTGCACTCGCACCGGCACATGATGCAGCGGAAGCAGGGAAAGCGGTGGTTTCTCGGCCGCTGGAGGCGATCCTTGCGAGCCCCCTTGCTGGACGCCCAAGGAGGCGCCCGACTCCAGCTCATCGAAGTCGGCGGCCACCATCTGCTGCGGGTTCGCATCCATCCGCTCTATCCTCTCTGGCTGTTTAGTTGCTCATCCACTGCCGAACCACGGATGTGGCTTCGGCAGGGCTTGCCGCGACGGTTTCGCCGATACGCTTGATGGCGGACGCCTTGAGCTTGCCGTCAACCTCCGCCAGCGCGATTTCCTGATCGAGCATTACCGCCGCGGGCCCGCGCTCCGTTCCCGGTGCCGCCAGCGCCAGCCCACCTGGACCTTCAATCGCGCTTCCCGCCGACTGGGCACCAGGCAGCGCCGACAAGACTCTCGCTGCGCCTTCCGGTAAGGCGCTGGGCCGAAGCATTCGCATCGCGAAGAAGGCGATGGCGGCAACGACCAGTACTTTCAGAACGGAGAAGATCTGGTCCGTCGCCAGATTGGAAAGGAAGCTCTGCTCCGCACCCGCATCAGCCGGCGCGAATTTCATCGCCTCCACGACGATGCTATCGCCACGCTGAGAGTCGAAACCCACGGCATTCTGAACAAGACCCTTGAGGCGCTCCACCTGAGCTGCTGGCAGGCCCTGCGCGCCGCCATCGACCATGACCGCGACGGTCAGTCGTTTGACGTCGCCGGGAGGACGAATCTTGACCGTACTTGTGCGGCTGTTCTCGTAAGTGGTGTCCTCACTGGTCTCAGTACGGGCGGAACCGCGCTGGTCGCCACTTCCGCCACCACCGCCACCGGTTACCTGGGCGTCCGGCAATTGCTGCGACACGCTGGTCGCCGCACCGCCGGCAACGCCTTGCTGGTCCTGGTCGTTGGACTCCACGGTGACCTGCTTGGCGATCGCCTGTTTGTCGGGATCGACGACGCTGGCCTCCTCGCGGGTCTGGTCGCGGTCGATCACGGCCGCGACTTCCGCCCGTACTTTCCCGGCGCCCACGATTGGCTCGAGCAGGCTTTCGATCTGTTGACGCAGCTTGGCTTCGACCTGCTGCTGCTTCTCGTCCGCGTCCCCTGCCCCACCGGCGCCAGTCTCACCGGCACGCGCCAGCAGAGCACCCGTTTGATCGATCACCGATACGGCATCGGGACTAAGCTCCGGCACGGCGCTCGCAACGAGGTAGCGAATGGCTTGGACATTTTCGTTCGACAGCCGGCCCAAGGTCTTCACGGTTACCGCGGCCGTGGCGCCCCGCGTCTGGGTGGCGAACAGCTCCCGGTCCGGCATGACGATGTGAATCCGCGCCGCATGGACGTTCTGCAGGCTCTGAACCGAGCGGGCGAGTTCGCCCTCGATCGCGCGGGTCTCGTTGAGCTTCTCGCGCGCTGGAGAAAGGCCGAACGACTGCTCGCTGTCGAGCACGTCATAACCAATCTTCCCGCCCATCCGGCTGGAAGCAAGGCTCATCCGCAACTCGGCCAGGCGTGACTGGGGCGCAAGTACCGCCGTGCCGTCGGGCGAAAGCTGGTGCGGCACGCCGTCAGCTTGCAGGCGGTCGGCGATGCCCTGTGCGGACGAGGGATCGAGGTCCGTGAAGAGATAGCCCATCGGACCCACGGTGGAGGGGAGCGCCAACCAGATGAGCCCGGCAAAGAGCGCCGCCGCGACGGCTCCCATCATGGCGAGGCGCGCTGCTCCGAGCTTTCCGGCCAATTGCTGGATGATGTTGATCACGGCATCCCACTGAACGTCGAGCGGTCCTCGCCCCTCGTATGTGTTGTAGGAGGCCAACCAGCGCCCAAGCCGCAGCCCGGCAAATTTTGCCTAGTGCCCCTGCCCGGTTTCCGCGATCACGCGCTCAAGCGTCGCACCTCGCGACGCAGCTTCCACCAGGGCGAACCCTTGGTCCCAGCTGATCCGGCCGTCGCCAGGCTGGAGTGCGGGGTCTTCCCTGACCGTAATCGGTCGCTGCCGCCGTTCGCCCCGTCGATGCTCCTCGATGACGTGCTGAATTTCCGGCACGAGGTCGGGGTGGACCCATAGCTCCAGCGGCATTCCGCGACGCAGTTCCTGAAGAAGCTCCCCGAGCACCTGCTGAACGGCGCCGGCTGGTCGTTCGGCTACGGCCTGTCCAGCCAGCAGCTCGGCTCCCGACAAAGCCAGCGAAGTGGCCGCCGCTTCCAGTCCGGCCGACAGCGCTTGCGACTGCGCGTCGATCTGCTCCGCCGCCAGTACGAGGCGCGTGAGGGCATTCTGCACCGCTATTTCACGCTCATCGCGGAAACGCTCAAGCGCCGCAGCCTCGCCAGCAGCGAAGCCTCGCTCCTCAGCGGCGGCGATTGCCTCGGCAAGCGAGTCTTCGCCGCACACCACGTCGTCGGTGGGCAGCGTGAATTCACGCTCGAAGGCAAAGGGTTGGAACGCGGTCACAGGATGAGTGCATCATCGCTTTTGGGATCAACCAGGACGATCTCGCCCCGGTCTGCCAGCGATTTCGCCAGCCGCACGAGCTCGGACTGCGCTTCCTCGCAATCACGCGCCCGAACCGGTCCCATGTTGGCCATATCCTCGCGCAGCAACGCCGAGGCGCGTTCGGTCATCCCACCGAAAAAGACGCCGCGCTGCTCCTCGGGCGCGGCCTTCAGGGCGAGTGCCATGATCTTCTTGTCCGCGGCCTTCACCACCGCTGCGATCGCGCTCGGGATGAGCTTGGTGAGGTCCTCGAAGGTGAACATCAGGCTTCGGATGCGTTCGGCACTATCTGGCAGTCGCTCCTCGAGTGCCCCGAGCATCGCCTCTTCCGTTGACCGGTCCATGGCGTTGAACATCTCGGCCATGCTCTCGTGCGGGTCGCGCTTCTGGGTGCGGGACAGATTGGTCATGAACTCGTTCCGCAATGTCTCCTCGACCTGCTGCACGACTTCCTTCTGCACGGCCTCCATCCTGAGCATCCGGGTGACCACGTCGACCCCGAACTCGCGCGGCAACTCGGCGAGTACGCGCGCGGCGTGGTCGGCACGAAGCTTGGACAGGATTACCGCCACGGTTTGGGGATATTCGTTGCGCAGGAAGCCGGCGAGCACGCCTTCCGAAACATTGCTTAGCTTGTCCCACATCGTCCGGCCCGATGGCCCGCGAATGTCCTCCATGACCTCCTTGACCCGGTCTTCGGGAAGCAGGGATGTCAGCAGCCGCTCCGTGCTCTCGAACGAACCGTGCAGGGTCGCCATGCCGCTGACCTCGCCGGAGAATTGCAGCAGCAGGTGATCGACCACGCTGGCCGGTATCCGGCCGAGCTGCGCCATGGTGGCGGAGAGTTCCTTCACCTCCTCTACCGACAGTGCGTCCCAGATGGGCTTGCCATGTTCCTGGCCGAGCACCAGCAGCAAAGCCGCCGCCCGCTGCGCTCCGCTATACTTCTTCAGCTCCGGCGGTTCGCCGAGCGGCTGAGCAGTCATCTCCACTCCTAAGCAAATTCGATCCGGCGCCGCGGTAAAGACGGCATGCTCCTCTATTATAGACGGAGGAGAGTGGACCCGGAGCAAATGGCGCGATGGCAAACGACCTGAACTCCGGCCTTGTCGGACTGACGCTACTTGGCGGAGCGGCAGCCGATTCCATGACTTCGGCTGTCGCGGCCACCGTCCAGACCAGGGCCGCCCGGCTGGCGAAAGCCCAGTTCACGACACCGGTCATCGCCCCGCCATGGAAAGTGGCGGGCAGCGGTACGCCCGAAAGCGTTGCCGCGATCCAGCGCCTCAAGTCGATCGTCGACCAGGTGCAAACCACGGCGAGCTTGCCGCCCGACCTGCAGACCGCGTTCAGTGCCTACAAGGCACTGGAGCGGCTGCGCATGCTTGCCGAATACGCGACCCGCAACACGACCTCCTCGGCCGTGCGAACGCAGCTCCAGACCAGCTTTGCCAAGGGCGTCGCCGACCTGCAGCGCTACCTTGCCGTGGCGCCCTCCAGTCACCTTTCGCTTACCTTTGGTCAGCCCAAGACCCGGGTCGATAGCTTCGCCTTGCCTTCGGTGAACCCGGCCAACGTAAGCGGAAAGGCAGTGACGACCGACCGCTATGCTCCCGTGCCTGGCCTGAACGGCAACGAACATCTGACGCTTGGCCTCCGCCGTCCTGGCGCGACCGATAGCCTTTCGGTCGACCTTAATCAGACAGCGCAGCCGCCCACTCTCGACAGCGTCGCGAACGCCCTTAATGCTGCCATTGCTTCCATCCCGCGCCTCGATTCGAGCGGCGCGCCGGTGCTTGATCCTAACGGCAACGTGAGGCCACGGTGGGACACCAAATTTGCGGTCGTGAAAGGCGACAAGGGTTGGGGTCTGGAACTTCAGACCATGGGGGTCGAGCAGGTCAGCCTGAGCGACGAGTCGGCCACTGACGCCCTGATCGTCGCCGCCAGTCAATCGGTTCCCGGCTCTCCTGGCAGCGTGGCGCTCACCCGCTTTGATCTGCCAGACCAGCTGCTCACCCGCGCCAGCCTGGGCACGCTCAGCGCATTCGACCGTCAGGCGACGGCCGCGCAACAGACCCTGCCTGCCCGCAAGTCGGCCAATGGAATTAACGTCATCGCCAGCCCGGTGGCCGCGGCGCTGACGGCGCGCGCGGTGGTGAGCGATGCGCAAGGCTTCAGCTATGTGGTCGGCACGACCAGCGGCGATACCGGTGTACAGCGCGGCGACGGTGCCGAAGACCTGCTGTTGAGCAAGGTCGATGCTCAAGGATCGGTCATCTGGCAGCGCAGCCTCGGCAGCGGGGGCAGCGCGCAGGGCACGGCGGTGGCGCTCGCGCCCGACGGCGATGTGGTGGTCGGCGGCACGTCCACCGGCGATCTCGACGGCGCCAGCACGGACGGCGACATGATGGTGATCCGCTTCTCGGCCGACGGTCACGAGCGCTTCGCCACCGCAGTTCGCTCGGCTGGCGCCGACCTCGCCACGGCGATCAGCGTTGCCGCCAATGGCGACACCATCATCGGCGGCAAGTCCGCTGACGGCAGTGCAATGCTCGCCCGCTTTGATGTCGCCGGCAAGCTCGTCGAGCGGCATACACTGGGCAACGCAGGCTCCGAGATCCGCGCGCTCGCCTCTGCGCCTGACGGTTCCTCCGTGGCGCTGATGGCTGGTCCGGATTGCGCAAGCCTCCTGCGCCTCGATGCAGGAAGCCTTGGGTCCAGCGCACAGGTGGCGCTTGGCAACTTCGATGGCTCGAGCCTCGCGATCTCGGCGTCCGGCAGCATTGCGGTCGGCGGCGCGATCACGGCGGGCGATCGCAACGGACAGGTGGTTCAGCTCAGCTCCGACCTGTCCGTCATCGCGACGACCGTTCTAGCGAGTGGCGGCGACGACCGGGTCGACAGCATCACCTTCATCGACGGTACGCTCTACGCCGGCGGCCGAACCAGCGGATCGATTGGTGCAGCCAAGTCCGGCAGCGTCGATGGGTTCGTGGCTCGCATCGGCGCTGACGGGGCCTTACAACAGATCAGTCAATGGGGACGGTCGGGCACGGAGATCGGTCCGGTCGAAGTGTCAGCCGCCCCAGGAGCGGACAGTGCAGCTTCGGCGCTGGGCTTCCGATCCGGCCTTCTGAACCCGCCCGAGAGCCCGACGCTGGTGGATCGAACGGCGTTGCGCACGGGCGACAGCTTCTCCTTCCGGGTGGACGGCGGGACTGCCAAGACCGTGACGATCACCGCCACCGACACGCTCGCCAGCTTGGCCGATCGGATGGGCAAGCTGGCCGGCAAGGATGTGACGGTCAGCGCCGCGCCAAGCAGCGGCGCGAGCATGCTCCGTATTTCGGCCAAACCTGGACATTCGATCGATCTCAGCGCCGGACCGACCGGCCACGATGCCCTGGCGAAGCTGGCGCTGGAGCCCGGACGGCTCGTCACTCCTCCCGCTTACGACCCGAAGGCGCCGCGCGTCACGCCCGGCGGCAGCTACGGCCTGGACCTCACCACCGGACTGTCGATCGGCGACAGCAATCTGGCGGCCGCCAGTCTTGCGCGGATCAAAACGGCGATCAGGACGACGCAGACGGCCTATCGTTCGCTATACTGGGATAACAGCAAGGAGGCGCTGGTGAACGGAAATGGCGGCAGCAACGGGATAGTCTCGGCGTATCAGTCGAGCCAGCTCGCCCGCTACAAGGACGCGCTGACGCGCCTGACCGGCACGCTGACGAGCAGCAGCCGCTGATGCCCAACCTCCCACCCCTGTTCGGCGGGCTCGTCTCGGCCATGCGCCACCTCGGCGATCGCCAGAAGGTCATCGCCGAGAACGTCGCCAACGCCGACACCCCCGGTTACAAGACCAAAACCCTGGAAGAGCCCGATTTCCGCAATTTGCTGTCAGACGGCAGCGTTTCGGGCGTCAGCCGGCCAAGCGTTTCCCTGACCAGCGGAATGGCGGCGCTGGGGGCCCACTTCCGCTCTGGATCGCACGTGATCGACGATCGCCATGTCAGCGAGACCAAACCCGACGGCAACAATGTAACACTGGAAGATCAGCTTCTGCAGCTCGGGCAGATCCAGGCCGATTATTCCACGCTCACAAATCTCTACGCCAAGCAGATGAAGCTGATGAAGATCGCGCTTGGCCGCGGCGGTCAGTAGCGCCGGGCCGGCGCCTGGCGCAAAGCGCTTAGAGCCGGGCGTTGATGGAAATGGGTGCGGGCAGTTCGAAACGCTGGAGCCCACCGCGGGCGCCATAGGTGCTGGACTCATGACCATCGATCCGCCGCGCCTCACTGACGATCGCATCCATCAGGTCGCGTGACAGCTCGATCTGCCGCAGCAGGCGCTGGCCATTCTCCCTTGCCGCCTGCTGCATCTCGTCAACCGCCTGGATGAAGGCGGCCTTTTCCTCTGGCTGCAGGGTATCTTGCCAGTCGGGATTGTCGCGCTGGCGGGCGGCCACCTGCTTTTCAAGGCTGGCAGTAAGCCGGAGCTTCGCACTCGCCAACTCACCCAGCTCTGCGCGCCATCCGGAGGAAAGCAACCGCGTCTCTTCCAGCATGAGGCTGGTTAGCGAGCGAATGGTGTCGGTGATGGTCGCGCTCATGGTTGATCCCCTTGCATCTTGAGCATCTGCTGGATCACGCTTGCCGAGATCCCCAGCCCTGTTCCCTTGGCCATTTCATCTCCCACGCGTTCGGCCAGGACGCCGCGAAACATCTCCTCGCCGTGCCCGCCGCCGAACTCACCGACGTCGACACTCTCGAGCATCAACTTCGCGACCTGCCCCGCGAACACCGCCTCGAATTGATGGGCTGTCTTGGCGAGCGCGGGCGGGACCGGCTTAGTCGGCTGAGTGACTGACGAAGAAACAGGCGTGGTCATTGCACCTCGATCTCCGCTTGCAGCGCACCCGCGCTCTTCACGGCCTGGAGGATGGTGATGAGGTCGCGCGGCGAGACGCCAAGCTTGTTGAGACCATCAACCAGATCGCGCAGTGAGGCGCCGTCGACCATGGCGAGACTGGCGCCGCCGCCGTCATCCACCTGCACGGCGGTGCGCGGCACAACCGCGGTCTGCCCGCTGGCGAGCGGAGCGGGCTGCGCCACTTGCGGCGCCTCACTGACGCTGATCGTCAATCCACCCTGTGCGATCGCCACCGGTGAGATCTTGACGTCCACGCTCATCACGACGGTCCCGGAGGCTTCGTTGATGACGATGCGGGCGGGCTGGTCGACGGCCACCGGCAGGTTCTCGATGCTACTGAGCAGCGCGACCAGATCGTTGCCCTTCAATTCGACCGTAGCTGGATCGAGCACGGTCGCCGCGCCGGGAAAGCGCGCATCGATGGTGCTGGCGACCCGCTGCGCTGTCGTGAAATCGGGATTGCGCAGGGCGAGTTTGAGGCTGGTTGCGGAGCGCAGGACGAACGGCACCTCTCGCTCGACGATCGCGCCGCCGGCGAGCCTGGCGGACGTCAACACACCGCGATTGACCTGCGCGGCCTGACCCTGCGCCTTGAACCCGCTCACCGCCACCGAACCTTGCGCCATGGCATAGACCTGCCCATCGAGGCCCCGCAGCGGGGTTGCGACCAATGTGCCGCCCTGCAGGCTGCTGGCGTCACCCAGCGCCGAGACCTGCACGTCGATCGTCGAGCCGGCGCGCGCGAAGGGCGGCAATGAGGCGGTGATCGTCACCGCCGCGACATTCTGCACCCGCATGTCGGAGCCGCGCACGTTCACGCCCATCCGTTCGAGCATGCCCTGCATGGATTCTTCGGTGAACGGAGCGTTCCGCAGGCGGTCGCCGGTGCCGGCCAAGCCAACCACGAGGCCGTAGCCGACCAGCTGGTTGGACCGGACGTTCTCGACGTTGACGATGTCCTTGATCCGCGACGCCGCACTGGCGGGCGCGGACATCGCCAGGGCGGCGAGCGGCATGACGAACATGTTCAGGCGCATGTTTTCCCCACGCGGGCGCGAGGCGCCCGCTCCTCTTCATTATAGGACGTCAGGTCCGCGCCTCGTTCGCCTTCCCTCAAGACGACGTTCCCGGTTGCCAGCGAGGCAGGGCCTGACCCCTGCTGCGTGCCTTGGCGAGGCGCAGGACGAAGCTGATGATCTCGGCGACCGCAGCATAATATTCGAGCGGGATGGGCCGATCGAGGTCGGCGCTGGCGTACAGCGCGCGCGCGAGCGGCGGGCTCTCCAATATGGGGATATCATGCTCCGCTGCGAGCTCGCGGATGCGCAACGCGATGCGGTCGGCGCCCTTGGCGACGACGAGCGGCGCGCTCATCGTCCCATGCTCATATTTGAGCGCGACCGCGTAATGGGTAGGATTGGTCAACACCACCGCCGCGGATGGCACCGCCGCCATCATCCGCCGCCGTGAGCGCTCGGCCGCGACGCGACGCTGGCGCGCTTTCACCGCTGGATCGCCGTCGCTGTCCCGCTGTTCGTCCTTCATCTCCTGTAGGGACATCCGCATGCGGGAAAGAAAGGAACGGTGCTGGTAGATGGAATCGGCGGCCGCGATTACCACCACAAGCAAAAGGACGTGGCGCAGCAGGTCGAGGGTCAACTGGCCCAGCAGGAGCACCAGCCGGTTCGGCTCCAGTCCGACCGCCTGCCCGATGCCGCCCGCCAGCGGTCGCAGTGACCACCAGCACAGCAGCGCGACACCGCCGCACTTGAGCAGGGTCTTGGCGAACTCGACCCATCCCTGCCGCCCGAACAGCCGCTTGGCTCCGGACGCCGGATTGAGCCTCGACCATTTCAGCGATAGCCGCGACGGCGCGAAGGTAGGCCGCCCCTGCGTGAATCCGATGGCGATTGCTGCCACGAAGAACAGCATCAGCAACGGACCGAGGCGGTGGAGCATTTCGGCAAACAGCCAGGCAAGAAACGACTGTCCCGATCCTGCCTCGAGCCGCAACGAACCGGCGCTTTGCCACATGCCGGATCCGAACTGCAGCAGCTGCAGCCCGGTGCCCGCGATGACCGATCCTCCTAGCCATATTGCTCCGAGCATAACCGCGTGCCGCATGTCCGCCGCGACCGCCACATCGCCCTTGCGCCGTGCATCGTCGAGGCGCTTGGCGGTCGGCGCATGCGCTTTCTCACCCGCGTCCTCAGCCACCGAGCGGACTCGCCTGGAGCCAGCCGGCGAACCGCTCGGCAAACAGGGTCAGCATGCCGCCGACCGCCAGCGCGAAGATGGCAAAGCCGAGCAGCAGGTCGAGCGGCTGTGCGACGAAAAACAGCTGAAGCGTGGGCGCCAGCCGAGCGCCGAGTCCAAGCGCGAAGTTGAACACGATGGCGTAAAGGATGAAGGGGGCCGACAGGCTCACCGCGAGCGAAAGCGCCTGCGTGGCGGTGGTGATCGCAAGTTTCATCCAGTCGCCGCCGGCAAGCTGCCCGCCGACCGGAAAGAGGCTGTAGCTGCGAACCAGGGCCACGATCCACTGATGGTGAACTCCCGTCGCGAAGCAGACCAGCGCCGCGGCCAGTGCCATGAACTTGGCCAGCAACGGCACCTGCCCGGCCTGCGCGTCAAAGGTCAGTACGGTGGTGAGCCCGATCTGCAGACTGACCAGCGCGCCCGCCATCGCCGCGGCCTGGAACATGAGGCGGATGACCGAACCGATGGCCAGACCCGTGAGAAGTTCCGCGACCAGGATCGCGAGCAGGGCGCCATCACTCGCGCCGGCTGAGGGCATCACTGCGGAACGCAGAAGTCCGAATAGTGCAAGGCTGATAGCAAGGCTCAAGACCAGTCGAACCTGACCCGGCGCGGCCTCCTCCGACAGGATTGGCAGAAGCATCAGCACCGCTCCGACCCGCGCGAACAGGATCAGAAAGGCGGTCGCCTCCATTGGCATGTCAGCCATGGACGATCGCCGCCTGCACGGTCCGCATGAAGACGGCCATCGACTGGCCCATCAGCGGCAGGGACATCAGCAGCACCGTGCCCATGACCAGCAGCTTGGGCACGAAGGTCAGGGTCATTTCCTGCACCTGCGTCAGTGCCTGCAACAGGCTGATCAGCACGCCGGTGATCAGCGCTGCGATCAGCAGCGGACCGGCGATGGTCAGGAACAGCATGGCCGCCGCGCGGCACAGTCCCATGATGGCGCCAGCCTCCATGGTTCAGATCTGCATCCGCATGATATCCTGGTAGGCGCTGACCACCCGGTCGCGCACCGAAACCACCGTATCAAGGGCAAGTTCGGCGGCGCTGACGGCGGTGACCACGTCGACCAGGTCGCCCTTGCCGGCGACCTGCGCCGCCGTCGCCTGGTCTGCGGCCTTGAGGCTCTTGCCGGCGTCGCCGACCATGTCGCCGACGAGACTGGCGAAGCCGCCACCGTCGCCAGCCTTGCTCGATTCTGCCGCTGTGCCACCGCCAAGCACGCGCGAGTAAGCGGCCAGCCCGGATACTTGATTGATCGACATGATCGCTCCTACTTGAGCAGGTCGAGGGTGCGCGCCGTCATGCTGCGCGCCGCCTCGATCGTGTTGAGATTGGCTTCGTAGCTGCGCTGCGCGGCGCGCATGTCGGCCGCTTCGACGAGCCCGTTGACGTTGGGCTGGAGCACATAGCCCTGCGCATCGGCGGCGGGATGGCCAGGCTGGTAGATGCGCGGAAACGGGCTCTTGTCGGAGCTTACCCCGCTTACCGACACGCCATCTTCGGTCGGCTTGAACTCCACCAGCTTGCGCCGGTACGGCGAACCGCCCGGCGTGGCTGCCACCGAGTCCGAGTTGGCGAGGTTTTCGGCGACGATGCGCATCCGCAATGATTGAGCGCGCAGGCCAGATGCCGCGATCCGCGTGATGTCGGTAAGATCCATGCCAGGCTCCCGTGAGATGCTCCCGGCACTCATGATAGGAAGATTTTGCCTAGTTCGGGCGTGGCTCCCTGTTGCGGACCTATGATGATCGCAGGGGAGCCTTCATGTCTTTGCTTGCGGAAATACCCGTCGAATTGTCGGCCATGATCGGTGTTACGCGCCTGCCCATAGGTGAGCTGGTGAAGCTCGGACGCGGGGCCGTGGTGCCGCTTGGCGTTGTTCCGGAAAGTCAGGTCGCCATCAGTGCTGGCGGGCAGACCATCGCGACCGGCGAGCTCTCAGTCACTGGAGATCGCGTGTCCGTCACGATCACCGCACTGCTGGCGGAGCAGGGTTGATGGAAGCCTCCGCATTGCTTCGAATGATCGCGAGCCTGGGACTTGTCCTCGGCATGATGGCAGCGATCCTGTGGGCCGTCCGCCGCTTCGATATCAGGCTGCCGGGGCGCTCGTGTTCGGCCGCTCGCCTCCAAGTGATGGAACGGCTCAGCCTCGACCCCAAGAACATGGTGGTGATCCTCCGCCGCGATCACGTCGAGCATCTGCTGATCCTCGGACCGGCAGGGGCAATGACGATCGAGGGAACAATCAAACCCTCGAAATGCTCGGCCAATCGACCCGGCAGCGAACCGCCGCGAGCATCGCCAACGGTCAGCCGCCCGAACTTCGCCATGCTCGTCAAGCAGCATCTGCTGGCGTCGCGCCGGCGGCTTGGCTCAGTTGATCAACCAACCCTTGGCGCGCCATGCGACATCGCCTGACCGCTCTCCTTGCGCTCGGCCTGATGGCGCTGCCCTCGCCGGTCTTTGCAAAGGCCGCGGCCACGGCTTCGATCAATCTCGGGGATGGCCCGGTGGGCGGGCGCGCGATTTCGCTGGTACTGATGCTGACGGTGCTGAGCCTCGCACCCGGCATCCTCATGACGATCACCAGTTTCACCCGGATCGTCGTCGCCCTGTCGCTGCTGCGTACCGGAATCGGCGCACCGGGCGTACCGCCCAATCCGGTCATCATCAGCCTGGCGCTGTTTCTTTCCTTGTTCGTCATGCAGCCGACGTTCGAGGCGGCCTGGCACGATGGCGTGCAGCCTTACAATGCCGGCCGCATTTCCGAGCAGCAGGCATTCGAGAAGACCGCGGCTCCGTTCCGCAGCTTCATGCTCGGCCAGGTTCGTCGCGAGGATCTTGCGCTCTTCACGCGCCTTGCGAAGACGCAGCCGAAAGCGCCGGCGGACATAAGCCTCGCAACCCTGGTGCCGGCGTTCATGATCAGCGAACTTCGCCGGGCGTTCGAGATCGGCTTCCTTCTGCTGCTGCCGTTTCTCGTGATCGACCTCGCCGTTGCAGCAGTGTTGATGGCCATGGGCATGATGATGCTGCCGCCTTCCTCGATCAGCCTGCCCGTCAAGATCATCTTCTTCGTGCTGGTTGATGGCTGGGCATTGGTCGCCGGTTCACTCGTCCAGAGCTTCGCCCACGGCGGCGGATAGATCAGCCCTGGCGCTGGAACCCGCCGGACCGCGCAACCAGCCAGTCGGCCAGCAGGTCGAAGCCGAGCGGCTCTGCGAATGCTATCCCGACATCTTCTCGCACCCACCGCACGATGCCGAGCTTCAGCGGCAAGCCAGGCACCAGCAACAGCAGACGTTCGCCAACATGGGTATGGAACGGTAACGATACCTTGGCTCCGCCCTGGCTGATGTCGCGCAGCGTCGCCTCGGCGCGCCCGTCCGCCATCCGGACCTCCAGCGGGCAGTCCATCTGCAAGCGCGGGCCGCGCGGTTGCTGCTCGCGCCTGATACGGCTTGGGCGTCGCCCGGCACACGGCAGCAATCCGTCCATCACCTCGGGCACGTCGAAGGCAAGTCCGGCACGTCCCGCGCGAGTCCAGACGATCCGCCCTGCGACCACCCGTTGCTGGCGCAGCTCCACTTCGACATGGTCACCGCATTCCAGCGCCAAGCGGGTCTCCAGCATCAGCCCACCCGGCGAAATATTGCGAATGCGGCAGAGCCCCTCGACCCCGCGTACACGCACCTTCGCCACGGTGAGCATGGTCACGGTGCGTTGGGCCCGTTCCATGATCTTGCGCTCTGGGTGAAAGGGAGCGTTCATGACGTGCGTGCCTCCGTGATGGCCACCTGGATAATCGTGCCGCGACCCAGTGCTTGGTCAGCACAGCGCTGCACCAGCAGTCGAAAGTTGGAGAGGTCCGGAAGCCGCCCGTCGGCGCCGGACGCAAGCGGCGTTCGGTAGGTCTGCAGGTTGACCGCGTTCAACAGCAGCGGAAGCCGCTCCTTGACCGCCTCGCCCGTCCCCGGGGCCACCCGTAATTGCAGCTTGAGGGAAGCGTAGCCGGCAAGCTGCCCGTCGCTGAAGACCAGCGGAAGCAGCACGTCGACCGGCACAAATTCCGGCGTTTCCTTGAGGTCCGGCGATCCGGGCCTGTCGCTTGCGGCCGTCGGCGCCTGCGGATGAAGCAAGGTCACGGCGAAAGCGCTCGCGGCACCGGCGGCACATCCACCGCTCACCACCAGTAGGAGGAGGAAGACGCGCATCACTGGTCAGAACCGGAAACTGACGTCGCGCGGCAGCGGCGAGCTGTCGGCGAGCAGGACAATGGTGATGCGCCGGTTCTCGGGCCGGAGCGGCTGGTCCGGATAGACAGGCTGGGTCGCTGCCAATGCGACCACTTCGGAGAAGCGGTCCGGCGTCAGTCCGCCAGCGATCAGCGCGTCGCGCGCGGCAAGGGCACGGTCAGCCGACAGGTGCCAGTTGGACGTGCTTTGACCGCCCTGCCCGTCGGTATGGCCCTCGATCGCGATCTGGACGCTGGACGTCGCCAATTTGCGCGCGATCTGGCCGAGCAGCACGGCCGCGTAGGGGTTCAGCGTCGCGGTGCCGGGCCGGAACATGGCATGGCCGTCATCGTCCATCAGGCTGACTCGGAGACCCTCGCGTGCCTGCTCCATCTGGATGCGCTGCTGGTCGGCCCGGGGAACGCTGGTCGGCTGAAGCAGGAGCTTCAATTCCTCGGCAACCACACGCACGCTCGCGTCCGGAACCTTGGCGCTTCCCGACTTGCTCTGCGCGTAGGAAGTCGGCGAGGAAGGGTGACCGTCGCGTGAAGGATCGCTCGCCTGTGCCCGCATCTGCTGGGCGCCAAGACCCGGCTTGCTACTTGGAACGGTTTCGATTGTTTCGCCCGGCTTGGCGCTGGCGCTGGACGGCGAGAAATATTGCGCCAGACCCTTCAGCCGGTCCTTGTCCGGATTGGCGAGCAGCCACAGCAGCATGAAGAATGCCATCATCGCCGTCACGAAGTCGGCATAGGCAACCTTCCACGCCCCGCCGTGGTGACCGCCGCCGACCACCTTTTTCACACGGCGAATGACGATCGGCCGCACGTCGACCGCGGGCTTGGCGCGCGTCGCCATGTCAGGCCGCCTTGAGCACGGCCTTAAGCCGTGTCTGCAACCTCTCGAGCCGGACCTGCTCGACCGCGCTGGTCACGCAATCTCCGCCGGCCAGCGTGTCGAGCAAGCTTGCGCTCTCACCCATGTGCTGCGCGAGCACGTCGAATTGCTGAAGGCGCGGCAGATGACGGGCAATCACGCCTTCGTCGCTCGCCAGGACCTCCGCCAGTGCTTCGATCAGAACGGACATCTCCCGCATCTCCGCGGCAAGTGCACGGCAAAGAGCTGGCGCAATCTCGGGAAGTGCGGTCATCAGAACAGCTCCAGTTCTCCGGCGCGCTCGGGCAGGCGCAGCGGGAGGCGGGTATTGGCGGGGGGCGCAGGCTCCCGCACGGTGAGGCAGCGGGAACGGCCAAGAAAGGGCATGAACTCCACCCGGCGCGCATTCCGTCCGCCAAGGTCTTCATGCACAACGGTGATGTGTTCGGTGGCCAGGAAGTGGCGGGCAAAAGCGCAGTTCTCGGCGCCAATGTCTCCCAATCCCGCGACAACCTGAGCGCCGCCGTAGCAATGCGCCTTAAGCCGCGAGCGTTCGGCCCCGCGGGCCATCAGCGCATTGATCAGCACTTCCATGGCGTGGATTCCGTAGCGTTGCGGGTCCAACACGCCCTGCAGGCTGCCGCCCGCCGGCTGCGGCAGGAGGAAGTGGTTCATGCCTCCGATCCGCCGTTGCGGATCATGCAGGCACACCGCGACGCATGAACCAAGAATGGTGGTCACCACCACGTCCGGCTCGGCGATGACGGCATGCTCGCCCTGAACGATGGTTTGGCGCCGCATCTCAGGTCAGTGCTCCGAACACGCGCTCGATCTTCTCCTTGAGCGCGGCGGGCGCGAAGGGCTTCACCAGGTAGTTGTTGACGCCCAGGGCAGCGGCCTTCTGCACGACCTCGCGGTCGGCGGACCCCGTCAGCATGATGAAGACGGTCTTGCCAATGATCACGTCCTGGCGAACGGCTTCGAGCAACTGCAGCCCGTCCATCTCGGGCATGTTGAAATCGGAGATGATCAGATGGACGCGATCCTGACGAACGTCGGCCAGCGCCTCGCGCGGACAACCCTTGTCGCGCACGTGGACGAACCCAAAGTCCTGCAGCGCGCGTCGGATCATGGCGCGCATGCTGGCTTGGTCATCGACGATCATCACCTTGATGGCGGCGGCAGCCGGCATGGTCAGGCGTCCTTTCGGGGGGCGCAGGTGCGCATCACTGCGTCAGCCATGCGCTCGATGGGGATGGATTGTTCAACCGCGCCGAGTTCGACGGCGGCGCGCGGCATGCCGTAGACGACGCAGCTCTCGGCCGACTGGGCCAGCGTTCTTGCACCGGCCTGGCGCAACGCCAGCAGGCCTGCCGCACCGTCCTGGCCCATTCCGGTAAGCAGCACGCCGGTGGTCCGGTTGGCGACCGGAAGAAACGAGCAGAAAAGCTCGTCCACCGCAGGCCGATGACCACCGACCAGCTCACCCGGAGCAATCCGAATTGATGGAGCAGCGCCCGTGTTCAGCCGCATGTGGCATTCGCCGCCCGGTGCGACATAGACCCTCCCCGGCAGCACGGCATCGCCGTCACGAGCCTCGACAACCTTGACCGCGGCCTCTGCATCGAGCCTTGCGGCGAAGTTGGCGGTGAAGCCCGCCGGCATGTGCTGAACCACTAGCACCGGAGGGCTGTCCGCCGGCAGTGAACCAAGAAAGGCGAACAGCGCTTCGACCCCTCCCGTGGACGCCCCTACGGCGATCAGCCGATCGGCACAGGCGCCTCCCCTGGCCGCCGCCGGCGTGCGCGGGAGCGGTCCTGGGCGGACCCTTGAACCAGCGGCGGTCCGGACACAGGCACGAAGCCGATCGCCTTCCCGCTCCATTTCCGCCGCCGTGCCCGACGGCTTGCACACGCAGTCGACAGCACCGAGGCGCAGCGCCTCGATCGTCACTTCGGCGCCGCGCGCGGTCAGCGTCGAGCACATGATGACCGGCATCGGACGAAGCCGCATGATCCGCTCGAGGAAGGAAAGTCCATCCATTCCCGGCATCTCGACGTCGAGTGTCACGACGTCCGGATCGAGGGTCTTGATCAGCTCACGCGCAACGAGGGGCTCCGGCGCGGAACCGACCACCGTGATGTCGCCGTCAGCCTGCAAGATCCGGGTCAGCACGGCACGCATGGCGGCGCTGTCGTCCACCACCAGGGTGCGGATGGCGGCGCTCATGGCAACGTGCCCGGCTTGCGGTAGATGGTATGGCCCATCGACTCCATCTGCGCCTCGGCTTCGCCGCCAAGCCGCTCCGAATGGCCGATGTACAGGAAGCCGCCCGGCTGCAGCTGCTGCACCAGTCGCAGCTCCAGTTCGCGTTTGGCGGGGTCATCGAAGTAGATCATGACGTTGCGACAGAAGATGACATCGAACTTGCGCGTCATCGGCCAGGCATCGAACAGGTTCAGCATGCGCGCATGCACCCGCTCCACAAGGAACGGCGAGATGGTCGCCCCACCCTCGTCGCGCTTCAGCCAGGCCGAAGCGTAATCCGCCGGGACTGCCGCAACCGTCTCCCGCGAATAGCGTGCGGCGGCCGTTGCCGTGACCATCGGCGCTGACACGTCGCTTGCTAGCAGGCGAACATCCCGGTTCGCCAACCATTCCCCGGCGGGCCGCGAGGAGCCGGCAAGGCACATGGCCAGGCTGTACACTTCCTCCCCGCTGGAGGAGCCGGCCGACCACAGCCGCACCGAGCGGCGTCCAGCCGCTTGCTGCAACATCGGGCGCACGTCCGCGGTGAAATGATCGAAGTGATGCCGCTCGCGGAAGAAGTGCGTGTGGTTGGTCGTGAGGGCGGTCACCATCGCACGGCGCTCGTCTGCGTCCTCCTGCACCAGGCGGACATAAGCGCCGAAGTCACCCAGGCCGTGCTGCCTCAGCCGCCGCCCCAGCCGCGACTGGACCAGTGTCCGCTTTACAGGCGAAAGGGCGATCCGCGCTTCGTCGCGCAATATTCCCGCAAGAATGCGGAAGTCGCGCTCACCCAGCTCCGCGTCACCTGCGAGCGCGTTGATCATGCGGCAAGGTCGAGCTGGCGGGTGACGCCCAGCACTTCCAGGTCAAGCAAGGAGACCATCGTGCCCTGCTCACCCGATCCGCGCGTCACCAGATGGATTAGGCCGGCAATGACGCCCGGCTCCGCCAGCTCGATCTCGGGCGCTGGCTGCATCTGCGCCGGGTCAATCGAGACGATGTCGTTGACCTCGTCGACAAGGAAGCCCGCCTGCTTGCCGCCAAGCACCACGACCAGGATGCAGCTGCGACCGTGAACCTGGGTCGGCTTCCACCCAAGCCGTTCGCTCAGGTCGACGATCGGGATCACGGTGCCCCGAAGGTTGGCGACGCCGCGGATGAACAGCGGAACACCCGGGAGCGGCGTCGGCGCCTCCCATTCGCGGATCTCGATAAGCACGGACATGTCGATTCCGAACATCTTCTCGCCCAGTGAGAAGGTGACGATCTTGCGTTCGCTGATCTCACTCATGCTGCCATTCCTTTCTGAAGGCGGGACGCCGGGCCCGAAGCCGTGACGATGGCGTCGATGTCGAGGATGAGGGCGATGGAACCGTCACCGAGCACGGTCGCACCACCAAGGCCGCGAACGGGATAAAGGTTCTGGTCGAGGCTCTTGATGACGACCTCGCGCCGGTCCTCGATGGTGTCGACCATCAGTCCGATCGCCCCCACGCTGTCGGTCTCGACGACGATCACCAGGCTGTCTTCCGGCGCCCGCTCCTCACCGCGCAGGTTGAAGAAGCGGTTGAGGCGGCGAACAGGCAGAAAGGAGCCGCGCAGCTCCAGCACCTCGGAACCGGGGCTGAGTGCCTGCAATTGTCCCGGCTCCGGCTGGACGCTCTCGATCACCGACCCGAGCGGCAGGACGTAACGATGGCCGCTCAAGCGGACGACCATCCCGTCGAGAATCGCCAGCGTCAGCGGCAGGATCATGGTGAAGCTGGTGCCCTGCCCAGGGACCGAACTGATCTCCACCCGACCACCAAGCTGCTCGATGTTGGAGCGGACCACGTCCATTCCGACACCGCGCCCGGAGATATTGCTGATCGTCTCGGCCGTCGAGAAGCCAGGCGCACAGATCAGCTGATCGATGTCTTCGTCCGTCAGTTCGGCGGTCGCCGAGACAATGCCCTTGTCGATCGCCTTGGCGAGCACTCGCACGCGGTCGATGCCGCCGCCGTCGTCGGTAACGCGGACGATGATCCGTCCGCCTTTCTGCTCGGCCAAGAGAAAGATGGTGCCCTGAGCGTCCTTGCCCGCCGCAAGGCGGCGCTCGCTGCTCTCGATGCCGTGGTCGGCAGCATTGCGGATCATGTGGGTCAGCGGATCGCCGATCCGTTCGATCACGCGCTTGTCGACCTCGGTCTGCTCGCCGCTGATCTCGAGCCGGATCGACTTGCCAGTCTCCGCCTCGAGGTCGCGGAGCATTCTCGGCACGCGGTTGAAGGCCTGAGCAATCGGCTGGGCACGAAGGCCCATGACGCCGTCCTGGATCTGACGCGTCAGCCTCAGCAGTTGCGGAAGCTCGACCTTCTCCTGATCGGCCTGAGCAAGCCGATCGGCCAAGACCGAATTGCGGATGACAAGCTCGCCAACCAGGTTGAGCAAGTGATCGAGGCGGGCGAGGTCGACCCGCACGCTCATGGCCTCTGCCTTGGGTGCGACCTTCTCGCTCGCGTTCGGCGACGCCGCGGGCCCGACCGGCGCAGGCGTGGGCACGAGCGGAACCTCCACGGCGTCCGTCGCGGGCGAGGGTTCCGGCGTGGAAGGTCTCCTGATGCGTTCGATCTCGATGACACTGTCAGGCGGAATGAAATCAAAGCACTCGCGGATTTCATCCTCGCCTAGCGTGCCCGGCAAGATCATCTGCCAACCCAGGTAAGAATCGGCCGGATCCAGCAGCTCGATCGACGGCAATCTGTCGTCGAGCACCCGATCGACCCGGCCGCCGAGGCGTTCCAGCTCACGCACGACCAGCAAAGGCTCGGCTCCGTTGGCCATGGCCGCCCGCGACGGACGGAAGTGGACCGACCAGCCACCATCGTCGGACTCCTCGGGCGGCCCGAAGTCGTCCAGGCTGACCAGCACTGGCTCGAAGCCGAAAGGGTCATCGTCGGTCGGGACCGGATCGTTCGGGGCCGGATCAATCTCGCCAGCACCGCCACCAGCAAGCAATCGGTCGAGCTCGTCGCGCATGGGTCCGTCGGCAGGCGGCGCTGCCTCACCCCGCGCGGCCAGCACATGGTCCGACAGCACGTCAAACGCCCGAAGCAGCTGCTGCACCAGGGAGCGTGTCGGCGCCATGCGACCGCTGCGCACTTCGTCCAGCACATTTTCGAAGCGATGCGAGAACGCCATCAATGCGCTGTGACCAAACGCTCCCGAGCCGCCCTTGATCGAATGAACCGCGCGGAACACGGCAGCGATGGTCGCGTCGGAGGTGTCGCCCTCGACCATTGCCGACAATCCCGCCTCGGCGGCCGTCAGCCCCTCGGCGCACTCCTCGAAGAATATCGCCTGGATGTCGTCCAGCTCGCTCACGGGCAGACGCGCCGGATGGCGGCGCCCAGCTTGTCGGCATCGAAAGGTTTGGTGATCCAGCCGGTGGCGCCTGCCTCCCGCGCACGGGCCTTTTTCTCATCCGAGAACTCGGTCGACAGGACCAGGATCGGCAACCCGCGATGACGGTCGCCGGCGCGTACCGCTTCGATCAGCTCGAACCCATCCATGCGCGGCATGTTGATGTCGGTGATGATGAGGTCTGGCGTCAGTTCGGACAGGCGCTCAAGACCGTGAATGCCGTCTTCGGCCGTTTCGATGTGATAGCCCTGGGCCGACAGCGATGCCTTCAGGAGCAAGCGCATGCTGGGCGAGTCGTCCACGGTGAGAATGGTCCTGCTCATGCGGCAAGCTCCTTGAGACCAAGCTGTTCGATGCGTTCGCGGAAGGCATCGCTTGCCGCCGTGATGTGAAGACCGGCCCGGGACCGTGCCGCGGCAAGCAGCAGCTGGAGCATGGCCTGTCCGATCGTGGACACCTCGCCCGCGTCGATGCTGACGATGCCAGAAGCCGCAGCCGCCTGGACCTGCGGTAGCAACGCCTCGGCTGCAGCCAGATTGCCGTTGGCTGGGAGAACCAGCGGCTCAAGCGGGGACAGCGGCGAGCTCATGCTTGGCCTCCTGAAGGGCTTCTTCGAGTTGCTGGAAACTGGGGGCGTGGAGCGACGGCGTTTGGCGCCGGGCAAGCTCAACCGCGACCTGCACGGCGACACCCTGGGCGTAAGCGACGATGGCCGTCTTCACGATGGTGTAGCAGCGGCTGTCCTCGCCGATGGTCTCACCAAGCTTGGACGCAAGCGGTCCCACCACGCAGTAGCTGAGAAGCACGCCCAGAAAGGTCCCGACCAGCGCGCCGCCGATCATCGCGCCGAGCACCTCCGTCGGCTGGTCGATGGACGCCATGGTCTTGATGACACCAAGCACGGCCGCGACGATGCCAATGGCGGGCAGTCCGTCGGCCATGCTCTGCAGCGCATGGTGGGGCAGGTGTTCCTCGGCATGGTGCCGCTCGATATCCGCGTCCATCGCTTCCGAGATCTGGTTCGGATCATCGAAGCTGACGGTCATCATCCGCAGGTAATCACAGGTGAATTCCACCAGGTGATGGTCCGCAAGCACCTTGGCATGGCGCGAGAAGATGCTGCTCTCCTCCGGTGCATCGAGATGCGGCTCGATCCCCGTTGCGCCGCCCTTCTTGAAGGTGGTGAGCAGCGCGAACATGAGTGTCAGCAACTCGCGATAGGTATCGTTCTTCCACTTGGGGCCCTTGAAGGCGCGAAGCAGTCCTTTGCCCGCCAGCTTGACCGTCGGAAGGGAGTTGCTGACCACGAAGGCGCCGATTGACGCGCCGAGGATCGCCACCAGTTCATGGGGCAACGCCTCGATGATCACGCCAAGCTTGCCGCCCGACACGATGAAGCTGCCGAAAACGCAGCCCAGAATGATCAGAAAACCAACGCCATTGAGCACGGTATTGCCCGCTCCTAATCCCACGCCCTCCGATTATAGGTGCCCCGCAAGGCCGCCCGTGTGCGTCGGCCCAAATTCGTCCCGTGCCGGCCCGACAAAGCCGCATTGTCTATGATGAGCCCGAAGCAATGGAGGACGCATGTCGCTTGCCGCCTATCAGCGCGCTCACCGCGCGGCCGAACATCCCCGCTCGATGGAGTACCGGCTGATCGCGGAGATCAGCCGTGAGATTGAGCAGGCCTGGCAGGCGGGCTGGCGAGGGGCGCGGCTCATGCCAGCGCTGCACCGCAACCGCGAGATGTGGTCCACCTTCTCGGCCGCTTGTGGAGCGGCGGACAACGCCCTTCCGACAGACCTGCGGGCAAGCATCGTTTCGCTTGCCTTATGGGTCGACCGCCACACCAGCGCCGTGGTGACCGGGCGGGAATCAGTCGACCCCTTGCTGGACGTCAACCGCCTGCTGATGGATGGACTTTCCGGGACCGCCGACGCTCGCGCCGCCTGAGGCAGCGGCATTGCCTGCTCAAACCTCAGGCAGCTCGTCGCAAAAGTGTAAGTCACTGCCTGAACGACGTCTTTTCTGACCGCACTGGAAACCTTTGCGAAACGAAGATGCCCTTACGCTTGCCGCTCGCAGCGGAGCCTTTTTGCGTGGATCACGGCCAAGTCGACACGACGATATACTCGCTGAACGCGGAGCCGCCCCGTCAGCCCTCGGCGGGCGCCGATCGCCGCGACAGTGAGCGCCACCTTACGCTGTTCCGCGTCGGTGCGATGGTGATCGACGGACGCCGCGAACTTTGCCTGATCAAGAACATCTCCGCCGGTGGCATGATGCTTCGCGTGTACTGCACGATGGAAGAAGGCGTGCCGGTCGAAGTGGAGCTCAAGACCGGTCAGCCGCTGCTCGGCCGGGTGAGCTGGGTGCGCGATCATCAAGTCGGCATCGCCTTCGCGGCGCCCGTGGATGTGATCGCCATTCTCGCCAGCGACGAAGCTGGGCCCCGGCCACGAATGCCGCGGATCGAGGTCAGAACCTCCGCTTATGTGCGGGATGGCGCTTCGATCTTTCGCCTGCACTGCACGGACATCAGCCAGGGCGGCATCAAGGTCGACACCCCGACGACGCTGATCCCGGACTCCGATGTGGTCGTGACGCTCCCCGGCCTCGCGCCGCAGGCAGCGGTGGTTCGCTGGGCGACGCAATCGTCGGCCGGGATCTCGTTCAACACGCCGCTGTCGCTGGCCGAGCTGGTCGACTGGCTCCGCGTGCAGCGCGACGCCGCGCGCGCGGCCTGAAAAGACTTCTACTCGCCCGGGCGGTCGAAAGACGCCCGGTAACCCCAGGCACTCATCGCATCCCGATCCGTGTCGGTGAATCGAGTGCTGAGGCCCGGCCGACGGAACTCCGGGAGTACCCGAGGCTTTGGCGTCGGGATGTGGCGAAGCACAGCCTCTGGCGATAACGCGGTGTTGAACGACAGCCCCGCACGACCCCCGCGAACCCAGATGATCCGCGCCGGAACGCTCAGCTCCTGGCGGCGGAAGACGACCTCGGCCCCTTCGACGGGCAGATTGTCGGCTTCGACCAGCGCCCCTTCGGCCGAAAGATTGCGCAGCTTGACCGGAACCGCCACTCCCGACAGCTCCAGAGCAGCGCTCATGAGCACTTGGGATCGGCGTTGCCGGCGGTTCTGCACGGTCTGGCTTTCGTCCATAACCCGCTCTCGTATCCACCACAGGTAAAACTTCGTTTAACGCTGATGACGCGCTTCACCCCTCTCCTGCTTGGCACCGCTTTGCTGCTGGTGATCGTGGTCGCCGGGCTGATTGGCGGGCCGCACTTCGCCTACGACCTGCGGACCGACATGTGGTTCATCGGCTGGCGCGCGGAGCATGTGCAGCTGACCCGCGCCATTCTCGCTTTCACCCAGCTCGGTGGCTCGGTCGTGCTGGTGCCACTCGTCCTGGTCGTCACGGCGTGGCTCTGGCTGCGCGGCGACCGGCGAACTGCGCTTCTGTTCTTCGGCACCACCATGAGCGGTCGCGCCATGATCGAGCTCATCAAGTGGCTCGTTGATCGCCCTCGGCCGAGTTTCGACCCCTATCCGGTTATCGTCTCGGTGCAGAGCTTCCCCAGCGGTCACGCTGGAAACTCCACCCTGACCTATGTCTCACTCGCGGTCTTCGCCGTTCCGGCGAGATGGCGGCGAGCGGCGCTTCCAGCAGCCCTGGCGCTGGCGGTGGCGATCGGCTGCACCCGCCCCATTCTGGGTGTCCATTGGCCGAGTGACGTCCTCGCCGGCTGGTGCTTCGGCCTGCTCTGGATCCTGCTGTGGTGGCGGTTCAGCCGGCCCGGCGAAACAGCAGCATCCGGTTATTGGCCGGCATCGCTCGCTGCTGGGCAAGACTGAAACCCGCCTCGCGCGCAGCGGCGGCAAAGGTCGCGACATCGCGGATCCCAAAACGCGGGTCACGCGCCTTGAGCTGTGCCTCGAAGTCGTGATTGGATCGGGCCAGCGGCTCGCCCGGAACCCGCCACGGCCCGTAGAAGATCAGCGGCCCGCCGGGCTCCAACACGTCCGCGGCGCCCGCCAGCAAGCCCAGGCTCGCCTCCCACGGACTGATATGGACAAGGTTGATGGCCATCACCGCCTCGGCCTTCGACACCGGCCAAGGCCGCTCGGTGACGTCAAGCCGCAGGGGTGCCAGGAGGTTCGCCGAGCCCTCTTCCTCACGCCAGGTCGTGATCGAGCCAAGCGCTGACGGGTCGGGGTCGGTTGGCTGCCACACCAGCTTGGGAAAGCGGCGGGCAAAGGCGATCGCATGCTCGCCGCTGCCGCTGGCGATTTCCAGCACCAGGCCGAATTGCGGCAGCCAATCGGCAAGCACGTCGCCGATTGGCCCGACGTTCCGGGCCGCTGCTGGCGAGTGCAGCTTCACGTCATGCCCGCGCCGCGCGCCGGGCCCGCCGCTCCCGAATGAGGAGCCAGAGAGCCAGGCCAAGCGGACCAGCGAGAAAGGTCAGCAACAGCACGGGCGCTTGGACCACGCGCGAAAAGCCCTTGTTGTCGGCATCGCGACCAATCCACAGCCCGACAAAAAGATCGAAGGCAAGGTAATGAGTCCACCCCATCACCACGCCTGCGTCGCTGCCGAACAGTCGGCGAATCCCGCTGATGCTGTAATCACTAAGGTCGGCGGGCGGCTGCCCCGCGACCTGCCCTGGATCGGCCCAGTGTCCGATCAACAGAACGAATATCGCCGCGTAGCTAAGGCACAAAAGTCCGACGCCCGCATACAAGATGAGCGAATGAACGATCGGCCGGCGCGGCAGCAGGATCAGAGCGGCCCAGCCGAGCAGCGCCACGAGGTTGATGAAGGTCCAGGCTCCAGCCCAGCTCACGCGGGCTCCGGTCCCTCGCTTAGCCTCACTGCCCGCCGACCTCGTTCCGGCCGCTGATCTTGTCGGCGTCGGGCGCTGGTGTGCGCCAGGCGACGATCGGCTTGCGCGCCGCCAACGTCTCGTCGAGGCGGCGGCGCGGCGCATGCGCCGGTGCCGACTTGAGGCTTTCGTCCCCTGCCCGCGCGCGTTCGGCGACGTGGCGAAGCGCGCCGATGAACTGGTCGAGCGCCGCCTTGCTCTCGGTCTCGGTGGGTTCGACCAGCATCGCGCCATGCACCACCAGCGGGAAGTACATGGTCATCGGGTGAAATCCTTCGTCGATCAGCCCCTTGGCAAGATCGAGCGTCGTCAGCCCGCCGCCGAACCCCTTATCGGAGAAGATCGCCTCATGCATGCACGGGCCGGAGTGGGCGAAGGGCGCATCCAGCACGTCCTCGCAGCTGCGCAGCACGTAATTGGCGTTCAGGACGGCATCTTCCGCCACCTGCTTAAGCCCGTCCGCACCGTGGCTGAGGATGTAGGTGAGCGCGCGCGTGAACATGCCCATCTGGCCGTGGAAGGCGGTCATCCGGCCAAAGCTCTGCATTGAACCGCCAAAGTTCTCGTTCGAGAACTCCTCGGCCTGCTCCTCCTCGATCAGGTGGACCACGCCATCCTTGGTCCGCGCCGTGTAGGGCAGCGGTCCGAAGGGCGAGAGCGCTTCGGACAGGACTACCGGGCCCGAGCCGGGTCCGCCGCCGCCATGCGGTGTCGAGAATGTCTTGTGCAGGTTGATGTGCATGGCGTCGACGCCAAGGTCGCCCGGGCGGACCTTGCCGACGATCGCGTTGAAGTTGGCGCCATCGCAGTAAACGAAACCACCGGCGGCATGCACCGCGTCGCTGATCTCCTTCATCTGCGGTTCGAACAGGCCACAGGTGTTGGGATTGGTGATCATCAAGGCGGCCACATCTGGCCCCAGCCGCGCCTTGAGCGCTTCCAGGTCGACCCGGCCGTCCGCGTTGGCGGGAATGTTCTCCACCGCATAGCCGGCGAATGCGGCGGTTGCCGGGTTCGTGCCGTGGGCGCTCTCAGGCACCAGCACCACCGATCGCGCATCACCGCGCGCCTCAAGCGCGGCGCGGATGCAGAGAATGCCGCACAATTCGCCGTGCGCGCCCGCCTTGGGGCTCATCGCGACCCCGTGCATGCCGGTTAGGTCGATCAGCCAGAAGGCCAGCTCGTTGATCAGCTCCAGCGCGCCCTGAACCGTCTCGCGCGGCTGCAGGGGATGGATGTCGGCAAAGCCGGGCAGCCGCGCCATCTTCTCATTGAGCCGCGGGTTGTGCTTCATCGTGCATGAACCGAGCGGAAAGAAGCCAAGATCGATGCCATAGTTCTGCCGGGACAGGCGCGTGTAATGCCGTACCGCCTCCGGTTCGCTCAGGCCCGGCAAGCCAATCGGTGCCGACCGCGTCAGAGCGCCGATACGCGCTGTCACCTGCGGCACGTCGGCGAAGTCGACGCCCGTGGTCTCGCCCCCATCGATCTCGAAGATCAGCGGCTCTTCCAGCATCAGCGCACGATTGCCGGTCACGGTACCGGTGTCGCCCGGACCCTTGACCGGTGCCGCCGGCTTCCAGCCGCTCTGGTTGATCGTCACGCCACCACCTCCTTGAGCGCACCTTCCAGCGCGTCGATGTCCGCGTCGGTCACCGTTTCGGTCACCGCCACCACCAGTCCGTTCTTGAGGCCCTCGGCCCCCGGATAGAGCCGGCCGAGCGACACCCCGCCGAGCACGCCCTGCTCCACCATCCGGTGCACCGCCGGCCGAGCCTCGACCGGAAGCTCCAGCGTGAACTCGTTGAAGAAGCTGTTATTCACCAGGCCTACCCCAGGGATTGCCCCCAGCCGCTCCGCCACTTGCACCGCCCGCGCGTGGTTGAGCTCGGCCAACTGCCGCAGTCCCTTCTCCCCGAGCAGGGTAAGGTGGATCGAGAAGGCCAGCGCACAAAGGCCCGAGTTGGTGCAGATATTGCTGGTCGCCTTCTCGCGGCGAATATGTTGCTCCCGGGTCGACAGGGTCAGCACAAAACCGCGCTTGCCCTCTGCGTCCACCGTCTCGCCGGCCAGCCGCCCCGGCATCTGCCGGATGTGCTTCTCGCGGCAGGCGAACAGGCCGACATAAGGTCCGCCGAACTGCAGCCCGACGCCGATCGACTGCCCTTCCCCGACCACGATGTCGGCGCCCATTTCACCCGGCGCCTTGATCAGTCCCAGCGCCACCGGCTCCGTCACCACCGCGATCAGCAGCGCGCCCTTGGCGTGCGCCGCGTCCGCCAGCGGCGTCAGGTCGGCGATGCGCCCAAGGATGTCGGGATACTGCACCACGACCGCGCTGGTCTCATCGTTGATTTCGCCGATCAGCCGCTGGAGATCGGTCTCTGCGTCGAGTGTCGGGACCGACGTCGTCAGCGAATCACCGGTGAACTTCGCCATCGTCTTGCAGACGGCCACATAGTGCGGATGCAGACCGTCACTCAGCAGCGCCTTGGTCCGCCGGGTGATCCGGCGCGCCATTCCGATCGCTTCCCAGCAGGCGGTCGAGCCATCGTACATGGAGGCGTTCGCCACCTCGCAGCCGGTCAGCTTGGCGACCTGGGTCTGGAACTCGAACAGGACCTGCAGCGTGCCCTGTGCGATCTCTGGCTGATAGGGCGTGTAGGCAGTCAGGAACTCGCCGCGCTGGATCAGGTGGTCGACGCTGGCCGGAACATGGTGCTTGTAGGCGCCACAGCCGAGAAAAAAGGGCGCACTGCCGGCGGGCACGTTCTTGGCGGCGAGTGCGGTGAGATGCCGCTCCACCGCCATCTCGGACGCGTGCATCGGCAGCCCGGCAATCGGCCCCGACTGACGCGCTTTCTCGGGCACATCTCGGAACAGGTCGTCAATCGTCTCGGCGCCAATCACGTCGAGCATCTGACGCCGGTCGGCGTCAGACAAAGGCAGGTAACGCATCAGTCGGCTTTCCTGAGGAGAAAACGAAGTCGGACGTAATCGGCATTATCGCTGCCCACGCGCGCCGCAACGGCTCGCGCAAGGTCGGCGCGCTCGTCCTGTGGCACGCCGGCGCGGTCGAGCCAGCCTGCCCGAAAGACGGTGACCCAGCCTTCGACGCCATGCTCCAGCGCAGTAGGTCGCGGGATAAGTTGAACCGAATAGGCCCTGAACCCCGCAGGCTCATAAACGGCCAGGAATTCAGCTGTGGTGGGATACCAGTTCGCGGCCTCAACCGGCGGACGGTAGCCGCGTGACAACAGCTCCTCGTCGAGAGCAGTCCGCAGCCGTTGGAGGTTGCCCGCCCCGCCGAATTCACCGGCGAACCGGCCCTCCGGCCTGAGCGCCCGAGCTAGCCCTGACGCCACTTCGTCCTTGTCGAGCATCCAGTGCAAGGACGCATTGGAGAAAGCAGCGTCGAATTCCGCCTTGAACGGCAAGTCGGCAGCGTCCACCACGCGTGCGTCCAGCCCCCGTGCAATCGCCGCGGCCACCATGCTCTCACTCTTGTCGACGCCGACCACCTCGGCGCCTGCCGCGATGATCTGCTCCGTGAGCGCTCCGTCGCCGCAGCCGACATCAAGGATCCGCTCACCGGGCCTCGGGTCGAGCAGGCGCAGGGCGGCGCCCCCAAGCGCCGGGACATAGCTCCCGACCCTGGCATAAGCCGCCGCGTCCCAGCTGCTAGTCGAGGCAGCCGCCTCGCTCAAAGCTTGGCGGACCAGTCGCGGTAAGCGCCCTCGTCCATTAGGCCGTCGAGCTCCGAAGGGTCGGACAGCTTGAGCTTGAAGAACCAGCCCTCGCCTTCCGGATCGGTGTTGATCAGCGCCGGTTCGTCCGCGATCGCGCCATTGGCCTCGACCACTTCGCCGCTGACCGGCGCATAGACGTCGCTGGCGGCCTTGACCGATTCGACCACCGCGGCCTCTTCGCCCTTGCGGACCTGGCGGCCGACCTGCGGCGCTTCGGCAAAGACGATGTCGCCCAGCGCCTGCTGCGCATGCTGGGAGATGCCGACCGTGGCCGTGTCACCCTCGACTCGGACCCACTCATGTTCCTTGGTGAAATAGAGGCTCACTTCTGCGCTCCCTTGCGGACGTAATTGTGGGGGACGAACGGCATGGCCGCGACCTCGGCCGCGAACAACTTGCCGCGCTGCTCCAGCGTCAGGCGAGTGCCGGGCTCACTCAAGCCCGCGGCGACGTAGGCCATGCCGATCGGCTTGCTCAGTGATGGCGAGAAGCCCCCGCTGGTGACCTTGCCGACCTCATTGCCCTCGCTGTCGATCACCCGCGCACCCTCGCGCACCGGCTGCCGGCCTTCGACGGCGAAGCCGACGCGCCGCTGCACCGGGCCCCCGCGCAGCTCAGCCAGGATGCGCTCGGCGCCGGCGAACCCGCCTTCCTCGCGGCGGCGCTTGTTGATGGCGAACGTCAGGTCGGCGGCAACCGGCGTGACCCGCTCGTCGAGGTCATGGCCATAGAGCGGCAGCCCAGCCTCGAGCCGAAGCGAATCCCGTGCCCCAAGGCCGATCGGCTTGACCAGCGGATCGGCAAGCAGCGCTTCGGCAACCTCTTCCGCAGACGTGCCGGGCAGCGAAATCTCGAACCCGTCCTCGCCGGTATATCCCGAGCGACTGATCCAGGCGTCGACGCCGTTGATGCTGAACCGACCGGCCTGCATGAAGACCAGCCCGGCAACACCAGGCGCCAGCTTTTCGAGCACGTCCACGGCCTTCGGCCCCTGAAGCGCGAGCAGCGCTCGCTCTTCCAGATAGTCGATGGTCAGGCTGGGCAGCTTTTCACGCAGATAGGCGATGTCGCCATGCTTGGTGGCTCCATTCACCACCACGTAGAAGCCCTCGCCCTGCCGCGTGGCCATCAGGTCGTCCACAATCCCGCCGGCATCGTTCAGCAGCAGGGAATAACGCAGCCGCCCATCACCCAAGGCCTTGAGCTCGCCCGGCAGCAGGGTCTCCAGAGCCGCATCGACGCCGTCGCCGGAGATCAGCAGCTGGCCCATGTGGCTGACGTCGAACAGGCCGGCACTCTGCCGAACCCACAGATGCTCGGCCATGATGCCTTCATACTGCACCGGCATCCCATAGCCCGCGAAGGGCACCATCCGGCCACCGCGTTCGCGGTGCCAGCGGTCAAGCGGAAGGGTCAGGACATCATCGGTCATCGGTCAGGCAAGCTCCACGTTCGTGCGAGCGCCGCCACGGCACCCGATGAAACACGAACCCCCGTCTGTCGCTTGCAACCTGAGAGCTTTCCCCGCCGTCGCTGACGCAGCGGCGGGTTACCCCTTCGGCGGCCCCGATTGCTCGGCGGCACTTTCCAGACGTCCTGGCCCCGCGCGGTCCTTTTGCCTGAGAGATTCCGGGGGCGGTTGCTCCTTCGGCGTCGGCGTCACCGCCAAACTCTCCCGCGCGAGCCCTCCCGCCGGCACGCCGACGGGAAGACGTGCCTGCCTTGGCGAGACGCCTTTCCCGAGTCAACGCGCCTTGCGGCCTGCTGGTGAGATAATCGCCCTGCTTAGCGGGTCGCGTTGTAGCGCAGCTGCTGGTCGGTCAGTTGGAAGCCGACCAGATGCTCGAAGGTAGAGCGGGCGACCGCGTCGCGAACCTTCGGATTGGCCAGCGGATCGATCGCCGCGTCGGCGTCTCCGGGCTTGCGCTCGCGGGTCAGCTCCTGGACGACGTCGGCCGGCAGGGTCACGGCCGAGCGGGCGATACGAACCGTGGTCTGGCCGCGGCCCTGCGCCCGATAGGACCCTGCCGCGAAGTCGAGCGCGACCGCCCCGACATGCTTGGCGGCGATGGCGCTCCCGCCCTGCACCGCCGCCGAATAGAAGGGCAGAACGACTTGGCGCGCGGCCCCGGCGTCGCGCCGGGTGGCGACCACGTCGAAGGTCACGGTCGACACGACATAGGTCGCATCCTGAGTGCAGGTCCCGCGCAGGTTGGTGATGCTGGCGGAGACGTCGATCGCCCGCGCATCGCTGCTGCCGGCCGGGTTGAACAGGGTGATGTCACCCGTGGCCCCCGGAATGGCGACCTGCGGGCAACCCGTGCGCTTGAGATAAACGCCGCCGGGGACGAGCTGCTTCTGCCCACCGCCGCAAGAGGCAAGGGCAAGCGCTGCGAGGGCGATGGTGACGGTGGCCAGTTTCACGGGGCGATCTCTTTTTCGGTTCGGGTGGTGGTCTCCATAGGAAGCGCCTTTCAACCCCGCAAGCAATCGCCTACATCGCGGCTCCCATGACCCTCCACGATCCGATCTCCGTCCCGCGGCCGCCGCTGCAGGTGATCATCGCCGCCCCGCGCGGCTTCTGCGCGGGCGTCGACCGGGCCATCAAGATCGTCGAACTGGCGCTCGAACGCTACGGCAAGCCGGTCTATGTCCGGCATGAAATCGTCCACAACAAGTTCGTCGTCGACCGGCTGAAGAGCCTCGGCGCCATTTTCGTTGAGGAATTGGACGAGGTGCCGGACGGCCTTCCAGTGGTGTTCTCCGCCCACGGCGTACCCAAGTCCGTGCCCGCTGAGGCGGAGAGCCGTGGCCTCAGCTACCTCGACGCCACCTGCCCGCTGGTCAGCAAGGTGCATCGGCAGGCGCAGCGGATGATCGAGGCAGGGCGGCACATCATCTTCATCGGCCATGCCGGCCATCCCGAAGTGATCGGCACCCTTGGTCAGGTGCCGTTCGGATCCATCACGCTGGTCGAGACGGTCGCCGACGTCGTCAACCTTGAGGTGCCCGATCCCACAAACCTCGCTTTCCTGACCCAGACGACTCTCAGCGTGGACGATACGGCGCACATCGTGGCCGCCCTTCAGCAGCGCTTTCCCGAGATACGGGGGCCGCGTGGGGAAGACATCTGCTACGCGACTTCCAATCGCCAGTCGGCCGTTAAGGCGATCGCCGCCAAGGTCGACAAGATGCTGGTGATCGGTGCGCCTAACAGCAGCAATTCGGTCCGCCTCGTGGAAGTCGCGGAGCGGGAGGGCGTTCCGGCGACCCTCATCCAGCGGGCCACGGAGATTGACTGGAACTGGCTTGGAACCCCCTCCTCCGTCGGGATCACTGCCGGCGCTTCGGCTCCCGAGGTCCTGGTTCAGGAAGTCCTGGAAGCGTTGAGCGAGCACTTCACCCTGCGGGTGGAGGAAGCCGAGCATGTGCCCGAGGGCCTCACCTTCAAGCTGCCGCGCGAACTCGTTGCCTGAGCTCCCCAAGGTCGAACTGTTCACCGACGGCGCCTGCCGGGGCAACCCCGGCCCGGGCGGCTGGGGTGCGCTCCTGCGTTCCGGTACCCAAGAGAAGGAATTGTCGGGCGGCGAACCGCTGACCACCAACAACCGGATGGAGCTTATGGCCGCCATTCGCGGCCTTCAGGCGCTAACCCGTCCGGCTAACGTCGTGCTTCATACGGACAGCATGTACGTCAAGGACGGCATCACCAAATGGGTGCATAACTGGCGTCGGAATGGCTGGCGCACTTCCGACAAGAAGCCGGTCAAGAACGCCGAACTCTGGCAGGAACTCTGCGCCGCCACCGAACTGCACCGGATCGAGTGGAAGTGGGTCAAGGGCCACAACGGCCATCCCGAAAACGAACGGGTCGACCAGCTCGCCTGCGCAGCCGCCGACGCCCAGCGCAAGGCCGGCTAAGAAACCACCAGTTCAGGTGAAGCCTCTCGGCGCACGGCGCGTTGGCGGCTCATGAACGATATTCAACTTCCTGACGGCACGACCCTCCCGGCCCTCGGCCAGGGGACCTGGATGATGGCCGAGAAGGCCTCGCGCCGGGCTGATGAGATCGCCGCGCTTCGGACCGGGATCGACCTCGGCCTGAGGGTGATCGACACCGCCGAAATGTATGGCGACGGTGCGGCTGAGGAACTCGTCGGCGAGGCGATCGAGGGCCGCCGCGACGAGGTCTTCCTCGTCAGCAAGGCCTATCCGCAGAACGCCTCTGCAAGCCGCCTTCCACGCGCCTGCGAAGCAAGCCTCAGGCGGCTCGGCACGGACCGGCTCGACCTTTACCTGCTCCACTGGCGCGGAAGCGTGCCGCTGGCCGAGACGGTGGAGGCGATGGAAGCGCTGGTGAAGGACGGCAAGATCCTCCGGTGGGGCGTCAGCAATCTCGACATGGACGACATGGAGGAGCTGATCGCATCCGGCGGCAAGTCCTGCGCTACCGACCAGATCCTCTACAATCTCACCCGGCGCGGACCGGAGCTGGACCTCATCCCCTGGCTTCGGCAGCGGCGCATTCCGGTGATGGCCTACAGCCCCGTCGAGCAGGGACGGCTCCTGCGCCATTCCGAATTGGCCGCCATCGCCGCCGAAGCTGAAGCAACGCCGGCACAGCTGGCACTGGCATGGCTGCTGGCACAACCCGGCGTGCTGCCGATCCCCAAGGCATCCACTATCGCGCACGTGCGCGAGAATCGCGCCGCCGCCGATCTGACCCTCGGTCAGGACGTCTTGCGCCAACTCGACGACGTCTTCCGCCCGCGCCAGCCGCAGGCGCTGGAGATGCTTTAGGCTGAAGGCTGTCCGGCCCGCAGCTCTTCCCAGCGGCGAGGTCGATATCTCTGCACATCAAGCCCGTCGAATTGCGCCGGGGGCGGTTCCCCCAGGATCGCAGCCGCGCCAAGCGCCGACATGGCCGGCGCTGTCTGGAATCCCCATCCGCCCTGCCCGGCACTCCAGTTGAAGCCTGGTGCGGTCGGATCTTCCCCAATGGCGAGCAGGAAGTGCTGGTAGAAGGTCCTCAGCCCCGCCCAGCGCCGCTCCACCGCTTCGATCGGCCAGTCCACCGTGCGCTGAAAGCGATCAATGGCGATCGCCACATCCTCTTCCTCCGCCGCCACGTCGCGCGGCTCGTCGGGAGTCTGGTCCGTCGGTGACAGCCAGATCCGGTTGTCGCCCTCGCCCTTGAAATAGAAACCATCAGTCCAGCTGCTGTAGTCGATCAGCGGCAGGTCCCTTAGTCCGGTCCTGCCCAGCCGCAGCTGCACCACCGTCCGCCGCTTGGGCTCGAGGCCGAGCGGCGCCACCCCGCACCGCTCCGCCACCCGGTCGGCCCAGGCGCCCGCTGCATTGACCAGCCGGGCAGCCCGCAGCTCGCCGGCGCTGGTCGTCACCACCCACTCGCCCCCGCGCCGTTCGGCCCCCGTCAGCGCCGTCCCCGTCAGCACCTGCCCCCCGCCGCGCCGAATCGCGCCCAGGCAGGCGGCGAGGAAGCCGCCCACATCGATGTCCGTGCAACTCGGCTCAGTGTAGGCGGAGGTGAAGCGCGGTGCGATACCCGGGACCAGCCGTTCCAGCTCTTCACGATCGACGATGCGGTAGTTCCGATCAGCGGACTGCAACGCCGCCAGCACATCGCGATAGTCGGTATCCGGGCCCGACAAGTGGATTGCGCCGCGCGGTCTCAGCCAGCTTCGCTCGCCGCTCGGCCAGCCCGCCGTCAGGTCTGCGTGGGAAGCAAGCGACAGCGGCCGGATCAGATCCCCGCCATAGCTCGCCATCCAGAATGCCGCCGAGCGCCCGCTGGCGTGGTAGCCGCACTGCTCTTCCGCTTCGATCAGCCCGAGCTTCAGCTTGCCCGCCAGCCGCGCCCCGAGGCTCGCCCCGGCGATCCCGCCGCCGATGATCAGAACGTCATACTGGTTGCTCACGGAACAGCGGTTACGGTTTGCTAAGCCCACAAGTCTAGGGCTGTATGGCATGATGAACATCACTTTCACCACGGCGCTCTGGGCCGCGCTCAATGCGGCTCTGGCCGGACTGCTGGTGGTGGCCACCGTGACCGACTTTCGTCGCCGGATCATCACCAACCGGCTGAACCTCACGATCGCGGCCCTCGCACCGGTCTACTGGCTGGTGGCGGGATTGCCGCTGTGGCCGGGCGTGCCGGTGCAGGTGGGCATGGCGCTGGTCGTCTTCGGCATCTTCTACATCTTCTTCCATTTCGGCGGCATGGGTGGCGGCGACCTCAAGCTCGCCACCGCGCTCGCTCTGTGGTTCGCACCCAATGAAATGCTTCAGCTGGTGATCATCATGTCCATTGCGGGCGGGATCATCACCATTGCGGCCTGGGCGGACCATCGCCGCGACGGCATCGAAGGCCGCGTCAGGGTGCCGTACGGCATCGCGATCGCGCTTGGCGGATGGCTCATCCTCGCCCAACGATATCTTAACCATTTTGGCTGATTGCTGACGCTGTTTCCGAGGGGGTCCTCGACAGTGGAGGCGGATACGCCATGGATGTGAAGAAGATCGCGCTCTTGTTCGGAGCGCTCCTGGTCGCGGTGGTCACCGCCGTCATGGCCAAGAACATGTTCAGCGGCGCATCCGCGCCCCAGGCGCAGGCCGCGCAAGTGCCGATGGGTCCCAAGATCCTCGTCGCCAAGAAAGCGCTGCCGGTCGGCACCATCGTCGACGCGGAAAGCTTCACCTTTCAGCCCTGGCCGTCCGAGCTGGTGCAGAACGCCTACTACCAGGAAGGCCAGCCCGACTCCGACATGCGCAAGCTGATCGGCACGGTTGTCCGCAATCCGGTGACCGCTGGCCAGCCGCTGACCCGCGGCAACCTGGTCGGCCCGCAGGATCGCGGCTTCCTTGCCGCGGCGCTTGGCCCGGGCATGCGCGCCGTTACCATCCCGGTCGACGGTCGCACCGGCGGCGTCGGTGGCTTCATGTTCCCGGGTGACCGAGTCGACCTCGTCCTGACCCAGACGGTCGCGGGCGGTGGCGACGGTCCGCCGCTCAAGGTGTCCGAGACCATCGTTCGCAACCTGCGCATCCTCGCCATCGACCAGAAGGTCGACCAGGCCAAGGACGACAAGGGCAATCCGGTGGTCGCCAAGGCCGACACCATCACGCTCGAGGCGACGCCGCGGCTCGCCGAGAAGATTGCGGTGGCGCAGAGCCTCGGCACTCTCTCGCTGTCGCTGCGCTCGATCGCCGACAACACCGCCGATTTCGAGCGGGCAGTGGCCGAGGGCCAGGTCAAGATGCCGGCCAATGCGACGCCAGCGGATGAGCGCAAGATGATGCTCGCCTTTGCCAGCCAGCCGCTCGACAACGGCAGCACCTACAGCACCGGCGGCGATGTCAGCCGGTTCCAGCGCCGCACGGTGCCCGGCAAGGCCGGTGGTGAAATGATGCAGGCCGCTACCCGTTCGCTCGACAAGATGAGCAGCGCGCTCGGCAGTCTCGCTAGCGGCGGTTCCAATGCCAACGCCGTTCCGGCCGGACCGACGGTCCGCGTCGCTCGGGGAAACACCGTGAGCTACGTTCCAGTGGGGGCACGTTAAATGACCAGCCGTAAGATCGCTCGCCAGTCCCGCCTCGGCGTCGCCGCCGCGGCCCTGGCCCTCAGCCTGGGAACGACGGTCCTTGCCGCCGCCCCCGCTGCCGCCCAGTCGCGCGCCGCTCGTCCGGCCGAGACGCTCAACCTCAGCCAGGGCACGGGGACCATGGTCCGCCTGTCCGCGCCGATGACCGACCTGTTCGTCGCCAACGACCAGATCGCCGATGTCCAGGTCCGTTCGTCGAACCAGCTGTATATCTTCGGCAAGGGCAAGGGTGAGACCACCGTCTATGCCACCGACCGCGGTGGCCGGGTGGTCTATGCCGCCAACGTCCGCGTCGGCACCAATGTCGGTTCGGTCGACGACATGCTCCGCATGGCAATGCCCGACGCCAACATCCAGGCGACCCCGATGAACAACCTGGTGCTGCTGACCGGAACGGTCGCCAGCCCGGCCGATGCGGCCGAGGCCCAGCGCCTCACCGCGGCCTACGTCGGCGACGGCACCCAGGTGGTCAGCCGCATTCGCACGGCCACCCCGCTGCAGGTGATGCTCAAGGTTCGCGTGGCCGAGATCAACCGCTCGGCGCTCAAGAAGGTCGGCGTCAACCTGCTCGGCCGCGATGCCAAGCCGGGTGGAACCCTGTTCGGCATCGGACAGGGCAATCCGGGTCAGCTCAATGGCGGCTCGGCAGTCGGCGACCGAACCTTCAACATCGCATCGCAAGGCACCACGCTCGCCCTGGCCGGCAAGATCTTCGGGCTCGACCTGCTCGGTACCGTTGATCTGCTTCAGAACGACGGGTTCATCACGACTTTGGCCGAGCCGACGCTGACCGCGCTATCGGGCGAAACCGCCAGCTTCCTGGCTGGTGGCGAGTTCCCGATCCCCGTATCGCAGTCGCTGGGTTCGCTCAGCATCGAGTACAAGCAGTACGGTGTTGGCCTGGCCTTCACGCCGATCGTGCTCGCCGACGGCCGCATTTCGATGCGGGTCCGTCCGGAAGTCAGCGAACTCAGTGACGCGGGTTCCGTGAAGCTCAACGGCTACACGATCCCGGCGCTGACCACCCGCCGCGCGGAAACGACGGTGGAGCTCGGCTCCGGCCAGTCGTTCATGCTGGCGGGCCTGCTGCAGAATCGGAACAACAACTCGATCCAGAAGGCGCCGTTCCTCGGCGACATCCCGATCCTTGGCGCGCTGTTCCGCTCCACCAGCTACCAGCGCAACGAGACCGAGCTGGTCATCATCGTCACGCCGTACCTGGTGCGGCCGACGTCCGGCCAGCTGACAACGCCGGCAGACGGTTATCGTGCGCCGAGCGACCCTGAGATGATCCTTGAAGGGCAGACCTTCAAAGGCGTTTCCGGTCCGCGTTCCGCCACCCCGGTGCCCGGGCCCGGCATGTCGGTGTCGACCGGCGCCGCGGTCGCCGGCGCGCCGCGTCCCACCGCCGTCGCTGCCGCGCCCGGCTTCAAGCTCTGATGCCGCTGGCCTCGCAAAAGGAACAGATGATGCGCACCAAACTCACCCTTGTCGCTGTTGCCGCGGCGATGACCAGCGCCTGCGGTTATACTAAGCAGGACCAGCCGTCGCGCGGGGTCGTCCCGGTCAACGTCCCGGTAGTCACCCGCAGCGACTTCAGCTTCGACGTCGCCGCGCCGGGCGGCCAGCTGCCCTCTTCGGAGGCCGGCCGGCTCGACGCCTGGTTCCGTGGCCTGCAGCTCGGCTATGGCGACATCATTTACGTTGATGGTCCGCTGGCTCCGTCGGTTCGAGCCGACGTCGGCCGCGTGGCCGGGCAATATGGTCTGCTGGTCGCGTCGTCCGGTGCTCCGATAACTGCTGGCGCCATTCCGGACGGCTCGGTCCGGGTGGTGGTCAGCCGCACTCGCGCCAGCGTTCCCAACTGCCCGAACTGGAGAGATCCGGCCAACCCGAATTTCCAGAACCGCACGATGTCGAACTTCGGCTGCGCGGTGAACGGCAACCTGGCCGCGATGATCGCCAATCCCGAGGATCTCGTTCACGGCCGTGAGCCAAGCGGGGTCGCTGACCCGGCGCAGGCTGCCCGCGCCATTGAGACCTACCGGACCAAGCCGCAGACCGGAACGACCGGTCTGCCGGCCGTGACGACTTCGAAGAGTGGAGGCTAAGTCAATGAACGCGCCTTTTCATGCCCGCGCTGGGTTGCGGGACCCGTTCCAGGCCTTCGTCTGCGACGACGCCACTGCCGACATGCTGCGGCCGGTTGCGGTGGAGCACGGCTGGTCGCCGGAGAAGGTCAACAAGGGCGGCCTGCGCAACGCGGTCCAGTCTCTGTCCGTCTCCGCGAGCCCGAACATCCTGTTCGTTGACCTCTCGGAATCGGCCGATCCGCTGAACGACATCAACGCCCTGGCCGAGGTTTGCGAACCTGGCACGGTGGTGATCGCGTCCGGCCAGGTCAACGATGTCCGCCTCTACCGCGACCTCGTCGCCAGCGGCATCCACGACTATCTGCTGAAGCCCTTCAGCGTCGATCAGCTGCGAGACACGCTGACCCATGCCCAGACCATCCTGGCTGGTCCGCGTGGCGAGGCGCAGGTCGATCGGCCGCACGTCATGACCGCCGTTGTCGGCGTTCGCGGCGGCGTCGGCGCCTCGACCATCGCCACCTCGCTGGCCTGGCTGCTGGGTGACAAGGCCCATCGCTCGACGGCGCTGCTGGACCTCGACATCCACTTCGGCACCGGCGCGCTGGCGCTCGATCTCGAGCCCGGCCGTGGTCTGACCGACGCGATCGAGAACCCAAGCCGCATCGACGGCCTGTTCATCGAACGCGCCATGGTTCGCGCCAACGAGCGCCTCAGCGTGCTGTCGGCCGAAGCGCCGATCAACCAGCCGCTGATGACCGACGGGACGGCTTTCTTCCAGCTCCAGGAGGAGATGAAGAACGCCTTTGAATCGACCGTCATGGACCTGCCGCGGCAGATGCTGATCCAGTATCCGCACATGGTGCACGATGCCCATGTCGCGGTGGTGGTCAGCGAACTGACGCTGGCCGCGACCCGCGACACGATCCGGCTGCTTGCCTGGCTCAAGGCCAATGCTCCGCAGACCAAGGTGATCGTGGTTGCCAACCGGATGCCGTCCGGCGGCGCGCTCGAAATCAACCGCAAGGATTTCGAGCAGTCGATCGAACGTCAGATCGATCTCGTCATCGCCGAGGATGGCAAGCTGTCGGCGCAGGCCGCCAAGCTTGGCAAGCCGGTCGCCGAGGTCGCCTCCGGCAAGGCGGCGGCGCCCTACATGGCGCTGTGCAACATGGTGCTGAGCCACGCCAGCGAAGAGGGCGCGGAAGCTCCCGGCAGCAAGCCGGCGGCTGCCGGCGGCAAGTCGCTGGTGGGCGGTCTCAAGGCGATGCTCGCCAAGCAGCCGAAAGCGGCGTGAGTGGATGGCGGTCGCCAAACCGGCGATCGCCTCCTCTACTTAGGAATGAGGAACTGAACCGATGCAGATGCTGGTGATCCTTGGCGGAGCGATGCTCTTGGTCCTGGCGATGCTCGTGTTCGCCTTCCGCGGCCCGTCGCCCGCGAAGGAGGTCAAGCGCCGCATGGAGCTCCTGAAGGAGCGCCATGGCGGCACTCCGCTGCAGGCCTCCGCTCAGGCGCAGATCCGCAAGCTCATGGCGCAGCGCCAGAATCGGGTCGAGAACGCCTTCAGCTCGCTGATCCCCAGGCCGGCGCTGCTTCGCCAGCGGCTGGAGCGCACGGGAAAGAACTGGACGCTCGGCCGCTACGCGATGGTCAGCTGCGGCATCGTGGTCGTCGCCGCCTTGCTGTTCGCCATGCGCGGAATGCCGTTCCTGCTTTCGCTGTTCCTCGGCCTGTTCGTCGGCATCGGCCTGCCGCACTTCGTGATCGGGAAGTTGATCACCCGCCGAGTAGCCAAATTCAACACCAACTTCCCCGATGCGATCGAGTTGATGGTTCGTGGTTTGCGCTCTGGTCTTCCGATCACGGAAACGCTGAGCGTGGTGGCCGCGGAGATCACTGGCCCGGTGGGGATTGAGTTCCGCTCCGTGTCCGACAAGATGAAGATCGGACGCACGATGGAGGCCGCACTCCAGGAAACGTCTGACCGGCTCGGCACGGCGGAGTTCCAGTTCTTCGTGATCACCCTTGCGATCCAGCGCGAAACGGGTGGTAACCTTGCCGAAACGCTCAGCAATCTTGCCGACGTGCTTCGCAAGCGCGCGCAGATGAAGCTGAAGATCAAGGCGATGAGCTCGGAATCAAAGGCTTCGGCGATGATCGTGGGCGCCCTGCCCTTCATCGTCTTCGGCCTCGTGATGATGATCAATCCCAAATATATGGGCGGCTTCTTCGTTGATCCCCGCCTGATCGTGGCTGGCCTTGGCGGCCTGTGCTGGATGAGCATTGGCGTGTTCATCATGGCCAAGATGATCAACTTCGAGATCTAGGGGGCTTCGAACCATGCAATCCGGTGCTTCTGGCCCAACCCTCCTCGGTGTCGACGTCATATTCGTCGCCACCATCCTGTCGGCGGTCGCGACCTTTGCGGTTCTCCTCGCAATCTATGCGGGCATGACGGCGCGCGATCCCATGATCCGCCGCGTCAAGGCGCTCAATGAGCGGCGCGAGCAGCTCAAGGCCGGCATCGTCGCGTCCACCAACAAGCGCAAGAAGCTGACCAACAAGAATGCCGCCGCCGACAAGGTCCGCGGCTTCCTGGGCAACTTCAAGATGCTCCAGGACGACCAGATCCAAAAGACGCAGCAGCGGCTGATGCAGGCGGGAATCCGCACGAAGGACCTGGCGTTTTTCGTCATTCTCGCCCGCTTCCTGGCGCCGCTGGTGCTCGGCAGCCTGGCCATCCTGTTTGTTTACGTGCTGCAGGTCTTTCCGCTGTGGGGCGCCTTCAAGAAGTATGCGCTGGTCGCCGGAACCATCGGCCTTGCCTACAAGGCGCCGGACCTGTGGCTCAGCAACAAGGTCAAGAAGCGTAGCCATGAAGTTCGCAAGGGCCTGCCGGACGCGCTCGACCTGCTGGTGATCTGCGCCGAGGCGGGTCTTACCGTCGACGCTGCCTTCGCCCGCGTCGCCAAGGAACTTGGCCGGGCCTACCCGGAACTCGGCGACGAATTCGGCCTGACCTCCATCGAGCTGGGCTTTCTTGCCGAACGTCGCCTGGCCTTCGAGAATCTGGCGATGCGTATCGACCTTGAAGCCATCCGCGGCGTGGTCACCACCATGATCCAGACCGAGAAATACGGTACGCCGTTGGCCAGTGCGCTACGCGTTCTGTCGGCGGAGTTCCGAAACGAGCGCATGATGCGCGCCGAGGAGAAGGCAGCCCGACTTCCGGCGATCATGACCATCCCGCTGATCCTCTTCATTCTGCCGACCCTGTTCGTGGTCATTCTCGGACCGGCGGCCTGCAAGATCAGCGACAACTTCCTCAATCGCCACTGATCGGCGCCGCCGCGCAATGAGGGGCCGGAGGGCTCGTCCGGGACACTGGACGAGCCCTCCCTTTATGGGCCTTTGTGGAACCTCCCCGTCCGTTTGACGTCTAGTCGTTACGGACTCAGCACAGGGAAACCATCGACCATGACGACCTTCAGCCCCGACCAGTGGGTGATCATTGGCCTTGTGTTCGTCCTCGGGCTGCTGGTCGGCGCTTGGGCGACCAGTGGCGGACGGCGCAAGTGGCGCACTCGCTACAACAGCGAACTCGAGCAGCGCCGCGCGCTTGAAAAGACCCACCAGGAGCGGGAAGCGCACTGGACCGTGCGCGAGAAGGAATGGCGCGAGCAAGACTCCCTGCGCGCCGCGGCCGCGCGTGACCGCGTGGTCGAGCGGCCGGTGGTCGCCGAGCGCCGTCCGGGCGATATCGACGGCGACGGAATCCCAAACCGCGCCGACGCCCGCCCGCTCAACGACGAGCGTTACTGAACACTTCGCCGCCCCGGCCTTCGCCGGGACGGCGATTATCCCTCGATCTTCGAGAAGTCGGCGACCATGTGGACCGCGGCGCGGAAGCGGGCGAGGAGGTTGAGGCGACGCGCGCGAACCTCCTTGTCGGGGTCGTTTACCGTCACCTGATCGAAGAAGGCGTCGATCGGCGTGCGCAGCGAGGCGAGCGCGCCCATCGCGCCTGCGAAGTCCTCGCGCGCCACCGCCGCAGCGGCGGTCGGCTCGGCGGCTTCGAGCGCGGCGACCAGCGCCTGTTCCTCGGCCGGCGCATTCGCATTGTGCGGCGAGCCCAGCGCCATTTCGGCGATGGCGGCGGCGATCGCCGGCTCCTCGACCAGCGCCAGCGGGTCTTCCTCGCCGGTCTGCGGCATCCCCTGCTCGCCCCGGGTCGCCATCACACGCGGCAGGTCCCAATCTTCTTTCTTCAGGATGTTTGCGGCGCGCTTGTAGCCAGCCAGCAGGTTGCGCCCGTCCTCTGTCTCCACAAACGCCTGCAGGGCCCTAACCCGGGCGAGGAGGCGAACGAGGTCGTCCTCGCTTCCGAGCGCGAACACAGCGTCTATCAGGTCGTGCCGCACGCCCGCCTCGCGCTGCTGGACGGTGAGCCGGTCGGCAAAGAAGACACGGAGCCTCGCGACGGCGGGCGCAATCTGCGCCTCATAAATCTCTTCCCATTTTGCGATCGTGCGGGACTTAGCCTCCTCCACAAGATCTTGCTGAGGCGTCTGCAAAGCGAAACCAGCCCGTTCAGTTGCTGTGAGCATCTCATGAAACGCCTCAACGTCTGCCATCCCGACTTCTCTGCCAAGAAGGCTGGTCATCGGCGTAGTCAGAGCAAATGAGAGATCGAGGCGAAGCTGATTCTCAAGAATCAGGCCGACCACCCCCAAGGCTGCGCGACGGAGAGCAAACGGATCTCGCGAACCGCTTGGGAGTAATTCCTTCACGAAGAACGTGGCGATCGTGTCCAGCTTATCCGCCAGGCTCACCGCCACCGTGACTGGCGCAGTCGGCACCTGGTCGCCCTGCCCCACCGGCTTGTAGTGGTCGCGAATTGCCTCGGCGACTTCCTTCGGCTCGCCCTGGGCCGCCGCGAGATAGCCGCCAATCACCCCTTGCAGTTCCGGGAACTCGCCGACCATCCCGGTGACGAGGTCGGCCTTGGCCAGCCGCGCAGCGCGTTCCGCCAAGTCCGGGTCCGCGCCCTTGACCACGCCTTGCTCGACCAGCCACCGGGCAAGCTTCGCCACGCGCTCGACCTTGTCTGCCACCGTGCCGAGCTTCTCGTGGAACACGATCTGGCTCAGCTTCTTCGCCTGCTTCTCCAGCGGAACCTTGAGGTCCTGCTCCCAAAAGAACCGCGCATCGCTCAGGCGCGCGGCCAGCACCCGCTGGTTGCCGGCGATGATCGCGGCACCGCCGTCGCTGGCCTCAATGTTGGCGGTGCAGATGAAGGCATTGGCGAGCGCGCCCTCGTTGCCACGCAGCACGAAATACTTCTGATTGACCCGCGCGGTCAGCTGGATCACCTCGGGCGGCACGTCGAGATAGTCCGCGTCGAAGCGGCCGAGCAGCGGCACCGGCCACTCCGTCAGCCCGGCATTCTCCGCGACCAGCCCCTCATCCTCGACCAGCTCCAGCCCGACTTCAGCCGCCAATGCCTGCGCCCGCTCACGAGTGATCGCCCCCCGCTCCTCAGGATCGACGATTACGTGGCAGGCCCGCAGCTTCTCGGCATAGTCGCTAGCGCCGCCGAGGGTGATCCGCCCCGGATGATGGAAGCGGTGGCCGACCGTGGTCGCGCCGCTGAAGATTCCGTCGATTTCGACCGGTACGATCTCGTCACCCAGCATTGCGACGATGCCGTGCAGCGGCCGCACCCAGCGCAGGCTCGCCGTGCTGGCACTCGCTTCTCCCCAGCGCATCGACTTGGGCCAGGGAAAACCGCGTACGATCCGCTCGACCGCGGGGCCGAGCACCATGCTGGTCGCCTGCCCCGGCTTGTCGATTACCGCGAACCACACGCCGTCGCGTTCAAACAGCTTATCCTGTGTCAGTCCCGTCTTGCGCAGGAAGCCCTCAAGTGCCTGAGGCGGCGCCGAGCTGCGCGGGCCCTTCACTTCCTCCGACACCGCGGCCGTCGCCAGTGGCAAGCCGCGTGCGATCAGCGCCAGTCGGCGTGGTGTGGCGAAGGTCTCGATCGCCTCCGCGGCGAGCCCGGCCTTGTCGAGCTCCTCCGCGAACATCCGCGCCAGGTCATTGCGCGCCCGCGTCTGCATCCGCGCGGGGATTTCCTCGCTGAGCAGCTCCAGCAGGAAGTCGGCCGTGCCGGTCACGCCGCGACCTCCTGACCTTCCATCCACTTGGCGCAAGCCGCCTTGGCGAGGTCGCGCACCCGGCCGATGTAAGCCTGCCGCTCCGCCACCGAGATGACCCCGCGCGCCTGCAGCGTGTTGAAGATGTGACTGGCCTTGATCGCCTGCTCATAGGCCGGAATGGCCAGCCCCGCCTGCAACGAATTCTCGCACTCCGCGGCTGACTTGCGAAAGCCATCGAACAGAGCCTCGGTATTCGCCACCTCGAAGTGCCATTGGCTCATCTGTCGTTCGTTCTCGAGGAAGACGTCACCATAGGTCACGCCCTCCTTGTTGAACTTGAGGTCGAACACATTGTCGACGCCCTGGATATACATGGCGAGCCGCTCCAGCCCGTAGGTCAGCTCACCCGCAACCGGCAGGCAGTCGAAGCCGCCGACCTGCTGGAAGTAAGTGAACTGGGTCACCTCCATCCCGTCGCACCAGACTTCCCAGCCGAGCCCCCAGGCGCCGAGCGTCGGGCTTTCCCAATCATCCTCGACGAAGCGGATATCGTGCGCCGTCGTGTCCACTCCGATGGCCGCGAGGCTTTCGAGGTAGAGCTGCTGAAGGTTCGGCGGGCTCGGCTTCAACATAACCTGATACTGGTAGTAAGCGCCCAGCCGGTTCGGGTTCTCGCCATAGCGGCCGTCCGTCGGCCGGCGGCAGGGCTGGACGTATGCGGCCTTCCACGGCTTCGGTCCAAGAGCGCGGAGAACGGTCGCGGGATGAAAGGTTCCTGCCCCCATTTCGAGGTCGTAAGGCTGCAGGATGAGGCAGCCCTTGTCCGACCAATAATGGTGGAGGGTGAGGATCAGGTCCTGGAAGCTTAGTGGCTCGGTCACGGGCCGGGGCAATGGCATTGCCTTCAACGATTGCCAAGCCGCCCCTACATGGTCCGTTAAGAGCTATCCCCCGATGGAGACTGCATGCGCTTGAAAACTTTGTTCCGCCGGGGCCTCGCCGCACTTGGCCTCGCCGCGACGGCCGTCGCCTGCACCTCCGCCACGACCAGCGCGGCACCGGCGGCTGCGCCACGCCCGGCGCTGTGGCGTGTTGCTGACAACGACACCACGATCTACCTGTTCGGTACCATCCACCTGCTGCCGAAAAATTATCAGTGGCGAACGCCCAAGTTCGACCAGGCGCTGACCAGCGCCAACGGCCTTGTAGTTGAGACAATCATCGACCCAAAGAATCTCGACTCCTTCCGCGCGGCGTTCACCCAGCTTGCGATCAGCCCTGGCCAGCCGCCGCTCGTTTCTCGGGTGCCGGCCGACAAGGTCGCCGCGCTGCAGGCCGCGGTGCGCGCCTCGGGCGTACCGATGGAGGCTTATGACCGGATGGAGACCTGGGCCGCGGCCTTCACTCTGATCACCTCGCAGTTCCAGCAGATCGGCCTCCAAGGTGAGGACGGCGTCGAGATGACCCTCCGCGATACATTCACCTCTGCCGGCAAGCCGATTGGGCAGCTGGAGACCAACGCCGAGCAGTTCAGCTATTTCGACCGTCTGCCCGACCAGGCGCAGCGCGACCTGCTGCTGTCTGCGCTTGAGGACCCAGCGGCGGCTCGCAAGGAATTTGACGGAATGCTGGCGTCGTGGACGCGCGGCGACGTCAAGGGCATGGCCCGCAGCTTCAACGGCGAGATGGATCATTCCCCGGCGCTCAAGGATGCCCTGCTGGTTCAGCGCAATCGCAATTGGGCCGGCTGGGTCGAGCGCCGCATGGCGCAGCCCGGGACGGTGTTCGTCGCCGTCGGCGCCGGCCACTTGGCGGGTCCTGAGTCAGTGCTCGCCATGCTTCAGAAGCGTGGGCTTCGGGTCACTCGAGTCCAATAATTCACGCAAGGCTTTCAGCCGCTTGACGCTGCACGGGAGGACCGACACACTCCCCTCCTGAAAGCAGCGGCTGGGGGGTCGCGTCATATGGTGATGAGCATTGGAAGGCTCCGGCGCGATGGCGTGCGGAGAGTGCTGAGGCACGCCCTGGTGAGTCTCGCGGTGGCCCTTGTTGCCACGCCCGCTTGCGCAATCCCCGCGCCAGCGCCGGTCATTGATGCGCAGCTCGCGCGGCCGGCACTTTGGGTGGTCGGTGACGATGACACGATCATCTACCTGTTCGGTACCTTCCACGCGCTGGACGATCGCATTCCCTGGTTCGACCATGCGGTGCGCGCCGCTTTCGAGGGCTCCGACGAGCTCGTGCTCGAGACGCTCGTTCCAGACAGCCCCGAGGCCTTTCGCGCAGCGCTGGCCCGGTATCGGCCGTCCGCCACGCCAGCTGCCGGCCTGATGGGGGCGCACACGGCAATGACCGCTGCGCGAAGCGTTGGCCTGTCCGCGCGCAACGGAGCGGACGAGGTACTTCAGCGCGCCGCCGTGGCCGAGCGCAAGCCGGTGATCGGGCTGGAGAAGTTCGAGGCGCAGCTGGCGATGTACGATCGCCTGCCTGGGCGGACACTTGCCCCAGCGAGCACGAGCGCCGCCGCAACTCCCGATCCGGCGGTCGCCGCGTTCATGCGCCAGCTGGTTGCGGCATGGACAAGCGGCGATCCCCGCACCTTTGAAGCGGTGGTGGACGCCGTTCAGGCGCAGAGTCCGGAAAGCTATCAATTGCTGTTCGCGGAGCGCAATGCGACCTGGGCGAACTGGATCAGCGAACGGTTGAAGCAGCCCGGCATTGTCTTCGTGGCCGTCGGAACGGGTCATCTGGTCGGCCGCGACAGCGTCCAAGCCCAGCTCGCCGCCCACGGCATCCGCAGCGCTCGGGTGAACTGAGGACGTCAGGCCAAGGCGCATTTGCCTTTGCTGCCCTGCTCCGCTAAGCGCGCGACCGCTGCTCATGGTCATCCCTGGAGGCGTGGGCAGACGAGAAACTTATCAAAGGAATGCACGCATGAGCGAACAGCTGACGCTGCCCGCCGAGACGCGCGACCGGGCTGGCAAGGGAGCCTCCCGGGCACTGCGTCGCGATGGACGGGTACCCGCCGTGGTCTACGGCAACAATCAGGACGCGCTGAGCATCCATGTTGAGGAAAAGCTCCTCACCAAGATGCTCTCGACCGGTCACTTCATGAACACCGTCGTGATGATCGACGCCGGTGGCCAGACGCTGCGGACCCTGCCGAAAGACGTGCAGTTCCACCCGGTTAGCAGCCGCCCGACCCACGTTGATTTCCTCCGCATTAGCGAACACAGCAAGGTCACCGTCGCGGTGCCGGTGCGGTTCGACAATGAAGAGGCGAGCCCGGGCATCAAGCGCGGCGGCGTGCTCAACGTCGTCCGCCACGAGCTGGAGCTCAACTGCGATGCGGCCGAGATCCCTGACGAGGTCCACATCGATCTCGCCGGCCTCGACATCGGCGACAGCATTCACATCTCGGCGGTCAAGCTTCCGAATGGCGTGGAAAGCGCGATCAGTGATCGCGACTTCACCATCGCCACCCTCGTCGCTCCGTCCGCGATGAAGAGCGAGGAAGGCGATACGCAGACCGACGCCGCGGACGAGACCGTCGAAGGCGAGTAAGCCTGCGCTGACTTCAAGTGAACCGCTCGCCCGAACGACCGGGCGAGCGGTTTTCTTTTGCCCTCGCGGACCGCTAACGAGGTCCCATGCAGATCTGGACCGGCCTCGGTAATCCCGGCACGCAATATGCGCTGCACCGGCACAACGTCGGCTTCATGGCGCTCGACGCCCTCCATGCCGTCTACAGTTTCGCGCCCTGGACGAAGAAGTTCCGGAGCCTCGTGAGCGAGGGGCGGATCGGCCGGCATCGCGTTCTGCTGCAGAAGCCGCAGACATTCATGAACGACAGTGGCGATGCGGTTCAGCAGGCGCTCGGCTTCTTCAAGCTTGGCGACGAGGCGCTGACCGTATTCCACGACGAACTCGACCTTGCGCCGTTCAAGGTGAAGGTCCGAACCGGCGGCGGCCTTGCCGGGCACAATGGCCTGCGCTCCATCAACGCGTCGCTCGGTCCAGACTTCCGCCGGGTGCGGATCGGGATTGGCCATCCCGGGCACAAGGATCGGGTGACCGGCTACGTTCTGGGCAACTATGCAAAGAGCGAGATGGAGGACCTGTCCGACCTGCTCGGAGCGCTTGCCAGCGAGGCCGAGTGGTTGGCCGATGGCGATGATGTCCGCTTCATGAGCGAGGTGGCCCGGCGACTGCACCAGGACGACTGACACTTTACGCGAACCTTAACCTTGTCCACTTAGCAAAGCTGTCATGTTCGCCGGCAACTCCGATCAGTGGCAGTCGACCCGCCGTGCCCCGGCGTGGACGCTCGCCATTGGTCTCGCGCTGCTCGCGGCCTTGATCCAGGGCACGTTGATCCCGATCGATGCCGATATCAGTTGGTTGATTACCGTCAGCGAACGGGTTCTCCAGGGACAGCGGCTCTATGTCGACGTCGTGGAGGTCAATCCGCCCGCCTCCGTCTGGCTCTACTTGCCGTTCGTGGCATTGGCGAAGCTGCTGCACCTGCGCGCCGAAGCCGTGATTGTCGCGGCCTGCATCGGCGGTGCGCTGCTATCTCTATGGGGAACGTTGCGGCTCAGTTCGCGCCTGCCGCAGCCGCCAAGCCCCGTGGCGCTGACCGCCAGCCTCGGCTTCGTCACGCTGATCCTGCCCGGCGGACTGTTCGCCCAGCGTGAGCATGTCGCGCTGCTGATTGCCCTGCCGGTAATCACGGCGATTGTCCTCCTTGGCGACCGGGGCCGCCTGCCCGGCCGGACGGCCGTGCTGGCAGGCCTTGGCGCTGGCCTCATCATGGTGATCAAGCCGCACTTCGCGCTTGCCCTGCTGCTCCCTGCGATCGGCGCGACCCGCAAGCTTCGCTCTCCCGCACCGTTTCTTCTGCCAGCACTCGCCGCGTTGGGAGTTCTCGGCCTCTACGCGCTGGCGGTCCTTCTGTTCGAGCCCACGTTCCTTTCTCTGCTGCCGATGCTCGCCGCGACCTATCTCCCGATGGGCCCGCCGTGGTTCCACTATCTCTTGAGCTCGCTCCTGATTGTCCCCGCGGCGTTGATCGCTGGCGTCGTGCTGCTCCAGGCGCGGCCCGGCAACGGGCTGGTCGTGGGCTGGCTGCTTGGCGGGGTCGGCTTCGCACTGGCGGGACTGCTCCAGTGGAAGAATTACGCTAACCACGCCTTCCCCGGCGTTGCCCTGTGCCTTGCAGCGCTTCTGCTGCTGCTGATCAGCGGCGCGAGCGAGCGCGCCCGGCGCTTGCCTTTCCGCCTCGGCATGGGGGTCATGTGCGCCGCCCTCCTATACCAGACGTGCACGATCCAGCCCCCTCCGGGGCTCGCCGCCGCCATCGTGCGCGCCGGCCCATCCCACCCGAAGGTCATCACCCTTGGAACGCAGCTGGTCACCGGGCACCCAGCGGTCCGCCATGTCGACGGCCACTGGGTCGGTCGCCGCGCGGCGCTCTTCACCGCGGCCGGGGCACTCTACGTCGGCCTCGACAAACCTGGCATCCGCCACTGGTATGACGAAGACCTCGCCATCTTTGCTGCCGATGTCCGCGCCAACCGGCCCGATATCGTGCTGGTCGAGGACGAGAACCGCCGCTGGCTGTTGAAGGAGCCGCTGATCCGAGCCGTGATGAGCGACTATGCGCCGGTCGCGCGCGCTGGCGAGGTGGCGGTCTGGCGCCGACGCTGAGGGGCGTCTAAGCGCGCAGCCATGTCGCGCACTCTGTTCGTCACGCCGCTGTACGAGACCGAGGTTGGCCAGGCCGCGCTGTGGCAAGAACTTTCCCACTCAATCCGCAGCCTTGCAGAAGATGACATCGCCGGTCGCCGCTGGTGCCGCGAGCATGGCTACAAGGGCTACACCAGCTACGCCTCTCTCGACGATCTACCCCGGCGCGACCCGGTGATTGCCGATCTCGCCAAACTTCTCACCCGTCACGCTGCAAGCTTCGCCAAAGAGCTCGCCTGGAACGTGAAGCCCAAGATTGACAGCTTGTGGGTCAACCTCCTGAAACCTGGAGGTCACCACACCGCGCACATCCATCCCCACAGCATTCTGTCAGGCACGCTCTACGTGGAGGTCCCGGAAGGCAGCGGCGCCATCCGGTTCGAAGATCCCCGCTTGGCGATGATGATGGCCGCCCCCACTCGATCGCCCGACGCACCGGAGCCGCTAAGTTCCTTCGTCACGGTGCAGCCGGCGCCCGGCACCCTGCTGTTATGGGAAAGCTGGCTTCGGCACGAGGTCCTTCCCGGTACTGGCAAGGGCGAACGGTTGAGCATCAGCTTCAACTTCGCGTAAGGGGCCACGCGAACACACCCGTCATTGCGAGCGCAGCGAAGCAATCCAGTGCACTGGATCGCACCGTCGCTGCGCTCTTCGCAATGACGACAGGACCACCGGAGAACACCCATGGGCTTCCGCTGCGGCATCGTCGGGCTGCCGAACGTCGGCAAATCGACCCTCTTCAACGCGCTGACTGAGACTCAGGCGGCGCAGGCCGCCAACTATCCCTTCTGCACGATCGAGCCGAATGTCGGCCAGGTCGCCGTTCCCGACCCGCGCCTCGACAAGCTGGCGTCAATCGCCGGCTCGGCCAAGATCATCGCCACCCAACTTGGCTTCGTCGACATTGCGGGCCTGGTGAAGGGCGCCAGCCAAGGCGAGGGCCTCGGCAACCAGTTTCTCGGCAACATCCGCGAGGTGGACGCCATCGTCCACGTCCTGCGTTGCTTCGAGGATGACGATATCCAGCACGTTGCTAACAAGGTCGATCCGCTGGCCGATGCCGAAACGGTGGAGACCGAGCTGCTCCTCGCCGACCTCGACAGCCTTGAGAAGCGCGTCCCCAACCTCGTCAAGCGCGGACAGCAGGGTGACAAGGAATCGAAGATCGCCGCGTCAGTGCTCGGCCAGGCGCTCGAGCTGCTGCGCGAGGGCAAGCCCGCTCGCCTGACCCAGCCCAAGGACGACGAGGAAGCCCGTGTCTTCTCCCAGGCCCAGCTGATCACCGCCAAGCCGATCCTCTACGTCTGCAACGTCAACGAGGACGACGCCGCCAACGGCAATACGCTGTCCGAGCAGGTCTTCGCCAAGGCAAAGGCCGAGGGCGCCAACGCCGTCGTGGTCTCCGCCGCGATCGAGGCCGACCTCATCGGCATGGACATGGACGAGCGGCTCGCCTTTCTCGAGGAGATGGGCCTGCACGAGACCGGCCTCGCCCGCGTGATCCGCGCTGGCTACGACCTCCTCCACCTCATCACCTTTTTCACCGTCGGCCCGAAGGAAGCGCGCGCCTGGACGGTCGAGAAGGGCGCCAAGGCCCCGCAGGCTGCGGGCGCGATCCACTCCGACTTCGAACGCGGCTTTATTCGCGCTGAGACCATCGCCTTCGACGACTATGTCGCGCTGAATGGCGAGTCGGGGGCTCGCGACGCCGGCAAATTGCGGCAGGAGGGCAAGGAATATGTCGTACAGGACGGCGACGTCATGCACTTCAAATTCAACGTATGAGGCCGCAGATAGCGGGCTGCACGAGGCAGCCCGCGCAACTTCAGCTGTTTAGCGCACCGATCCGCGACACCGCCTCACCAAGCAGCTGCGCCCAGTAGAAGCGCGCCCGCACGGCGTCCGGCGTGCCGCGATCGTAGCGCGGCGCATCGAGCACTTCGCGGACCTTCCGGCGAAAAGCTTCCGGCTCGTCGGCGATATGCACGTGAGGCAGTCTTTTAGCCTCCTCGAAGCCGCGGAAAGCCTTGGTCGTGCCGACGATCGAGCACCCCGCCTCAAGCGCTTCGGCGGTCTTGAGGTTGGACCCTTCCCCCTCGACGATCGGCAGCATGATCACATGGGCGGCGGTGACGAGTGCCTGAAGTTCGCTCTTCTCCATCAGTCCCATGACTTCCATCCGGCTGCGATTGACCGCCGCATACGCCTCGAACCCCTTGATCTGATCGATCAGGTTCGAGACGCCACCAACCACGATCACTCGCTCGTCCGGGCGGAGGAAGGTCAGGCCCGGAGTCATCATCTCCCAGAAGCCGCTGGCGTTGGGAATGTGCGCGCTACTCACGAAGACTGGGAACGGCGCACCGAAGAAGTGCCGCCACGCCTCAACCCTCGCCGGCTTGCAGGCAAAGGGCTCAACCCCGTTGCCGGCCACCACCACCTCCGGACAGCCCGCGACATGGTCGCGATAATAATCGGCGTCGGCGGTGGTGCACGCAATGACCAGGTCGGCATGACGCACCGCATCATGCTCAAGCTGCTCGATCTCGTGCACCAGGCGTGCGCGATCCTGCGGGCTGATCTTCGCCTTGTCGAGGATGCCCCGCTTCAGCCGGAATTCCACGTTGTGGGATGAATAGACCAGCTTGCTGCCCCCCTGAGCGTCCGCAAGCTTCCGCGCTACCTGCATGAGCCAGGGATGCTCACTGATGATCACGTCGGGGCGGTGTTCGGCAGCGGTTCTCGCCAGTGATCCGAACGCTTGCCCATCCTCGGCCGCGTAGATGCCGGACAGATAGTCCGACAGAAAGTCGATCTCGCTACGCCAGAAGGGGCTGTCCGGTGCGAAGATGACGTCGTCCTGGCTGTCGGACTTGTAAGCGTCCTTTGGGTAAACGGCGACCGCCTTGACCTCGTGACCAGCCCTGCGCAGCGCTTCGGCCAGCTGCCGCGCACGGATCTGCCCGCCGTGCTGCGGCTTGGACGTGGGATAATTCGTTAACTGCAGGATCTTCATCACGCGACCAGGAAGTGAGTGCAGAAATCGTCGGCGAAGTCGGCCCAGGTTCGCTTGAAGTGCCCATCCTCCAGCCTGGCTTCCAGGGCCGAGCGATAGGGAAGGTCGTCGAGCAGGCGGACGATCTCGCCCTTCCAACCCAGGAAATCGAGCGGATGGTAGCTTGGCATCTTGCCCTGTGTCGCCTCAATCAGCGCCCCGGTTTTCGACACGACACATACCCTGCCAAGCGCTGCTGCTTCAGTGGCGGCAAGCCCCCAGCCCTCGAAGTAGCTGGGGAAGACGGCGAAGGCGCTCCGCTGGTAAAGCGCCATCAGCAGCGCGTCGCTGATGCCCTTGCGCCACTGGATCTTCCCGGCCTTCGATACCGCCATCCGTTCGGCCGAACGAAGCAGATCGCCGCTCCCCCAGCCCTTCATTCCGACCAGCAGCAACGTCGGGCAATTCTCGCCCCGCTCGGCGTAGAGATCGCGCCAGATGTCCAGCAGCAACTGGTGATTCTTGCGGGGCTCGATGGTGCTTACGTAGATGACGTAAGGACCCGCCTTCTCGATCTCCTCGAGAACAGACTGCTCCGTGGCATCGAGCTTGGTCGGTTCGGCCGCAGGAACGGGTGCAGCCAAGGGGACCACCGTCACTGGGGGCGCAGTGCTCGTGAGCCCCTCGTCAGCCCAGAAATCGCGAAGTGACTGGGCGGAGACTTCAGAGATGGCGAACACCCCGTGCGCCAACCGTGCCAATGCCCGATAGTGGTGATTGAACTGGTCAAAGAATTCCGGCCCCGGCGTGAACTCGGGATAGAGCAGCGGGATGAGGTCGTAGCACGCTGAAATCAGCACTCGCTTCGATCCGTAGAGCGCCTCGATCTTGTCGGGAACCTCGAATGACCAGTCACTCCCAACGGAAATGACCTTGTCGTTGGCGGAGGGGGTGAAGGGCTTCAGATATCGGTGGATGTTGACCGTCTTGCTGCCGGTCTCGCTTCCATCCACCCAATCGTCCGACATGATCTGCCGGAACAAGTGCTGATCGACCGTCAGCAGCCGCCCGGTGGGGTAATCGAGGTAGGTCGGGACTAGCTCCTTGCCCAACCGGCCATACGCCGCCTTGATGATCTCGCGCTCGACCCGGACGATACCGACGGGCCGCTCGCGCCAGTTCGCCGACGTGGTGATGTTGATAACGAAACGGCGGCTCATCGTTGGTCGTCCATGAGAACGCGGTTGCAGAATGCCTCGCCGACGTCCGCCCAGGTAAGAGGCCGATAATTTGCCGCGATGCTGGCTTCCAGCGACTGGCGGTAGGGAACATCATCAAGCAATCGCTCGATCTCCGCCTTCCACGCGGGGAAGTCGAGCGGGTGATGAGCCGGCATCAGTCCCTGCGTCGCCTCGCCCAGCGAGCTGTTGTTGGCGATCACGCAGACCTTGCCGAACGCCATGGCTTCGGTCGCGGCCAGCCCCCAACCCTCATAATGGCTTGGGAAAACGGTGAAGGAGCAATGGTGGTACAGATGGGCAAGCAGCTCGTCGCTGACGTGATGCAGCCCGGTGATCTTGCCACCGCGGTAAGCCGCCATCCGGCTGGTCCGTTGCAGCAGGTCTTCAGTGCCCCACCCGCGCATTCCGACGAACACGAACTGCGGGCAGTCGACGCCCCGCTCCTCCCAAAGCTCGCGCCAGATATCGAGCATAAGCTTGTGGTTCTTCCGCGGCTCGACCGAGCTGACGTAAAGAACGTACTCACCCTTCACGAACACGTCGCGAAGGACGCCCCGCTCCCGCTCGTTGAGCTGGGGTAGGTCCGACGGGGCACAGAAGCTTGCCAAGGGAACGGTCGTAACCGGCGGCGGTTCGCGTTCCAGACGGGCGCTGTCCCAGAAGCCGAGCAGGTCGCGCTTCGTCGCCTCCGAAATGGCCCACACCTTGCTCGCACCATGAGCCATGTCGACCAGATGATGCCGGAACTCGCTGCCGATCTCCTCGCGCACGAGGAATTCGGGAAACTGCGTGGGGACGGTGTCGTAGCAGGCGAGAACCGCCTTCGCCTCGAACCGGCGGAGATAAGCCAGGACCTGGTCGACGGGCGCGTGATCCCAGTCGAGACCGAGTGAGATGTAGGTGTCTCCGGGCCGAATGATTGGCTCGACAAACTGGCCGGGGTCGTACTCCAGCATTGGAGAAGCGGGATCGCACCAAGCGGGTGTCAGGATCCGCTCCGCATGGACCGACGGCAGCTTCTTCAAGCAGCGGCTGCTCTTGTCCCACAATACGAAGTCGACATTTCGAAAGCGCTGTAGATGGGCTGCAATCTCGCGCTCGACCCGCACAATCCCGACCGGATGGGTTCGCCAGTGATTGCTGGTCGACAGGTTGAAGATGAAGCCGGAGCGGGGATCACCCAAGGCCTCATCGGGCTGCGACCGACCCACACTCTCCAGGATATATTCAAGCTGCAGCAGCTTGTCCTGGATGACATTTCCCTTGCCGTGAATGGCGTTGAGCAATTCCTCGTGTCGTGCGCGGATATGGTGGTCCAGCTCCGCCAGCAACGACGCAGGCGGCGAAGGGGTACTTGGCAGCGGTGCCATGCTGCGCGCACGGCGCGGGGCTTTTATCACACGGCTGAGCAGCGGGTGGTCGTGTCTGAACACCGCTTCGATGACATCCGTCCTTTGAGGACGAGCCTTGGCCTCCGCTGAATGGTAGAGGTCCGAGATGACCTGCAGCTTGTTCTTCTTGCGCTCCAGCAGCGACAGGTAGTGCTTGATCCCGGTCGGATCAGGCGAACGGCCGAGGAGAGCTTCAAACACGGCCGCAATGAAGCGCTCCTGCTCAAGCGAGAGCAGCCACTCGAGCGAACCGTGGTCCAATCTTGCCGTCGACTCAGCCATCGCTCTCTTCTGTTTTCTCTTGCAAAACGCGGAGCTTGCGCTCGTTGGCCGTAAGACCAGCTGCGCCGACCCGGCGAGAACCGAAATTTGCCCGAGCCATTGATCAGTCTTGCGAAATGATTGTGTCGCCAAGCATCTGACGATCTTGGTCGAGCCCCCGCCGCCGTCATTTGCCGAATACGCCGCGCTTCGCAACGGGTTTGCCGCACAATGCGACCGAAGTCGCGAACCGGCGTTTCTCAGGAGTGAGCAGAGCGCCAGCATCAACCCGGATCGGCACTGCTGGCTGGAGCATCGCCAAGAACTGTGCTTCCTCCTTCCCTGTCGAGGGGAGCGCGCTCGAGCGTTATGCGACGAAACTCACTGCGGCGGAGATCAACAGCAGCTTTCATCGGCCTCACCGGCTCTCGACCTGGGAGAAGTGGCGGGACAGTGTGCCCGATGGGTTCCGCTTCTCGGTCAAGCTGCCCAAGACGATCACTCACGAGCGGCGACTGGCCGACTGCGCCGACCTGCTGCCGACGTTCATCGAGCAGGCCAGCTTGCTTGGCTCCAAAATGGGCGTTCTGCTGATTCAGCTGCCGCCGAGCCTCGCGTTTGATGCTGACCTCTTTCGCCACTTCGTAGAGCTGTTGCGGGGCTTGTCTCCGGCTCTGCTTGCCTGTGAACCGAGGCACCCGAGCTGGTTCGAGACCGAGTGCGACGCGCTGTTGGCCGAGCTGCGCGTAGCGCGAGTCGCGGCCGATCCGGCGCGGGTACCAGAAGCAGCCGAACCGGGCGGGTGGACCGGACTGCGCTACTGGCGCCTGCACGGCTCCCCAGTAATTTACCGCTCCAGCTACGGCGACCGCCTCGTCGATTATGCCGACCAGATCGCCGCGGACGCCGGCGACCGCTGGTGCATCTTCGATAACACGGCGAGCAGCGCAGCGACGGGCGATGCACTGGCCTTGCAGCAGGCCCTAGCCAGCAAGTCACCGTCACCAATGACCTGACCTGCAGCGACATTGATCTCGAAGGCGAGCTGAACCACGCCGACAAGGCGAGTTCAGTCTCCGTCAAACTGGAGCAGGGAGTGCGTCTCGATGTCCTCTTCCCTCAGCTTCTCTGCGCCACCCAGCGCCGGCAGATCAACGACGAAGCGGGCGCCGGTCACCTCGCCGCCGGCTCTGCGCACCAGGCGCGCTGCCGCCAGCGCGGTCCCGCCCGTGGCAAGCAGGTCGTCGACAACGAGCACCTTGGCGCCCGGCGTGAAGGCGTCGACGTGCATGGCCAGCCGGTCACTGCCATATTCCAGCGCATAATCCTCGGCGATCGTCCCACCAGGCAACTTTCCATCCTTGCGAATGAGCAGCAGCCCGCATCCCAGCCTCACCGCCAACGCCGCGCCGATCACGAGGCCGCGCGCTTCAATGGCGGCAATCAGGTCCGGCCGGTCAGAAACGGTGTCTGCAAGCCGTTCGACGGTGGCGCGAAGGCCAGCGGGATCGAGGAGAAGCGTCGTGATGTCGCGGAACTGGATTCCGGGCCGGGGATGGTCGGGGATGGTGCGGATCAGCGCGCGCAGGTCGGTCATTCCCGCGTCATTGAGAGCAGTGAAGCGGCGAAGCAATCCAGGGCTCGTTCGCGCGCGCTCGGCCGCTCCGCCTGAGCCGCAAAAAAAGGGCGGCCCATTTACTGGACCGCCCCCTTTGTCTGTGTCTCCTGAGGAGAACTAGCCAGCGATACCCCGCTCGGCCTTCTGCTCGTCCATCCGCTGCCGGAAGGCGGGCTCCAGCGGTCCGCGAATGGCGACCTCGCGCTTGGCGTTCGCCCAGATGTTCCGGTAGGCCATGTAGGCCAGCACCGTCGCGATGGTGAGGAACAGCAGCACCACCCACCCGGTCCTGAGCCGGCTCTCGAGCTTCGGCTGCGCGGTCCAGACGAGGAAACTGGCGACGTCCTTGGCCATCTGGTCGACGGTAGACTTGGTCCCATCGGCGTAGGTCACCTGGCCGTTCGAAACCAGCGGCGGCGGCATGGCAACGTTCAGGTTGGCAAAATAGGGATTGAAGTGCAGGCCCGCGGGCGTCTTCACGTCCGGGAATTCCTTGAGCAACTCCTGGCCCTTGGCGTTCCTGTAGCCCTGCTGGTTCGCATAGCCGGTGAGCAGCGAATAAACGTAGTGCGCCCCACCCTCGCGTGCGGAGGTGATCAGCGAGAGGTCCGGCGGCAGCGCGTTGTTGTTCGCAGCGCGAGCGGCCGTCTCGTTGGCGTAGGGGCTCGGGAAGCGATCGGAGATCAGCGCCTTGCGGGTTGCGGGCTCGCCCGTGTCCGGGTTCACCGACGGGACTTCCGTCGCCCACTGGCTAGCAATCGCCTTCACCTCGGCCTCGTTATAGCCCAGGTCCTTGAGCTGGTAGAAGCTCACTTCCTTGATGCTGTGGCAAGCCGAGCAGACTTCCTTGTATATCTGGAAGCCGCGCTGCAGCTGCGCCCGGTCGAATCGGCCGAACGGGCCGTCGGTCGCGAACTGCACGTCTTTGGGCTTGAGGTGGAACTCCTCTTCGGCCGTAGCCGGCGGAGGACTCTTGATCGCCTCAACTCCATTGGAGATCAGCGAAAGAAAGAGGACACCGACAAAGCCGAGCCCGACGAAGAAACCGATAATCCGGACCATTGTCCTGTCTGTCCCCTTACTCGGCCGCGGCCGGAGCCGTGGTGGACCCGCCAGTGGTGGCGAGGCCGAACGGTGCGCTTTCCTTGTCCTCTCCGTGAAGCACGCTTTCCGTGATCGAGTTGGGCAGCTGAAGCGGCTTCTCGAACTTGGAGACGAGCGGGAGAATGACCAGGAAGTGCAGGAAATAATAGGCTGCGGCGACCTGGCCGAGCGCGACGTTGACGGGCGTGATGTGCGCCTGTCCGACATAGCCCAGCAGGATCACGTCGGCGACCAGGATCCAGAAGAAGATCTTGTAGACCGGACGATAGCTGGTCGAGCGGATCGGTGACCGGTCCAGCCAGGTCAGGAAGAACAGCAGCAGCACGGCGCTGAACATCGCCAGCACGCCCCACAGCTTGGCCGGCAGGATGAAATCCACCGTGAAGCTGCGCAGGATCGCGTAGAACGGCCAGAAGTACCACTCGGGAACGATGTGCGCCGGGGTCACCAGCGGATTCGCCTCGATGTAGTTGTCGGGGTGGCCGAGACTGAACGGCAGGAAGAAGACGAAGATCGAGAAGATGATCAGCGCCACGCCCATGCCGAACCCATCCTTCGCCGTATAGAACGGGTGGAAGGGAAGCGTGTCCTTCTCGTCCTTGACGTCCACGCCGGTCGGGTTCGACGAACCCGGGATATGCAGCGCCCAGATGTGGAGAATGACCACGCCGGCGATGACGAACGGCAGCAGGTAGTGGAGCGAGAAGAAGCGGGTCAGCGCGGCCTGGTCAGGTGCGTAACCACCGAGCAGGAAGATGCGCAGCGGCTCACCAATCAGCGGAATGGCCGAGAAGAAGCCGGTGATGACCTGCGCGCCCCAATAGCTCATCTGACCCCACGGCAGGACGTACCCCATGAAGGCTGTGGCCATCATCAGCAGGTAGATCACGACGCCCAGCATCCACACCATTTCGCGTGGCGCCTTGTACGAACCGTAGAACAGACCGCGGAAGATGTGGATGTAGATGACGGCGAAGAAGAAGCTGGCGCCATTTTGGTGAACGTAGCGGATCACCCAGCCGGCGTTGACGTCGCGCATGATGCGCTCAACGCTGTCGAAGGCGCCGGCGGCGTAGCTGTAATAGTGCATCGCCAGCACGATGCCGGTGATGATCTGGATCACCAGGGCAAGACCGGCGAGAACGCCGAAGTTCCAGAAATAGTTGAGGTTCCGGGGGACCGGATAACCGCCACCAATCGCGCCATAGACCAGGCGCGGAAGGGGCAGGCGCTCGTCCACCCACTTGGTGAACGGGGACTTCGGCTCGTAGGGCTTGGCCCAGGCAAAACTCATCGTGGCTTACCTCAACCGATCTGAACGACGGTGGCGGACGTGAACTTGTACTCGGGCACCTGCAGGTTCTTCGGCGCGGGGCCTTTGCGGATGCGGGCGGCCGTGTCGTAGACCGAGCCGTGGCAAGGGCAGAAATAGCCGCCATACTCACCGCGGGTCTCACCCTCACCAATGCCGAGCGGCACGCAGCCAAGATGAGTGCAGACGCCGAGCGTGATCAGCCAGTTGGTCTTGCCGGGCTTGGTCCGCTCGGCCAGCGTCTGGGGATCGCGAAGAGTCGCCACGTCTACCGCATTGGCGGCCGCGATTTCCTTCGGCAGCAGATTGCGGATGAACACCGGCTGCTTGCGCCACACCGCCTTGATGCCCTGACCGGGCTGGATCTTGGAGATGTCCACTTCGGTGGTCGACAACGCCTGAACGTCGGCCGAGGGCGCCATCTGCATCAGCAGCGGCGCCACCGCGACGCCCGCGCCGACACCGGCGAAGCTGGTCGCCGCGATGTTGATGAAGTCCCGCCGGCGAACGCCGTCCGCGTGCCCGTCGGCAGCGTCCACGACCGGTTCGCCGGGCATGATCGGCTGCGCGGGATCACTCACAGTAGCCATCGAAATCCCAAAACCCTTCACTAGGTCATCGTTGGTTGGCACCACCTGCGGTCCGCGGGCGAGCACCTATGACGAAAGCCGCCACGGAAGGCCCCGGGACGGATTGGCGGTGCTGATAGCGAGGCGAACCGCGTCCGCCAAGTGTAGATTGGGGACGGTCAGTAACTCACAACATGGTCTTTCGGCCACGCGCGGCTTGGCCTATCGGCGCAGCCCATGGAGCTCGATCCCCAACAATCCGCCGCTCGCAGCTGGTTCGAGGCGCTTCGCACCCGCATCTGCGCCGAGTTCGAGTCGATTGAGCGCGAGGCGGGCAGTGACGCGGCCTTCACCTACACGCCCTGGGACCGAACCGATCACCACGGTGCGCCCGGCGGCGGCGGGGTGCGCGGGCAAATGGCCGGCAAGGTGTTCGAGAAGGTCGGGGTCAATGTCTCCACCGTCCACGGGGCCTTCAGTCCCGAATTCGCGAAAAGCATCCCCGGTACCGAAGAGGACCCGAGCTTCTTCGCGACCGGCATCAGCCTGGTTGCGCACATGGCCAATCCGCATGTTCCGGCCGTGCACATGAACACTCGTTTTCTGACCACCGGCAAGCGATGGTTCGGAGGCGGCGCTGACCTCAATCCAGCCCTGCCATACCCTGAAGACACCGCCGCCTTCCACGCGGAACTCCGCCGGGCCTGCGACGCACATGGCTCGGACTATTACGAGCGCTTCGCCAAATGGGCGGACGATTATTTCTGGCTCCCCCATCGGCAGGTTGCGCGCGGTGTTGGCGGGATCTTCTACGATCGGCTGGAGAGCGACTTCGGCTCAGACTTCGCCTTTACCCGAGCCGTTGGCGAGGCCTTCCTCGCCGCCTTCCCGCCCCTCGTGCGCAAGCGAATGGATCAGCCGTTCGACGCCGCCGAAATGGAGCGCCTGCTGGAGTTCCGCGGCCGCTACGTCGAGTTCAACCTGCTCTACGATCGCGGCACGCTCTTCGGGCTGAAGACCGGCGGCAACATCGACGCCATCCTGATGAGCCTTCCGCCGTTGGCGCGGTGGCGCTGATCACTCAATGTCCGTTGCGAATCGAAACGCACGGCAGAAAGGCCACCTTAATTGGGGCCGCATAGGCCTCTAGGCTTATTGCCCATGAGTAACGAACCCGCGTATCTCCGTGAGCAGGCGGCACGGTGCCGGCGGCTGGCCAAAGGTGTCCTCGACCGCGAAGGCGCTGCCCGATTGATCGACCTTGCCGATTATTACGAACGCCAGGCCGACGAGCTCGCCGTGCAGACGCCCACGCAAAACCCGGCAGGGCAGGTGCCCGCACCTGGCGGCCCTCAACCGGCGTAACGCTTCCTCAAAGCAGTGTCTCCGGAGCCCGGCCACGCAGATCGGGCGCGGCCGGCGGCTGCGGGCCAATGTCGTGCCAATGCTGGCGCCGCAGCCCAAGCCGGTCCAGCAGGTCGGTTGCTCGATAGACGACCCCTCCCCCGGCCCATGACCGCGGCGCAAGTGCCAGGAGGCGGCGGCCAAGGTCCGGCAGGAATGGTGGACGGCGATTATAGGACCACAGTTCCACGCGCGTCGTCGGCCGATCGGAATCGCCCCGGGCGTGGAAACCGAACATGTCCGCAACGAGCAGGGTGTTGGCAGGTACCGCGAAGCGGGTCGGCTCAGGCAGGCCAAGACCCGCGAGCTCTTCCCGCTCCACCCGAAGGGAACCGCGCTGCGACAGGCGATCCCCATGCTCCAGCACGGTCAGGCTCCGCGCCTGTTCCCACGCCAGCCGCTCCGCCGTCAGCCGGTGGGACCCCGCCACATAGGTCAGCGGGCGGCCGTCCTCGGCGACGTCGGCAAGGAACAGCCACGCTTTCATGGAGGGATAGAAAGCGTCGGCATGAAGATGAACCTGCGGGTCGGGCAGGTCCCCCGGAGCGGCCCCGCCGAGGATCGTCTGAAGATAATGGATCGGTGGAGTAAGGGTGCCCGCCGCGTAAGAGAACAGGGCACGGACCTCTGGTCGCCGCAGCAACCGCTCAAGCGCGGGAAGGCGCCGCCCCGCGTCATGGTCGAACAGGACACGCGCGGTGATCGTGTCGCCCTGCAGATGCGCCCGCGTTGGGAGCGGCTGTGTAGCCAATGCGCGCTGCACCTCCGCAAGCTCAGCGGCGGCAAGCACGCCCGGGATGACGACGAACCCGTCGCGATCGAACGCCTCCCGCCAGGCAGTGGGGACGCTGGGCGCAAGCCATCGGCGGCGCCTGACGGTCAGCCGATGCGCGAGCCTGACGCGAGCGGCGTGGAGCCCGCGGGCGTTTAGCGCCCGCGATCCCAACAGTGGATTGTCAGCGAAACTCTTGGCGCCGGTCGCCAGCGCCAGCAGCCACCAGGGCGCGCGCCACCAGTCGGTCCAGCGGCGCGGCGCCATGGAGCAGAGTGCTTAGCGGACCCGCGGACCGCCGAACGGCAGCGGCGGCGGCGGGCGGCGGTCGCGGCGCGGCAGCTGCGCCTGATAGGCCACGCCGCAATGCTGCACGCAATAAGGGAAGCCCGGGTTGGCCTGCTCCCCGCAGAAGTGGAAATCAGGTTCACCCGGATGGCCGATCGGCCACTTGCAGATGCGGTCGTTGAGTTCGAGCAGGCTGGTCTTGTCGGCGACCTCGGCGCTCGGCTTGGCCGGAACCAGGCGGCGCGGCGGCGCGGGCGGGATCGGTGCCTGCTGCTCGCCCGGACCCTGACGAACGAAGCCGCCTGGGCCGATCGAACGATACTGGATGGTGGGCTCGGGCTTGCTCGGCGCGTTGGGCGTGGCGGCGACCGGAGGGGGCGCGGGAGTCGGGGCCGGCGGCATCGGCGCGGCGGCCTCGAGGGCGGCGGCAATCGCCGGCCGCTCCTTCACACGGGTCGGCTCGGTTACCAGCTTGGCGGTCGGCTTGGGCCCGGCGGGCGCCGGCGCGGCCTCCGCCTTCTCTTCATTGCCCTTGACGGGCGAAGGTCGCGAATCGAGCCCGAGCCGATGGGCTTTGCCGATGACGGCATTGCGCGATACGCCGCCCAGTTCCTCAGCGATCTGCGAGGCGGTCTTGCCCTCGGTCCACATCGCTTTCAGGCGGTCGATCCGCTCGTCAGTCCAGCTCATCGTGAAGTAACTCTTTCCATGCCTCGGACGCCGTGGTTGCGGCGCGGGGCCGCAGCCGATAGGCGATTCCATCGTGAACAACCAGCCTGCCCCCGTCCCCTCATCCGCGAACGCTGCCTGGATGCGCAGCGCGCCCGGCGAAGCCCGCCTGAACGGCGTGAACTGGGGAGGCCTGAAGACCTTATATGTGAAGGAGGTGCGGCGCTTCTTCAAGGTCCAGACCCAAACCGTCTGGGCGCCGGCCGTGACCACCCTCATGTTCCTGGTGATCTTCACTGTCGCCATGGGCCGCACCGGCCGCACCGTATTGGGCGTTCCCTTCGCCGACTTCATCGCGCCCGGCCTCATCGTCATGGCGATGATGCAGAATGCGTTCGCAAATTCGAGCTTCTCCCTGCTTGTGGGCAAGATCCAGGGCACGATCGTCGACTATCTGATGCCGCCCTTGTCCACGGGTGAGCTGATCGCCGGCCTCGTCGGCGCGGCCGTAACCCGCGCCATCCTGGTCGGAGGTGCCGTGTGGCTGGCCATGAGCCTGTTTCCGGGCGTCCATGTCTGGGTCCGCCATCCGCTGAGCCTGCTTTGGTTCGGGCTCATGGGATCGCTGCTACTGAGCTTCCTCGGCCTGCTGACGTCCATCTGGGCCGAAAAGTTCGACCATGCCGCGGCCGTCACCAACTTCGTGGTCGCGCCTCTGTCGCTCCTCAGCGGCACCTTCTACTCGGTCGAGCAGCTATCCCCCGCCTTTCGTGCGGTCAGCCACCTCAATCCGTTCTTCTATGTGATCAGCGGCTTCCGCTACGGCTTCCTCCAGGCGGCGGACTCCCCATTGTGGGTGGGGGCGATCGGTCTCGGCATCCTGAACCTGGTGCTCTGGGCGCTCTGCTATGCACTTCTGCGCAGCGGCTGGAAAATCAAGAACTGACCGGGTGAACCTCAGCTAACGACTGCGTTCAGGCCCGCCACACCGCCGGTTCGGTAGACCGCTCCCATCAACACTCGAAGGGAGTGAATGCACCATGCGTAAGTTCATCATCGCCGCCGCCGTCGCCACCAGCGCGATCGCCGCCGCCTCGCCCGCCGCCGCTCAATATTATCAGCCGGGGTATGGCCAGCAGTACGGTTATGGCCAGCAGTATGGCCAGCCTCAGTATGGCTACAACCAGGGCGGTCAGAACTATATGGTTCGGATTGACCAGCTGACCCAGCGGATCGACATGCTTGGCCAGCGCGGACTGCTTAACCGCGGTGAGTATCGCGGTCTTCGCAACGAGGCGGCCAATCTCCGTATCCGTGTCGCCCGCAGCGGCTACAACGGTCTCAACTGGCAGGAGCGCCGCGACATCGATGTTCGCCTCGCGAACCTTGAGCGCCGCATCTACGCCGAGGCCCGCGAGGGTCGCCGCGAGGGACGCTGGGGCAACCAGAACGGCTACAACGGCTACAATGGGTATAACGGCTACAACCAGCCGAACCCCTACGATCGCGACCGTGACGGCCGCGACGACCGCTACGAGGACGATCACGGCCGCTTCCCCGGCTAAGCATCGCCTCTGACGGCATGGAAAGGCGGCTCGGCGAACCCGAGCCGCCTTTTCTTTTGCACCCTCTCCCGGCTAAAGAGCGCGGCATACCGCCACTCACGAAGAGGACTCCGCCGCCATGGCCATCACGCCGCTCATGCCCGTTTACCCGCGCTGCGAGGTGCGACCGGTCAAGGGCGAAGGCGTGTACCTGATCGGCGAAGGCGGCGAGCGTTACCTCGATTTCGCCAGCGGCATTGCGGTCAACCTGCTCGGCCACAGCCACCCACACCTGATCGGCGCGATCCAGAAGCAAACAGAGACGCTGATGCACGTCTCCAACCTCTATGGCTCTCCGCAGGGCGAGCACCTGGCGCAGCGCTTGGTCGACCTGACCTTCGCCGAGACCGTCTTCTTCACCAACTCCGGCGCGGAAGCGGTCGAGTGTGCGATCAAGACGGCGCGCCGCTACCATCACGCCCGCGGCAACCCGCACAAGCACACGCTGATCACCTTTTCCAACGCGTTCCACGGCCGCACCATGGCGACCATCAGCGCAACCGATCAGTCGAAGCTGCGCGACGGCTTCGCGCCGTTGCTCGAAGGGTTCAAGGTCGTCGCATTCGACGATCTGGACGCCGCTTTGGCCGCCATCGACGAGAACACCGCCGGCTTCCTGGTCGAACCGATCCAGGGCGAAGGCGGCATCCGCCCCGCGAGCCAGGCGTTCATGCAGGGCCTCCGCAAGGCATGCGACGAGCACGACTTGATGCTAGTGCTCGACGAGGTGCAGTGTGGCGTTGCCCGCACCGGAACGCTCTACGCCTACGAGCAATACGGCATCACCCCCGACATCATGGCTTCGGCTAAGGGCATCGGCGGCGGCTTCCCGATGGGCGCCTGTCTCGCCACCGAACATGCCGCGCAGGGCATGGTGATCGGCACACACGGCTCGACCTACGGCGGTAATCCGCTGGCAATGGCCGCCGGCGAAGCCGTGCTCGACGTGGTCGCGACGCCGGAGTTCCTGGAGCACGTCCGCATGATGGGTGAGCGCCTCCGCTCCGCGCTGGAGCAGATGATCCCAAACCACGACCACTTGTTCGAAAGCGTGCGCGGCCTTGGCCTCATGCTGGGCATAAAGATGAAGACCGACAGCCGCGCCTTTGTCGGCTACCTGCGCACGCAAGGTATCCTGACCGTCGCAGCGGGCGACAATGTCGTTCGCGTCCTCCCGCCGCTGATCATCGAGGAAGCCGACATTCGCGCCTTCGTTGAAGGCCTGAGCGCCGCATCGGCGGCATACGAACTACCCGCGCAGGCCGCCTGATCTTCATTCTGTCTTTGTCGGACCGGATCGGATCACAATTCTTGCCTAACCGCTGCTCGGCAACGGTTGCTTCCGTGATGTGGTGCTGGTCATCATCTAGGCCACGCGCCTTGTAAAAATGCGCCAATGCGCCCATGTGTTGGTGGCTATCAGTCGCAAGTTGACGGTCTACGGGCGCTTTGCGGCACCTTTCTTCCTTCTCTCTTCGCCGCTCCTAGCCGGCGCTTCGGCAGTTCGCGGCGCCGCACGAGAAGGACTACCTTTATGATCACCGGAACCGTCAAATTCTTCAACGCCGACAAGGGTTATGGCTTCATCCAGCCCGACGACAACAGCGGCGACGCTTTTGTCCACATCTCGGCTGTTGAAGCTGCCGGCATGCAGAGCCTCGATCGCGAACAGCGCGTTCAGTATGAGCTGCAGTCGGGTCGCGACGGCCGGAACAGCGCCGTCAACCTCCAGGCAGCGTAAGCGTCGGGCCCGCCGGACCAAGGTTCGGCGGGCCAGTTCCCGTTGTCATACCCAAGCGGAGAAGCGCTGATGTCCACTCTGGAATTCTATACCGAGCGCGCCGCTCACTGCCGCAGCGAGGCCGAGCAATCGACCCTCAACAACGTGCGGGAGCGAAACTTCAACGCCGCCCTCGCGTGGGACGCCATGGCCGAGCGCCTTCACCGCACCAACGCTCACCGTGAAGCGAATGCCGCCGCCCGTGCCGCCGCGGAGCACGGCGAGGACTGATCCTCGCTCGCTTGCTGCAGGCAAAAGCGCTTCCTATCTCCGTCGGGTATGACTCCCGACATCCAGACTCTCGACGTGGCGCTTGGCGTCACCATCCCGACACGCCACGCACGCGGCCGTGCCGCCCGACTTGGTCCGGCGCTCGATCAGGTGCTGTCCGCGCACGCTTATCCCCCGCAGATTGAGCAGCTCCTCGCCGAGGCGCTGACGTTGACGGCGTTGCTCGGTGCACTGCTCAAGGATCCCAACGGTCAGCTGACCCTCCAGGCCCAGACGAAGGAGGGGATCGTCGACCTGCTGGTCTGCGATTATCTGAATGGTCAGCTGCGCGGCTACGTCCGGCACGATCCGGCCCGTCTTGCGGATACTCGCACGCCCAGCCTCGCCAGCCTGTTTGGCCACGGCTACCTCGCCATCACCTTCGACCAACCCGCGACCGACGAGCGCTACCAGGGCATCGTCCCGCTGGAGGGCGACAGCCTGGCCGAGGCGGCGCAAAGTTATTTCAGCCAGTCGGAACAGATCCCCAGCATTGTCCGCCTGGCCGCGCGCAAGGGAGAAGATGGCAGGTGGATCGGTGGCGGAATCCTATTCCAGCACCTGCCGGAGGGCGAGGTCGGCCGCGAGCGGCTGCACACGCGCATGGACCATCCCGATTGGGACCATGTCGCCGCGTTGGTGCAGACCGTAGGCCCGGGCGAGCTGACCGACCCTGCACTGCCACTCGAGGAGCTGGTCTGGCGCCTGTTCCATGAGGAGCCGGAGGTGCGCACCCTCGATCGCCTCCCACTGGCGCGCGGCTGCCGCTGTGACCCCGACTATGTACGTTCCGTGATCGCCCGTTTCCCGGCCGAGGAACGTGAGGCGATGAAGGGGGACGACGGGCTCATCCGGGTCGATTGTGAATTCTGCTCGACCAGTTTCCCGGTCCACTTCGATGAAGCCTGAGAGCGTGCTAGAATAGCACGGTAATGCGCTCTTTTCTGCCTTTGCTGATTGGTGGCCTGGTGGCTTCAGGCACGACGTTTGCTGCCCTTGCCGGCCCGCTGTCCAGCCTGGAGCCGGGCCTGTGGTCGGTCAGCCGAAGCGCGACTGGAAGCCATGCCGTGAACCTGTGCGTGAAAGACTTCGCCGCGCTTGGACAATGGGAGCATCGCGGGTCGACCTGCAGCCGGTCGATCATCTCGCAAACGGGCAGCGACACGGTCGTCCGCTACAGCTGCCCCGGCGGCGATTTCGGGCAAGCCAAGCTCACCACCCTCACCCCCCGCTCGCTCCGGGTCGAGACCCAGGGCATCCATTCCGGCGAACCCTTCCATTACGAATTGTTTGCAAGAAAATCCGGAACTTGCGGTAACCATTAAGGTCTTGTTTAGCAGAACAGGCTTATCACGACCCGGTGCTTCATTCTTCGGGGCACGCTTTCCTCCCTATCGGGCTTGCCCCGAACCTGGGCCGCCTTCGGGCGGCCCTTCTTTTTTGCGGTCCGCGCCTTTAAGTGGCCGCGCAAATGACCACCATCGCCAGCTCATCCCCCGCGCGTCGCGCCGTGGTCCTGCTCTCGGGCGGGCTCGACTCGATGGTTTGCGCCGCCCTGGCCCGCGAATCCGGCTTCAGCGTGCTTGCGCTCACGGTCGACTATGGCCAGCGCCATCGGGTCGAGCTTGCCGCCGCGCGTCGCATCGCCGCCGATCTCGCCGACCAGCACATCGTGCTGCCGATGGACCTGACCGCTTTCGGCGGCTCTGCGCTGACCGGGGACGGCGAAGTGCCGAAGGACGGCGTGGGCGAGGGAATTCCGGTGACTTACGTCCCCGCCCGCAACACCATCTTCCTCAGCCTGGCGCTGGGCTGGGCGGAAGCGGCGGGCGCGCGGGACCTCTACGTCGGCGTCAACGCCCTCGATTATTCAGGCTATCCCGATTGCCGGCCCGAATTCGTGGCGGCGTTCGAGAGTCTCGCCAACCTTGCGACCAAGGCCGGGGTCGAGGGCGAGCCTTTCACCATCCACGCTCCATTGCAGCAGATGACTAAGGCGGACATCGCCCGCGAGGCGGCGCGGCTCGGGCTTGATGCAGGCATCAGCCACAGCTGCTACGATCCGGGCGCCCTGGGCGGCGCCTGCGGGGAGTGCGACGCGTGCCGCCTGCGCGCCAAGGGTTTCGAGGACGCCGGTCTGCCTGACCCTACGCACTACGCACAGCCATGACCTACGCGGTCAAGGAATGCTTCCTTACCCTTCAGGGGGAGGGAGTGCAGGCGGGTGCCCGCGCAGTCTTCCTGCGCTTCGCCGGATGCAATCTGTGGAGCGGGCGGGAGGCGGACCGGGCGACGGCGCAATGCCGCTTCTGCGACACGGACTTCGTCGGTACCGATGGGCCGGGAGGCGGTAAGTTCGCTGACGCGGAGACGCTGGCCGATCATGTCCAAGCGGTCTGGGATGGCGGCTTGGCAGAGCGGCTGGTGGTGATCACGGGCGGAGAACCGATGCTCCAGCTCGACCTCCCCCTGCTTGATGAGTTGCACGCGCGGGGCTTCCGGGTCGCGATGGAAAGCAACGGCACGCTGCCCGCCCTGCCCGGACTCGACTGGCTTTGCATCAGCCCCAAGGCGGGCACCGATGTCGTCCAGCGCTCCGGTGATGAGCTCAAGCTGGTCTGGCCGCAGGAAGGGATCGACCCGGCGGCACTGGAAGACTGGAACTTCGCCCACTTCCTCGTCCAGCCGATGGACGGAGCTCAGCCGGCCGAGGCTGTCGCGGCCGCCATTACCCTGGCGATGACCCGGCCGAAGTGGCGACTGACTCTGCAGGCGCACAAGCTGGTCGGGCTGCCCTAGCCGACGATATTCCCGGCTGCCGCCGGTGTGGCTGGCGCGGCAGCGGAAGGCGCCGAGTCATTCTCGTTACGGCTGTTGCGAGCATCGGACGCCGGACGCGGAGTGCGCTTCTCGGTCTTGGCCGACGACGCATCGGACCCGCCGTCGCCTTCATCGCCATTGTCGAGCGTGGCGTCCGGCGGAACATCGGCAGCCATGTTGGCCGCATCGCCCGTGGCCGCATCGATCGCCGTCACGTCATTGGCGACGATGGCCTGGGCGGTGAAATCGTCGTCGCTGAACGCTTGGTTGCCCTCGGCGGGTTGGCCCTTGCCGCAGGCGGCCAGGCCAAGCGCCGCCAGCGCGATGAGGCAGGTCCGGATCATGCGTTGGTCAGCTCCGCCGAAATGAAAAGAGGCTGCCGGCTTATGCCGACAGCCTCTCCAAAAGCCAACGCCCCCCGTGAGGGAGGCGTTTGGACTTACATCGCGTTCGTGGTGTTCGTCGTGGTGGTCGTCGTGGTGTTCGACGAAACCATGTTCGAATCGCTCGACATGTTGCTGTCGGCGGCGTTCATCGACATGTTCGCGTCAGTGGCGTTCATGTCGGTCATGCCGGCGTTCATGTCGGTCATGCCGGCATTCATGTCGGTGGTGAGGTTCACGTCCTCGGTGGTGTTATTCGCAGTGTTGTTGCTGCTGCACGCAGAGACAGCGAGGGCCGCACCAGCGACCAGGATCAGAGCACGCATTCAAGACTCCCTTCGGAAATAGGCGATCTGGCGCGGTTTGCCCGCGTCACAAATCACATGCACAATAGAGTGACTGGACCGCCCCCTCAAGGGGGTACGTCTACTTGGCCAAATCCGCAAGGAATTCAGGCAAGTGCGCCCACAACGCCGAGTCCAGCTCGGCTGTTCCCGCCTTATTGCCGAGTGCCGCAAGGCTCGTCACGCCAAATTCGGCGATGCCGCAGGGCACGATGCCGCCGAAGTGTTGCAAATTCGGGGCGACATTGATCGAAAAGCCGTGAAGCGTGACCCAGCGCCTGACCCGGACACCGATGGCGCCGATCTTTGCCTGTGCGGGACCAGCGCCAGTCCATATCCCGATCCGCCCTTCTTCCCGGCGCGCTTCCACGCCAAGCTGCGCCAGCGCCGCGATCATCCAGCCTTCAAGCGCATGGACAAAGCGCCGAATGTCCCGCCCCCGCTTGTCGAGGTCGAGCATGAGGTAACCGACCCGCTGCCCGGGCCCATGGTACGTGTATCGCCCACCGCGGCCTGCACTGAACACCGGAAAGGCCTGCGGATTGAACAGTTCGGACGGGTCGGCACTGGTGCCCGCAGTGAACAGGGGCGGGTGTTCGAGCAGCCAGATGCGCTCGGCCGCGCCCTCGTCGCGGATGGCACGGGCATGCGCCTCCATCTCGGCCAGCGCCTCGGGGTAAGGCACCTGACCTTTGCTCACCCGCCACTCAATGCTATCAATCTTCATCGCGCATTCGCACGTGGCGCCTCCGCGCCGTGCCCGCAAGCCGTTGCCTCACCCTTGCCGTCCCACCATAAGCGGGCAAGCACTGGCGCGCCGCCAAGGGGAGAGTGAACGGGTGACGAAACTATCCTTTTCAGGAGCCTGGGACGAAACCCGCGCCATTCTGCGCCGTGACGGCCGCCTGATCTGGCCGCTTGGCCTGATGACCCTCGTGCTTCCGCAGCTGATGATCGCCACGGTGCTCGGCCCAGCGGCAATGACGGACCTGTCGCAGAATGCGCAGACCACCAGGTCCCTGTCCTTTCTGCTTGCGCTGCTGCTGGTCGCCTGGGCCCGCTTCGGCGGACTGACCGCCATTGCCCAGCTTGCCCTCCACTCGGATGAGCGGGTCGGCGACGCGCTTCGCTCCGGCCTCAAGCGGGCGCCGGCGGTGCTCGGCGTCGTCCTGCTGGTTCTGCTTCCGCTGACCGCCTTGCTCGCTCCGGCCCTGCTCGCGGCAGGTCAGCAGCAACAGCCGAGCCCGGCGAGCGCCCTCGGTTTCCTCGCGGGTATTATCCTCGGCGTGGTCATCCTCGCCCGCCTGCAGTTTGCCGTCTCGATCGCGGCGGCGGAGGGCGGCAGCCCGATCCGTCTGATGGTTAGGAGCTGGCGGCTTACCGCCGGCAACACGCTTCGCCTGCTTGGCTTCGTGCTGCTGTTCGTCGCCGTCCTGCTGATCGTCAGCATCGCGCTCAGTGCCGTCGTTGGCTCGCTGGTCCTGCTGGCGTTCGGCAAGCCCGATCCGCTGAGCGTCGCCGCGCTGCTGCTTTCGGCTCTCGGCCTGCTCGGCGAATTGCTGGTGCTGGTGCCTTATTCGATCATGCTGACCCGGCTTTACGCCCAAGCGGTCAAAGGTAGCGCCAGCGTTCCCCACGCTCCCTGATGAAAACCCCGGGATGCGAAGGCACCCCGGGGCTCGTCTTCACAACGAAGCTCAGGCGGCTTCGGTCTCGCGAGGCCGCGCTTCCGCCTCGATGGTCTGCGGCTGCTCGCCGGTCGCACCGATCTCGATCTTCCTCGGCTTCATCGCCTCGGGGATCTCGCGGACGAGGTCGAGGCAGAGCATCCCGTCATGCAGGTCAGCGCCGGTCACATTGATGTGGTCGGCAAGCGCGAAGCGCCGCTCGAAGCTGCGGGTCGCAATGCCGCGGTGGATGTAGTTGGCGTTAGCCTCTTCACCCTTCTGGCCGCGGACGATCAGCACGTTCTGGTGCGAGGTAATCTCGATCTCTTCGCGCTTGAAGCCCGCAACCGCCACCTCGATCCGATACTTGTTGTCGTCGACCTTGATCAGGTCGAAAGGCGGGTAATTCTCGCCATTCCCGCTGGCGGCATTGTTCTCCAGCATGTCGAACAGCCGGTCGAAGCCAACGGCCGAGCGGCGGAAGGGGGTAAAATCGAAAGCGCTACGCATGGTTCTTGTCCTCGTGTGTGGTTGAGCAACAAGGCGGACGGCAGGCGATCCGGCATAGGCCTCCCGCAGCCCGTCACCGGGCCTCATCAAGCACCCGGCAACAGTGATGTGGTATATTTGTCACTCGCTTCAAGGGTGCTGCATCGCAGTGGCGCATCCCCCCGTCGGTGCTAAGAAGCGAAGCATCATGACGGACCTGTTCGGCTCTTCCTCCGCTTCATCCACCCCCGACAGCTACGACGCCTCGGCAATCGAGGTGCTGGAGGGGCTAGAGCCGGTGCGCCGTCGTCCGGGGATGTATATCGGCGGCACCGACGCCCGCGCGCTTCACCACCTCGCCGCCGAAGTGATCGACAACTCGATGGACGAGGCTGTCGCCGGCCACGCCAGCCGGATCGAAGTCACGCTGGAGCCCGGCAATCGCCTGACCGTCACCGACAACGGCCGCGGCATTCCGGTCGACCCCCATCCAAAATTCCCGGGCAAGTCGGCGCTCGAGGTCATCCTCACCACGCTCCACTCGGGCGGCAAGTTCGAGGGCAAGGCCTACTCCACCTCGGGCGGCCTGCACGGCGTGGGCGTCAGCGTGGTCAACGCCCTTTCGACCGAGACGGTGATCGAGGTCGCCAAGGACAAGAAGCTTTACCGTCAGACCTTTTCCCGCGGGGCCGCGACCGGCCCGCTCGAGGAAGTCGGCGCCGCACCCAACCGCCGCGGAACCAGCGTCTCCTTCCACCCAGACCCTGAGATCTTCGGCCCGGACAACAACTTCGACCCCGCGCGGCTGTATCGCCTTGCCCGGTCCAAGGCCTACCTCTTCGCCGGGGTCGAGATCCGTTGGAAGTGCGATCCCAGCCTCGCCTCTCCGGACGTCCCCGAAGCTGCCACCTTCCAGTTCCCGGGCGGTCTGCTCGACCATTTGAACGAGCAGCTTGGCGAGCGCCCCTGCGTAACCAACGCGCCTTTCGCGGGCCGGCAGGACTTCCCCGATGGTCAGGGCAGCGCCGAATGGGCGGTCGCCTGGCCGCTCTACTCCGACGGCTCGGAAAGCTACTATTGCAACACCATCCCGACGCCCGACGGCGGCACCCATGAAGCGGGCCTGCGCGCTGCCTTGTCCAAGGGCATCCGCGCGTTCGGTGAGCTGGTCGGCAACAAGCGCGCCAAGGACATCACCCCGGACGACGTGTTCAACGGGGTCGAGCTGATGCTGTCCGTCTTCATCCGCAATCCTCACTTTCAGAGCCAGACCAAGGACCGCCTCACCAGCCTCGAGGCCGCGCGCTTCGTCGAGGCCGCCGTCCGCGACCATTTCGACCATTACCTCGCCGGCAACATGGACCGGGGCCGCGCGCTGCTCGGCTCGATCATCGAGCGGATGGACGAGCGGCTGAAGCGCCGGGCCGAGCGCGAGGTGAAGCGCAAGACTGCCACGAGTGCCCGCAAGCTCCGCCTGCCCGGCAAGCTCACCGACTGCGCCAGCGACGACCCCGACGGAACCGAGCTGTTCATCGTCGAGGGCGACAGCGCCGGTGGCAGCGCCAAGCAGGCGCGCAACCGCAAGACCCAGGCGATCCTCCCCATCCGGGGCAAGATCCTCAACGTCGCCAGTGCCACCCAGGACAAGATCCGCGCCAACTCCGAGATCGCCGACCTTCAACTGGCGCTCGGCTGTGGCATCCGGGACAAGTTCGACGAAGCGGCGTTGCGTTATGAGCGGATCATCATCATGACGGACGCCGACGTCGACGGCGCGCATATCGCCACCCTGCTGATGACCTTCTTCTTCCAGGAAATGCCCGAGCTGGTCCGCCGTGGCCACCTGTTCCTGGCCCAGCCACCGCTCTACCGCCTGACGGCCGGCGCAAAGACTCTCTACGCCCGCGACGACGCCCACCGCGCCGAGCTTGAGGCCAAGGAGTTCAAGGGCAAGAAGGTCGAAGTCAGCCGCTTCAAGGGCCTGGGCGAAATGAACCCCAACCAGCTCAAGGAAACCACCATGGACCCGGCCACCCGCTCCATGCTGCGGGTCACCCTGCCGAGCCAGTATGAGGACCGGCAGCCGATCAAGGATCTCGTCGAGCGGCTGATGGGCAAGAACCCCGAACACCGCTTCGCCTTCATCCAGAGCCGGGCCAGCGCGGTGAGCGAAGACGAGCTCGACGCCTAGATGGAAGCGGCAGAACGAAGTTTCCGTGCTGCGCCGTATGGTCAGGATTCGGGAGCCGGAAACTCCGGCGGAATTCTGCCGTCCGATGTTCTATCCCTGAAGCTTCCAAGTTTCCCTGGTGTGACCCTCGGACGGGGCAAGTTTCCCCGGTAAGCCGGCCACCACCGCCCACAGCGGGCGCTGTAATGCGCCAACTAGCCTTGGCCGATTGTCAAAGACGCCGTCACCCGCAAGTCGATCCAAGCAGTCAAAACCCTACTGTTCAAGCTGGGTGGCGAATGTCTGATCTGGATGGAAAGCCGACGTTCGATTGATGCGGCTCGTGACACCAGCACTCTCCCGGCCAGCACTCGATCAAGCTCGCCCGCGTATCTCGCTTTCTTTCTCGATGGGCAGAGCGAAGTAATTTGTCGTTCGCCTTGGGTATTCGTGGCTGTCGAGAAATCCGTCGAGAGTCATGGCGCCACCTGTTCCCGCCAATCGGTTCGGGGCGAACAGACCGTAATTGCGCTCAGCGAACCATGCGAACATTGCCTCCTTGGTGTAGCCCAGCACGTTGCCCGGTCCACTTTCGAACATGATCGTTGGACGGCTGCGTTCAATTAGCTTGTCAGACCCGCGGAGTACGCCAAGCTCTGCTCCCTCGACGTCGATCTTGATCAGATCCGCTCGGTCTACCAGACTATCCAGACGGCACTTGGAGACGACTATCTTCTTCCCATGAGGCCGCTCAGCGAGAGAGCTGTACCCGCTCTCTTCTGTGTCGACATAGAATGTCACTGAGCCTGCATCCTCGGACAGCGCGCACGAATGTATCGCAACCCCGGGAAACCTGCGGCGGAGCTTTTCCGCCTTTTCTGGTATGGCTTCGAAAGCCTCGATATGGGCCGTCGGGCATTGATGCTGGACCTCGGCAATCACCGAACCAATGTGAGCGCCCACGTCGAGAAAAACTTCCCTTGGCCGGCACAGCTTTACAAGTAGCGGAAGAGCCAATTGGTCGTTTACGGTTGTTCCTAGCGCCACTCGTGGCGTTCGTAGCAGGCTGATAACGTCGCGAACGCTCAACGCCATTCTGCCCAGTGATGTGCCGACTAGACGCTCTCTCAACATCTCCATCACCCCCCGGTCAAAGGCGAACCTACACCACCCCCATCGTGGCGTTAGCGCGCACTCGCTTTGCCAGAGCCATAGACGGCCGCTCCAGCGCCCACCAGAAAGCTACAGCAAAGGCGATGTCGATGGCCAGCACCAGCGGAAACGAGGCCCACTCAGGCAGCTTGGCCTTCACGCACAGGAAGAACGCTGCCCCAGTCACAGGGTTGTGAGTCAGGTACAGACTGTACGAAATCTGACCGAGGACCTGAAGCGGGCGCCAGCTTAGGCCGTTCTCAAGCCATCCCCTCTGCCCGGCGACCATGAGCCCTAACGCGGTCACGACGGCAACCGATGTAAACTCGTTGGGTCCGGCAGCCATCAGAAGCACGGCAAGGGCGACGCAGGCCAGCGCTGCTCTCCGGTCCTTGACGCCCCAGTAAGCCAAGGATCCGATAAAGAAGCTGTGCCACAGGTTGACGAACAGACCGCGCATCTCTGGCAGCCAATGCGTCCCCCACAGTACTGCTATGAGCGCGAGGGGCACGCCTACCCACGCCTTTCCGTATCGCTGCGCCAGACCGACGGACACCACCAGCACTAGGTAGAACTGGACTTCGTAGGTGAGCGTCCAGAACACCGGATTGATCTGGTCAAAGCCAAGCAGCGTTTGCGTGTAGGTCAGGTGGGCAAGAACCTGCCCACCGCTCGGCCATTGGTGGGTGTGGGCCGAGAATGCGCCGGCGAGCACAGCGAGTGCAATCGCTGCCCAATAAGGCGGATCGAGCCTGAGTGAGCGCCGCAGCGCAAACCTTCCGACGAAGCCTGACGTGATCTGCTTGTCGCGGATCGAGTGGGCAATCACGAACCCCGAGAGCGCGAAGAAGATCGCCACTCCGCCTTCACTGGTTTGAAACAGCGGCTTCACGACCCAACCCGGAAGGTGCGCCTTCAAGGTCTCGATGTGACCGCCAGCCGAAGCGTGGAACAGCACGATCCAGAACGCGGCGACCCCCCGCAACGCCTGGATCAGCTTGAACATCAGAGGACGACGGACAGGACGTTGTAGGCGATCGCTAGGACGACTGCGAGAGTGACGACCCACGCGATGCAGCTTGACCCCGCTTTCAAAGCTGATCGCCTTCCCAACAAGCGTCACAGAGACGACTAAACCGCGTCTTGTCACCGCACACGTTGCAGCGCCCCGGCTTCCGAGGAACACACAGAAGCAGCTTCAGGCGGTCGATAAGCGTCATTGTGCAACCATCTTAGCTACATCGATGAAACCCAAGACCGTAGCGCCCACGTACCCGGCGACTAGGATGAAGGCGATAGCTGCCATCCACACACATCCTGCTGGCGGCCCGTTGGGCTTCTGCTCGTCGTCCATGCCGCACCCACTTCAGCGATAACCACTGAGTTAGCAACTGCCCACGTCTCCTACACGTGCACCGGCCGTGTGACGCTGCAGAGCTGTCAAAGCGAAACGACGCCTATGTCTCAGGTGATTTAGCAAGACGCGGGCGATCAGCCGAGTATCCTTGAGCAGACGCTTGCGGTTGAACGTGCGCAATGCGTGGAACTCAGATGTTCGGGGATGGATGTCTGAGTTCGGTGGTGAGCGGACATCCACTCAATGTGACATAAACGTCCCTCGTCCAGAAGCACTGACTCGTCCAACAATTCCCTTTGTGGTATCTTCGAAGGACGAGTCGAGTCTGGAGGGCGCAGTCGATGCGTGGGCTATACGCGTTGCTCGGCATTCTCAGCCTTTTTGCGACATCTTCGGCAGGAGCTGCGGTCCAGACTTACACTCTCACAGGTACGGTGAACGGACTTCAAACAGTTTTTCGTTACCTGTGACGGCCCGAACGGGCCCATCTGCCCCGTCACTACGTCTTTCGCACAAAGCTTTGCTATTTTTCCGTATCTTGACCTACACCCAGGTGAGAACGTCTTCACCTTCGGAACGCCGAATCTCGGGTTATACACCGGCACGATCCTCAGCACTGAATCCCTTAGCGGTATTGATCTGACTTTCGGCCAAAGGAGCTGCTCGCCCAGCGTTTCTCCTCCGCCAGGCTGCATCATCCGTACAGGATCGACTTCGACTTTCGATGTCCAAGTGGGACATGTGCCCGAACCGGCCACTTGGACCCTGATGCTGCTTGGCTTTGGCCTAGTCGGAGCAGTGATACGGCGGTCTTTCGGGCGGTCAGGACCAAGGCGAGTTGCCCTTACCTGACGTCGGCGCACTAGTTCACCCTACGGGCTTCCGTCGGTGAAGACATTTACGTGTTGCATCTCACGACCCCTCAGCCGGCCCGCGCGCGCATTCGGTCAATCATTACCTTGAGGCTTGGCTTCTGGCCCGTCGCCAGCAGGCTTTGGCGGAACAGGCGGCCGAGCATCACCAGCTGGAGCGCGGTCCACGCCAGCAGCAGCGCGCCGGCCACCAGCACCTGCCAGGTCGGAATGCCGGAACCCAGCCGGGCCAGGACCGTGAACGGCGTCCAGATCGGCACAAAGGTCAGCACGGTCAGCGCGACACCGCCGCCACCGCTGAGCACTGCCTGGATGAGGACCGTCACCGGCAGGATCAGCGCCAGCATGACCGGCATGAGGTAGCCCTGCGCCTCCCGCATGGACTCGGTCATCGCGCCGATCGCGAGGAAGAACAGCGAGATCGAGACATAGCCCACCACCAGGAAGAAGATCATGGTGGCGATGGTGCCGGGGGAGCGCAGCGGCTCCACCGCCGGACGGATGAAGTCGGCGATGGCGCCCTGGGTGGCGGTGGCCGCGACCACCCCGCACAGGATCCACACGGCGATCATCAACATGCCGACCGCGACGGTCCCGATCAGCTTGCCGTACATCAGCTCCTCCGGGCTGACGCAGGCGAGCACGACCTCGATCAGCTTGTTGCCGCGTTCCTCGACGCTGCCCTGAAGCATCCAGCTGCCCGACAGCATCAGACTCATCATCAGCAGGTAGCAGGCGGCCAGCGGAAGCACGGAGCGCACCACCATCGCTTCCTTGAGGCCACCGCCGGGCGGCGGGGTCGAAACGGCCAGCGCCGGGGCGATCTGGCCGGCGGCGGTGGCGGCTTGCGGGCTGAGGCCCTGGCTCTGGAGGAAGCCGGTGCGCAACTGGCGGGTCAATACGTCCTGGACCAGCGCCATCAGCCGCGGCGAGGGGTCGGAGTTGGCGAGCAGCCGGGCCTGTCCCGTACGGGTAAAGTCGGCCGGGATGACGAGGATGGTGTCCACCGCCTTCACCGCCTTGTCGGCCGGGTGAAGCAGTGGTTGCGCGGCCTGCTCAACCCCTTCCGGCGGCGCGGCGGCAAGCGCTGGCGCGGCCGGTACGACGGCATAGTCGGGGTCGGGCGCCTTGAACTCCGGGACGCCCGAAGGCTTGACCCGGTCGATCGCCTTCAGCGCCGCTGGCAGGCCGCCGGATGCACGGAAGGCAGCGACGTCGGCCTCGGTGTAGTAACGGTCGTGCTCGGCCCAGGGCTGGCCCGGTCCGGCCGCGGCAAGATCGTGGCGGCGGACGTAGCGCGACAGCTTGCCCAGCACCTCACGCTGCTGGTCGTCATCGATCCGGGCCGCAAGCGCGGAGGCCACCGCGCCGCCCGAGCGATCAACGATCATCAGCCGGGAAGCGTCGTCGTCCTTGAGGAACTTGGACGCGAGGGGTCCGAAGGAGAGCGCCAGCGGCAGGATCAGCAAGGTCAGCCAGAAACTCCGCATGGCGGTGATCTGCTTGAACTCGCGCTCGGCGACGATCAGGATATTCCTCACGAGCGAGCCTCCGCCGGACCGACCAGATGAATGAAGACGTCGTGCAGCCCCGGCCGCTGCTCCTCGCACCGGCGCAGCGGGAAGCCGTCGGCGATGCATCGTTCGAGCAGGTCGCCGGCGTTGGCACCGGGCGCCATGCGGACTTCCCACTCCTCCCAGCCGTCCTGCCCACCGTTCAGGCGGGTCGCGGAAATCACCCCGGGGAGCGCCGCGGGCGACTGGCGGGACAGCAGCGTCAAGCGGGCGGGAAGGCTTCCCCGCGCCTCGTCCAGCGTCCCTTCGAAGCGCTTGCGGCCCTTGGCCAGGAACAGCAGCCGGTCGCACAACCGCTCGGCATGCTGCATCACGTGGGTCGAGAAGACCACTGTCGCACCCTCGGTAGCGGCCCGTCGGATCTCGTCCTCCAAGAGTGTCTGGTTGACCGGATCAAGGCCGGAAAAGGGCTCGTCGAGAAGCAGGAGTCGCGGGCGATTGACGACCGCGGCGGCGAGCTGAACCTTCTGCGCCATCCCCTTGGACAGCTTGTCGATGCTCGATTTCGCGTTGCCTGCCAGTCCGAACCGGTCGAGCAGCGCGAGCCCTTCCCGGCGCGCGTCACCGGCCTTCATTCCCTTGAGGCGGCCGAAATAGACGATCGTGTCGATGGCGGTCATCTGGCGGTAGAGGCCGCGCTCCTCCGGCAGGAAGCCGATCACCGGCGCATTCTCACGTCCCGGCGGACGGCCCAGGACCGAAATGCTGCCGCTGGTCGGGCGGATGATGTCCAGCACCATGCGCAAGGAGGTGGTCTTGCCCGCGCCATTGCCGCCGAGGAAGCCGAACGTCTCCCCCTCCCCGACGGTGAAGCTGAGGTCGTCGACCGCGAGCGTCTGGTCGAAGCGCTTGCTGACCGATTCCAGTTGCAATGCCGCTATATTGTTCGTCGACGCCAACGCGGCCCCCTGATCTGCCCGGCGAGCAATAGGCCTGCCCCAAGCGGTCTTTGCAAGGCTCGAACCCGCCAACGACAGTGCTTTCGACCAACGGCGGGACGCAACCGTGCGGGCAGGCGCCTCGTTACGCCGCCGTGCCTGCCCCGCTACCCGCCCTCACCCGCCGCCGGACCGCCAGCCCCTGGCGCCTGCTCGCCTGGCGGGCGGCCATGGCGATCGGCCTGATCGTCCTAGCCTTTGGCTTGTTGTGGTTCGACCGCGACGGTCTGCGCGACAATGTCGACGGGGTCGTGACCTTTGCGGACACGCTTTATTTCACCATGATCACCATCACCACGGTCGGTTATGGCGACATCGTGCCGGTGACGGAGCGGGCGCGGCTGATCGACGCGTTCCTGCTGACCCCGATCCGGCTGTTCATCTGGCTGCTGTTTTTGGGAACCGCCCTCGACCTTCTTCTCAAACGCGTGTGGGAGCGCTGGCGAATGACTCGCATTCAGGAGAGCCTGTCCGGCCATGTGGTGATCGCCGGCTTCGGCAAGAATGGCAGCACAACCGCCGCCGAGTTGCTCCAGGCTGGCCTCAAACCGCAACAGCTCGTGGTGATCGATTGTGCCGAAGCGCCGTGCGCCGCCGCGCGGGAGATTGGGGCGGCGGTGATCCAGGGCGACGCCAGCCGTGACGAACTGCTCAGGGCGGTACGGATCGAGGCGGCGGCCCGGATGATCGTCTCGGCCGGGCGGGACGACACCTCCATCCTCATCGTGCTTTCATCCCGCAAGCTGGCGCCCAGCCTGCCCATCGCGGTGACGATCCGGGAAGCGGACAATGAGGACATTGCCCAGAACGCCGGCGCGACCCGCGTGGTCAACCCGGTCGCGGTGACCGGGCGGATGCTGGCGGAGGGGGCATGAGGCCACCTGGCCAATCCTCCGTTCAGCCTGACTCGCTATAGGGTGCGCGATGCGCCGCAGCCTGCATGACCGCCGCGATTCCGCCCGATCGCTCGCGATCGTGGCGGTGGTGCACCTGGCGCTGGGCTGGGCGCTGCTCACCGGACTTGGAGTGACGCCAGTGCCAGCGCCATTGCAGGCGCCGCTGGCCCTGATTGACCTGCACGACACTCCGCCGCCGCCGCTGCCCGTCGTACAGATGATGCCTGAAAAGGCGCCCAAGCGAACCCGCAAGCCCAAGGATCCGGAAGGCGCGGCCGCTCCGCCGAACATCCGCAACACGCCGACGCCGGTGGTCGCGCCGAAGCCCGTGGTGGTGGTGCCGACACCGCCGCCGATGCCGGCTGCTCCCGTCGCTGGCCAAGGCACCGCGCCCGCCGCCGGCGCAGCCCCGGTCCCCGGCCCGGGCACCGGCCGCGGCGGGGTCGGTAACGGGCTCGGCTCGGGCTTGAGCGGCAATGGTACTGGCGGTGGAGGTGGCGGCGGCGAGGAAGACGGACCCGAATATCTGAGCGGCTCCATTGAGTGGCGCGACGTCCCCCGCGAACTCCTTGCTCAGCGCCCGCACGGAACGGTCGGTTTCCGGATGCGTGTCGACCGCTTCGGCCGCCTCAGCGACTGCCGCGTGACCCAGTCTTCGGGCAATCGCGGGCTGGACCTCGCCACCTGCGCCGCTGCCGTGCGCCGGCTGCGTTTCGCCCCCGCGCACGACCGCGCGGGACGGGCGATCGACAGCTGGACCGACGGCGAGAACGAATGGATTCCGCGCACTATCCCGCGCGGGCTCATGCCCGAACCGGACGACGGTCCCGGCAACTGACAACGTCTCGATTTCGCCTCACTTTTCCGCTACAGGCGCCCGCTCCCATGGCAACTCGTCTTCCCTCTCCGCCCCGCGTGGGCATGGTTTCGCTCGGCTGTCCCAAGAATCTGGTCGACAGTGAGCGGATCCTCTCGCAGCTGCGATCCGACGGCTACCAGATGTCGCCCGACTATGCCGGCGCCGACGTCGTGCTGGTCAACACCTGCGGCTTCCTCGACAGCGCCAAGGAGGAAAGCCTGGAGGCGATCGGCGAGGCCATCGCCGAGAACGGCCGCGTCATCGTCACCGGCTGCATGGGCCGCGAGGCCGAGGTCATCCGCGACCGCTTCCCCCAGGTGCTCGCGATCACCGGCGCCCACCAGTATGAGCAGGTGGTCGAGGCCGTGCACGAGGCCGCGCCCGCGCCCCGCTCACCTTATCTCGACCTGGTGCCCCAGGCGGATCCGGCGGCGTTCGGCGGACTCAAGTTGACCCCGCGCCACTACAGCTACCTGAAGATTTCCGAGGGCTGCAACCACCGCTGCGCCTTCTGCATCATCCCCCAGATTCGCGGCGACCTCGTCAGCCGGCGCCCCGACGCAATCCTGCGCGAAGCAGAGAAGCTGCTCGCCGCAGGCACCCGCGAACTGCTGGTGATCAGCCAGGACACCAGCGCCTACGGCCTTGACCTCAAGCACCAGGCCTGGCCCTGGAAGGGGCAGGAGGTGCGCGCTCACATGACCGACCTGGCCGCGGCGCTGGGCGAGCTACGCACACCGACCGGTGAGCGGCCGTGGGTGCGGCTTCACTATGTCTACCCCTACCCGCACGTCGACCGGATCATGCCGCTGATGGCCGAGGGGCTGGTGCTGCCCTACCTCGACATTCCCTTCCAGCACGCGTCCCCGAAGGTGCTGAAGGCCATGCGCCGTCCGGCAAACGAGGCGCGCGTGCTCGAGCGACTGGTTCAGTGGCGCCGCGAAGTGCCCGACATTGCCATCCGCTCCAGCTTCGTGGTCGGCTTCCCCGGCGAGACGGACGAGGATTTCGAATACCTCCTGCAGTGGCTCACCGAAGCCCGCCTCGACCGCGTCGGGGCCTTCCGCTTCGAACCAGTCGAGGGCGCGCCCGCCAACGACCTGCCCGGCCACGTCGCCCCGGAGGTCAAGGAAGAGCGCTACGCCCGGGTGATGGAGCTCACCGCGCGCATCTCGGCCGAAAAGCTCGCCGCCAAGGTCGGCCGCACGCTCGACGTCATCATCGACGCCGTTGACGAGGAAACCGGCGGCGCCACCGGGCGAAGCAAGGCCGACGCGCCCGAGATCGACGGCGAGGTCCATCTGCGCGACGCCGGCGACTTCGCGCCCGGCGACGTGGTCAGCGTCCTTGTTGAGGAATCGGACGAGCATGACCTGTTCGGAGTGCCCGCGGCGGAAGCGTCCCGCGAGCATGACGTCCGGCAGGGTGCCGTCAGCGCTTAAGCGGCTCGAGCCTCGGCCGAGCTTTCCTCCGCGCGGGGCTTGATCCACTCCCTCCAGACAAGCAGCAGCGCGGCCATGATCACCGGGCCGACGAACAGGCCCACCAGGCCCATCTCCGCAAGGCCGCCGAACGCGCCGATCATGGCCATCAGGAACGGCAGTTCCACGGCGCTGCCGATGACGGAGGGCTGCACCACATTGTCGCCGACAGTCATGACGGCCACGCCGAACGCGAACAGCAGGATGCCTGCCCAGATCGCGCCCGTCCCGATCAGGATGAGCGAGGCAAATCCGAACGCTGCCCATGCCCCGAACGGCACCAGCGCGAGCAGGATGGTGAAGACGGTGAACAGCAGCGGCTGCGGCACCCCGGCCACGAAATAGCCGACCCCGATTATCGCGCCCTCACCGAACGACACGATGGCGGTGCCGTTCACCACCCCGCGCACCGCTTCGATCATCCGGCCGAGGAAGTGCTTGCCGAACGAGCCGAACAGCCCGTCCGCAATGTTATCGGCATGACACCGGATCTGCTCGCCGCGGCTGAGCAGGGAGACCAGCGCGATGAGCGTGATCAGCAACATCCCCAACTCTCGTGCAAGCATCCCGCCGACCGACCGCGTCCATTCGAGCACCGACGTGGCGCTGAGCGACCCGAGCAGCGCATTGGCGCCTTGCGGCGTGCCCAGATGCTGCTGCCAGGCGGATTGCAGCCGCTGCCCGGCCACCGGGATCGAGGACAGCCAGGGCGGCGGTGCAAGCCCACTCCGCTGCACCTTGGCGACCCAGTCGGCGGCGCTCTGGCTCTCCTGTGCCAGGCTGACGCCGGCGACGGACAGCGGAACCAGCACGATCAGCGCCGTCAGGGCCGCGAACATCACCGCCAGCAGCAGGTCGTGGTCGCCCCAGCGCCTGCGCGCCCTGGCAAACAGCGGCCATTCTGCGATCGCCAGGACGGCGGCCCAGGCCAAGGGAACAAGGAATTCGTAAGCGACCCACGCAGCGAGGGCGAGGACCAGCCCAACCAGCAGCATCTGCCGCGCGCGCAGCCCGCCAGGAGTGATGGGCGGCGGCCGGAAGCCTTCTTCACGCATGCTCGTCCCCCGTCATTGCGAAAGGGATAGAGACGACGGGCGGATTGGCAAGCGTGGGCCGGTTGCTCCGTTTCCCTGGCTTCACCCGCGCCCGCGCCCTCGCTAGGGGTCGATCATGACCGACTTCGCCGCCCTGCTCCGCCCCGACCGCAACGAAGACGCGCGCGCCATCCACCTCATCGGCCCCGACCAGCTGGCCGACTGGTTGCGGCGGCAGGGGGGGCAACGGCTGCCGCTGGTGGAGGCGGCAGGGTTCGAGGGCAAGGCCGGGCAGTTGCTGATCCTGCCCGGAAAGGACGCGGCGGGCAGCTTCGATGTGTTGGCCGGCGTCAGCGACCCGGGGGCGCTCGGCCCGTGGGATCTTGCCGGGGCGGCCGCCAAGCTTCCCGCCGGCACCTACCGGCTGGCTGACGAGGCGCCGCTCGGGCCGGCCGGCCTTGGCTGGCTGCTCGCACAGCACAAGTTCGAACGGTTCAAGAGCAAGCCTTCCGACCCGAAGGGCGCGCGGGTCCTGCTGGCCCGCGACGTGGCCCGCGTGGACGAGGCCGTCCGCCTGGCCGGGGCCACGGCACTGGTGCGCGACCTGGTGGACACTCCGGCCGGCGACATGGGCCCGGCCGAGCTGGAAGCCGCCGCCCGCGCGCTGGCGGACGAAGTCGGCGCGACCCTTACCGTGACCAGCGGCGACGAGCTTACCCGGGGCTATCCGATGATCGCCGCCGTCGGCCGGGCGGCAACCGCCGCCCGAGCGCCGCGCTTGATCGAACTCACCTGGGGCAAGCCCGACGCGCCTCGCCTGGCGGTCATCGGCAAGGGCGTCTGCTTCGACAGCGGGGGCCTCGACCTCAAGCCCGCCAGCGGCATGCGGCTGATGAAGAAGGACATGGGTGGCGCGGCCCACGCTTTGGCCCTCGCCCGCCTGATCACGACCGAGCGCTGGCCGGTGCGCCTCCACCTCCTCATCCCTGCGGTGGAGAATGCAGTGGCGGGCGACGCCTTCCGCCCAGGCGACGTTCTCGTGAGCCGGTCAGGCCAGACGGTCGAAATCGACAATACCGACGCCGAAGGTCGCCTGATTCTTGGTGATGCCCTGACTCGTGCGGGCGAGGAGAACCCATCGCTGATCGTCGATTTCGCAACCCTGACCGGTGCGGCGCGGGTGGCGCTCGGCCCCGACCTGCCGGCCACATTCGTCAACGACGACACGCTCGCCGCCGAGCTGGCGACCGCGGCCGGCGACGTGCAGGACCCCCTGTGGCGGATGCCGCTGTGGGACGGCTATGACGAGATGCTCAAGTCGGACCTCGCCGACATGGCCAACAGCGCCGAGGGCGGAATGGCGGGCGCCGTCACCGCCGCTTTGTTCCTCCGCCGCTTCGTGCCGGAGGGCGTGCCTTGGGCGCATCTCGACACCTTCGCCTGGCGACCGGCGGCCAAGCCGGGCCGGCCCAAGGGCGGAGAAGCGCTTGGTCTTCGGGCAGTCCACGCGGCCTTGAAAGTTCGTTTTAAGGGCTAAGCCGAATTACTCGCGTCTTTTTTCGACAAGAAGTCCTGTCACTAACGCAACATTTCGCTAGCCAGCCCGTTAACTGAGCCAAGCCTTATGGTTCAGGAGTTTCCAATCCAATGAGCGAGGTATCGCTGAGCGGGTGGATGCGCGCCCTGGTCGGTTATGTGCGGTCCGGGGAGCCCGATTTGACCAATCGGCAGATGGCGCTTCTCATGATCGTCTATCTGACGCCCGGTCCCCACACGGTGCGCGGTCTGGCCAAGGTGCTGGGCGTCAGCAAGCCCGTCGTCACGCGCGCCTTGAATACCTTGGGCGCCCTAAGCTATCTGCGCCGCGAACGTGATCAAGACGACCGCCGTAACGTGTTCGTCGTCCGTACGCAGGTCGGGGCAGATTTCCTTGAAGGCTTTAAGCGCAACATCCGGGGCTCCGGCGAACGCGGCGGAGAACGGGCCGAAGGTGAGCCCGAGCGCCGCGGAAACCGCCCAGCGCTCAGCCAGCTCGCCCACAGCCACTAGCGCACCGCCCGGCGGCTGGCCGCTGGCCGGGCCGTCGAACCTTCCGGACCCGCGCACCCACGCCTACCGCCAGGATCTGGCCGACGTCGCGCTGGTCGGGACGGTGATCGCCTCCCACTTCGCCGAGCCGCTCACGCGGAAGCTCAGTGCCTCGGCCCCGTTCCTCGCCGGGCCTTCCGACGATTCCGAGCTGCTCTCACAGCTTCCGCAGGGCGCCGAGCTCCAGATGCTGGACAACAGCCGCGGATGGGCCTGGGGCTATGCCGAGGGGCTGGTGGGGTACGTGCGCAGCGAGGCGGTCCGGTAGCCCTGCGGGCTCACGCATTGCGATCCACGCCCATTCAATCGTAACTGGGCCCATGGAGCGCTTTCGCCCTACCGAGAAGCTGTTCGTTGCCGCGCTCACCGCGCTCGCGGGTTTTGTCGACGCGGTCGGCTTCGTTCAGTCGAAGGGCTTTTTCGTGTCCTTCATGAGCGGCAATTCGACCCGGCTGGGGGTCGGAATCGCAAGCTCGCTGACGGACGCGCTGGGAGCGCTCGGCCTCATATCTTCCTTCATATTGGGCGTGACGGCCGGCTCTCTCATCGGCCGCCAGCGCGAAGCCAACCGGGTGCCGGTCATCATGTCGCTCGTTGGTGCCTGCCTCGCGGGTGCCGCCCTGCTTGGCATGGAAGGCTTCCTGCTCGCATCGCTGTCGATCACCGCACTGGCCATGGGAATGGAGAATACCGCCCTGGAGCATCAGGGTCGGGTCCGGGTCGGGCTGACCTACATGACGGGCAGCGTCGTCAAGATCGGCCAGGCGCTTGCCGACCGGCTGGCGGGCATCCGCGACAGTGATCTGGCCGGGCCGCTCCTGCTGTGGGGAAGCTTCCTTGGGGGAGCCACCGCCGGCGCCTTGGCCGGCGGATCGCTCGGCTTTGCCGCGCTGTGGCTGGGAAGCGGATGTGCGCTGAGCTTCGCGCTGATGAGCCGCGAGATGTTCTGGGTGCAGGCGACCGACAACTAGGTTTCCGATGCGTCCGCCTGCACCGGCAGGTCGTTACATCTCTCCGCGTGCCTTTCGGATGGCGCGCCACTTGGCGACGTTGGCATCGTGCTCGGCGAGGGTCTTGGCGAACACGTGGCCGCCGGTGCCGTCCGCGACGAAGTAGAGGAAGTCGTTGGGCTCGGGATCGAGCACCGCCGCGAGGCTTGCCTTGCCGGGGTTGGCGATCGGCCCTTCCGGCAGACCGGCACGGCGGTAGGTATTGTAGCCATTGTCGGCGTCGAGTTCCGAGCGGAGGATGCGGCGACCGAGGGGCTTGCCCTTCGTCACCGGGTAGATGACGGTCGGGTCGGCATCGAGCTTCATCCCGATCTTGAGCCGGTTGCAGTAGACGCCCGCGACCCGGCGGCGCTCGGCCGGCTTGCCGGTCTCCTTCTCGACGATGGAGGCGAGGGTTACGGCCTGCTCAGGCGTGGCGACAGGGCAATCGCCCTTCCGCTTGGCCCAGAGCGCGGCAAGCTCCTTGCTCATTGCGGCGGTCATGCGCGCCGCGACGGCGCCGCGCGGCTCACCGCGCTGAAAGCTGTAGCTGTCTGGCAGCACCGATCCCTCGGCCAGCGATGGCACCGCGCCGGTCAGATAGGGCACCGCCGCAAGCTTCTCCTCGACCAAGATCGAAGGCGTGCCTTCGGGCACAGTCACCAGTCGGGAGAGCGGCCGCCCGTGCTGCAGCAGTTCAAGCAGCCTGGCGCCGCCGGTATGCGCGGGTACTTCGAATTCGCCCGCCTGGATCGAGTCCTTGGACCCGAGCAGCCGCGCCATCGCGAGATAAGTGCCGCAGGTACCCGGGATCAGCTGCTTCCTCGCCAGCCCCGGACAGAGGCGGGTCAGCGTGGCGCCTTCCTCGACGATGATGCTCTGCGAGGTGGCTGCGCCGCCACCCCACCAAAGCGCGTAAAGCAGCGCCAGCCCGCCCAGAATGGCGACCAGCGGGACGGCGATCAGGATGCGCTTGAGCATGGCCGCCTTCTACCCCGCCCTGAGGCAGGGTCCAGTCGGCTCAGTCGACCGCTTTCACGATCAGCGAGGCGTTCGTCCCGCCGAAGCCGAAGCTGTTGTTGAGCGCCGCGCGAACCTTCCGCTGCTTGGCCTTGTGCGGCACCAGGTCGACGCCCTCGGTTCCCTCGTCGGGATCGTCGAGGTTGAGCGTGGGCGGCACGATCTGATCGCGGATGGCGAGGATGCAGAACACGCTCTCGACCGCGCCGGCGCCGCCGAGCAGATGGCCGATCGCCGATTTGGTGCTGCTCATCGACGCGCCGGACAGGTCGTCGCCGAACACCCGCTTGGCGGCGGCGAGCTCGATCGTGTCGGCCATGGTAGAGGTTCCGTGGGCATTGATGTAATCGATGTCCGACGGCTCCATGCCGGCCTTCTTCAGCGCCATGCGCATCGCAAGCTCGGCGCCCTTGCCCTCCGGGTGCGGAGCGGTGACGTGATAAGCGTCGCCCGACAGGCCATAGCCGACCACCTCGGCGTAGATCTTGGCGCCGCGCGCCTTGGCATGCTCATATTCCTCGAGCACCACGACACCGGCGCCTTCGCCCATGACGAAACCATCGCGATTCTTGTCGTAGGGCCGGCTGGCCTGCTCCGGCCGGTCGTTGAAGGTCATGTTGAGCGCGCGGGCCTGGGCAAAGCCGGCCACTCCGATCGGGCAGATGGTCGCTTCCGCGCCGCCCGCCAGCATGATGTCGGCATCGTCGTCGCGGATCATCCGAGCGGCGTCGCCGATCGAGTGCGCGCCCGTGGAGCAAGCGGTGACCACCGCGTGGTTCGGACCCATCAGCCCGTACTTGATGGAGACCTGGCCGGAGATGAGGTTGATGAGCCGGCCGTGGACGAAGTGCGGAGAAACGCGGCCCGGCCCCTTTTCATGCAGCACCAGGCTCTCGCTCTCGATGCCCGGAAGGCCGCCGATGCCGCTGCCGATCGACACGCCGGCGCGCAGCTTCATTTCTTCCGGCATGTCGAGGAGGCCAGCGTCCTCGATCGCCTGGCCCGCCGCGTCGATCCCGAACACGATGAACGGATCCACCTGGCGCTGGACCTTGTGATCGACCCGCTTGCTGGGATCGAAGCCATATTCATGGCCCGCCGGCTTCACCTCGCAGGCGATGTGGCACTTCTGGTCGGAGGTGTCGAAGTGGGTGATCGGCCCAGCGCCGCTCTTGGACGCAAGGATGTTCTTCCACGTCGTCTCGACATCCGCCCCCAAAGGCGTGACGAGACCCAGACCAGTTACGACCACACGCCGCATCGACGTTCCTCCGAATGCAAGACAGGCTCATACCCGCAAGGGATGAGCCTGTCGAAACCCTGTCCTGCCTTCATGAGGAAGACGGGCAAAGAGAGTAGTTTGGCTTAGCCCTGGTGCTGATCGATATAGTCGATCGCGTCCTTGACCGTGGTGATCTTCTCGGCCGCATCGTCGGGGATCTCGACCCCAAACTCTTCCTCGAAGGCCATCACCAGCTCGACGATGTCGAGGCTGTCGGCACCCAGGTCGTCGATGAAGCTTGCTTCCTCGGTCACCTTGTCGGCTTCGACGCCGAGGTGCTCGACGACGATCTTCTTCACCCGCTCGGCGGTCTCGCTCATGGTAGGGTCTTTCCTTCCCGTTGGTATTTGCCCGATGCGTTAGCGGCGGCTGCAAGCGGCGGCAAGCCTCGCCTTCCACCCCGCGGCCCATCTCCTTACATGAAGCGGATGGAGCAGCGTCCCCTCACCCCCGGCGAGAAAGAACTGGCGCATCTGACCTTCGGGGAGGCCCTCGATCCGGAGCGGGTGAAGCTGATCCGCGGCAAATGGTGGCCGTTCCAGCCGCGGGGAATCGTGATGTCGCCGACCGGCAACATTCACTTCCACCCCGACGATCCGCACTGGCTCGACGACTTCGCCAAGGGGCCTCTCAACCTGCAGGGCCTGCTGGTGCATGAGCTGACGCACGTCTGGCAGACGCAGAAAGGCGGGCGCTGGTACCTGCCGCTGATGCGCCACCCCTTCTGCCGCTACAGCTATGTGCCGGACCCGGCCAAGCGCTTTGACCGCTACGGGCTGGAGCAGCAGGCCGAGATCGTGCGCCACCGTTTCCTTCGCTCGAAGGGCGCGCTGGTGCCTTATGAGGAAAAGCTGGCGGCGATGGAGTTGCCGTTCGCTGACTCGTCGTTGCGAGGAGTGTAGCGACGAAGCAATCCAGTGCTCTTCCGATCGAAGAAGTGAACTGGATTGCTTCGCTACGCTTGCAGTGACGAGATGGCTTAGGCGGCCTGGGCGACCTTCGGCTGGCAGGCGCGCACGCCTTCCTCGACGTGATCGGCGAACTGCTCGAAATTCTCGCAGAAGAGGTCGACCAGCTTGGCCGCCATCGCGTCGTAGGCCTGCGGATCGGACCAGGTCGAACGGGGGTCGAGAATGGCGGTGTCGACGCCCGGCACCGACACCGGCACTTCAAAGCCGAAATAGGGGTCCTTGCGGAACTCCGCATTGTTGAGGCTGCCGTCGAGAGCGGCGTTCAACAGGGCTCGCGTCGCCTTGATCGGCATGCGCTTGCCCTCGCCGTATTTTCCGCCGGTCCAGCCGGTGTTGACCAGCCAGCAGCTCACCCCGCCCTTGGCGATCCGCTCCTTGAGAAGGTTGCCATAGACCGATGGGTGGCGCGGCATGAAGGGCGCGCCGAAGCAGGTCGAGAAGGTCGCCTCCGGCTCGGTCACGCCGATCTCGGTGCCCGCAACCTTGGCGGTGTAGCCCGACAGGAAGTGGAACATCGCCTGGTCCGGCGTCAGCCGCGCGATCGGGGGCAGCACGCCGAACGCGTCGGCGGTCAGCATCACGATGTTCTTGGGCAGCGGCCCCATGTTCTGCTCGGAGGCATTGGGAATGAAGTCGATCGGATAGGCGCCGCGGCTGTTCTCGGCGAGGCTGTTGTCGTCGAGGTCGAGCTCGCGCGTCTCCGGGTCCATGACCACATTCTCGAGCACCGTGCCGAAGCGCTTGGTGGTGGCGAAGATCTCGGGCTCTGCCTCGGCCGAGAGGCGGATCATCTTGGCATAGCAGCCGCCCTCGAAGTTGAAGACCGCGGTGTCCGACCAGCCATGCTCGTCATCGCCGATCAGCGTGCGGTTCGGGTCGGCCGACAGGGTTGTCTTGCCGGTGCCGGACAGGCCAAAGAAGATGGCGGTATCGTTGTTCGGGCCGATGTTGGCCGAGCAGTGCATCGGCATGATCCCCTGCTCTGGCAGCAGGAAGTTGAGCAGGCCGAAGACGCTCTTCTTCATCTCGCCGCCATATTCGGTGCCACCGATGAGGATCAGCTTCTTGGTCAGGTTGACCGCGATCACCGTTTCCGTGCGGCAGCCGTGCTTGTCCGGGTCGGCCCGGAAGCTCGGCAGGTCGATGATGGTGTAGTCGGGAACGAACGAGGCCAGCTCGGCGACTTCCGGCCGCACCAGCATCGTGCGGATGAACAGGTTGTGCCAGGCATATTCGTTGATCACGCGAACGTTGACCCGGTGCTCCGGCTGCGAACCGCCGTAGAGGTCTGCGACGAACAGGGTCGGCTTGTCGGCCAGGGCGCGCAGGAAATCGGCGTGCAGCTGGTCGAACTTGGCCGGGTCCATCGGCTTGTTCGACTTGCCCCACCAGACCACGTTTTCGGTGGTCTCGTCGCGCACGACGAAGCGGTCCTGGGCCGAGCGGCCGGTGTGGCGGCCCGTCTTGACGACGATCGGCCCGTCCTTCGCCAGCAGGCCTTCGCCCCGGCTGACGGCTTGCTCAACCAGCGGCGCGGTGCTCAAATTCCAGAAGAGCTCGGCATCCGTCCTGATGCCCTGCTGGTCCAGCCCGTGCTGCGGTACGCGGTTCGCCACTGATGAAATCCCCTAAGAATGATGGCCCGGACGCGGGTCACTTGAAAGCCAGATGCGCAAACGGCGGCGTGCACCCCCTTGGGAGCTGCCGCCGCATACGTATGCGTAAAGCGCTATAGTCCGGAAAAGGTTGCCCGGTCAAAACGGCTTCGGGGCGGCTTGTCTCGATTGGACACGCTCATTAGGACCGGCCCTAACCAGGGGACACCGGGCATGAGCCAGGTCATCGCGTTGGTCGACGACGACCGCAACATCCTCACCTCGGTGTCGATCGCCCTTCAGTCCGAAGGGTTCGTCACCCGGGTCTATTCGGAAGCGCCGACGGCCCTGAAAGCCCTGTCGGAGAACCCGGCCGACCTCGGCGTATTCGACATCAAGATGCCCGGCATGGACGGCATGGAATTGCTCCGCCACCTGCGGGAAGGCGGCCCTGCGGCCCTGATGCCGGTCATCTTCCTGACCTCCAAGGATGAGGAGCAGGACGAAGCGCTCGGTCTCGCGATGGGTGCGGACGACTACATCGCCAAGCCGTTCAGCCAACGGCTGCTGATCGCCCGGATCCGAGCGATCCTGCGCCGCGCCGACATGGTCCGCTTGACCACCGGTTCCGACGTTGACGCGGCCGCCCCGGACGAGGAAGAACAACCTCTGCTCGAACGGGGCCGGCTGGTGATGGACCCGGCCCGCCACAAGGTGTTGTGGGACGGCCGGCCCGTAACCCTGACGGTTACCGAATTCCTGATCCTGGAAGCGCTCGCCCAGCGGCCCGGAGTCGTGAAAAGCCGTAACCAGCTACTGGATGTGGCCTACCAGGACGACGTTTATGTCGACGACCGGACAATCGACAGCCATATCAAGCGCGTGCGCCGCAAGTTCCGCAGTGTCGACAGCGACTTCGATGCGATCGAAACCCTTTATGGCGTCGGTTACCGCTTCGGCGACGAGTGAAGCCGAGCCTCACCCGCTCGACGACGATCCGGTCGAGCGCGGGCTGAGGCTGGGCTGGAGCCGCGGCTGGTCGCTGCGGCGCCGGATCCTTGGCGTCAACGTGATCACGCTGCTCCTGGCCGCGCTCGCCATCTTGTTCCTCGACAGCTTCCGCAACCGACTGGAGGACGAGCGGGAATTCCAGGTCCGCCGGGAGGCGAGCATGGCCGTTGCCGCTCTCGGCAGCATGCCCACTCCGATGGAGTCCGCCTTCCTCACGCGGGTCGGCCGGGCCAGCAACAGTCGTTTCCGGCTCTATGACGCCAGCGGACGGTTGGCGCTCGACAGCTGGGCTTCAACAGGCCCGACCTACCGGTTGCGCGATCCCAACGAACAGCCTTGGACCAAGGCGATCGCCCGCGCGATGGACCGCGGCTTCGATGCCATCACCGGGGTTGCGGCGCGCGACGATTTCGTTGAGCCGGCGGTGGACGTCGCCCAGGCCTGGCCCGAAGCCCGGCAAGCCGCCTCCACTGGGAAGATGGTCACGGTCTTCCGCAAGGCACCCGACCTCACTCCGGTCATCTCGGTCGCCAGCCCGGCGCCGGACAAGGGGATCATGCTGGTCACCTATAACGACCGCAATTTCACCACGACGGTCAGGGCGGAGCGGCGGAAGCTTGGCCTTGGACTCCTCTTCGCCATGGTCTCGTCCGTTCTGCTGTCCCTGTTTCTGGCGCGGACCATCGCCCGCCCGCTCCGGCGGCTGGCGCTGGCAGCGCACCGGGTCCGCCTCGGCCGGTCGCGTGAAGTGAAGATCCCTCGCCTGCCCAGCCGCAATGATGAGCTCGGCCTGCTCGCCCGCTCGGTCAGCGACATGAGCCAGGCGCTGCGCCAGCGGATCGAGAATATCGAGGCGTTCGCCGCCGACGTCACGCACGAGCTCAAGAATCCCCTCGCCTCGCTACGCAGCGCAGTGGACGGGCTGGAGCGAATCGAGGACCCCTCGCTCAAGCACCAGCTGCTGGACATCGTCCGGCAGGACGTCCGTCGCCTCGACCGGCTGATCGGTGACATCGGCGAAGCGGCGCGCACCGATGCCGAGCTGGCGCGCGCGCGGTTCGAGCCGGTCGACCTTGGTGACCTCGTCGGCCAGCTCGTCGCCAGCTGGGAAGAACGCCGTCTGAAAGGCTCGGTCCGGATCGCCTTTGCCCGACCCCGCCGCCGAAGCGCGCTGGTGATGGGGGAACCGAGCCGGCTGGCCCGCGCGATCGACAATCTCATCGACAATGCGGTCAGTTTCTCGCCCGATGGCGGTCTGGTCGAAATCGCGGTTGCGCGCCTTGGCGACGATGTACGTATCCGAATCGACGATGAAGGCCCCGGCGTGCCGGCCGAAGCGCGGGAGGCGATCTTCAACCGCTTCCACTCGGTTCGCCCCGAGAGCGGCGGCTTTGGCCGGCACTCCGGCCTCGGTCTGGCCATCGCCAAGGCAATCGTGGCAGGACACGACGGGGAGATCCACGTGGCCGACCGCGATGATGCGCCTTCGGGCGCCCGTTTCACCATCCGCTTGCCGGCCGCTCCGGAAACCCCGGAAGCGCCACGATGAACCTGCGCCTGTCGAGTGAGACAATCCACGCCACCACGGTCGCCAGTGACGGTCGGGCGGTGCTGATCTGCGGCCCGTCGGGCAGCGGCAAGTCCGACCTTGCGCTTCGGCTGATCGATCGCGGCTGGCAGCTGGTCAGCGATGATCAGACCATCGTCCACCGCAGCGGAGCAACGCTGCGCGCGTCCGCACCCAGCACCATCGCCGGCAAGTTCGAGGTGCGCGGCATCGGAATCGTCGAGATGGACCATGTCGATTACGTTCCCGTGCGGCTGGCGGTCGAGCTTGCCGGGGAGATTCAGCGCCTTCCCGACGACTCGCGCGAACGACGGATGCTCGGCCTGGCTGTCCCCTTGATCAGCGTCGAAGCGATGACCGCCAGCGCCGCGGCGAAGGTCGCGCTGGCACTCGAACGGGTGGCGTCCTCATGAGCAGGCCCAGGAAATTGCCGCGTCTGCTGCTGGTCACCGGGATGTCCGGGGCCGGCAAGTCGAGCGTGCTCGACGCCCTCGAGGACATGGGCTGGGATACTGTCGACAACCTGCCGACCGCCCTGCTTCACGAGTTCGTGCACGGTGCCGACCGGGCACGCCGGGATGCCCATGTCGCGATCGGGATGGACTCGCGCAGCCGTGGCTTCGATCCCCAACGCCTGCCCGAGCTGCTCCATTCGATCGCCGGAGTAGTGCCGGAGATCCTCTACCTCGACGCATCAGGGGCCGAGCTCAACCGCCGCTACGACGAAACGCGGCGCCGCCATCCGCTGGCCCCCGACCGGCCAGCCGAAGACGGCATCGCCCGGGAGCGCAGCCTTACCGCCTCCCTGCGGATCGCCGCCGACTCGGTCATCGACACCACCGACTTCACCCCCGCCGACCTGCGTGACGAGCTGCGCCGGCGCTATGGCGGCGAAAGCGACGAGCCGGTGCTGACCATCATGAGCTTCGGCTTCGCACGGGGGATCAGCCGGACCGCCGATTATGTCTTCGATCTCCGTTTCCTGCCCAACCCGCATTGGGTGGACGGACTCCGATCGCTGACCGGCCGTGACGAGCCTGTGCAGGAGTTCGTCGCTCGCCAGGAGGGCTTCGACACCTTCATGGACCGGGTCGAGGAACTGCTCGCCGACCTCATCCCGCGCTTCGGGCCAGCCGGCAAAAGCTATGTCGAAGTGGCCTTTGGCTGTACCGGCGGGAGACACCGATCGGTGGCTGCGGCGGTTGGAATGGGCGAGCGGTTGCGTGCTCGCGGCTTTTCGCCGAATATCCGGCATCGCGATCTGTCGCTGAACCCCAGCGATTCCATCGAGGGTGAATCCGGTCAGGAACCGGCGGCAAGCATCTGAACGAGACACAGAAACGAAATGATCGGTTTAGTCTTGGTGACCCACGGCCGGCTCGCGGCCGAGTTCGTCACCGCTCTTGAGCATGTCGTTGGCCCCCAGGAGGCGATCGAGTCGGTGTGCATCGACGCCGACGACGACATGGAAGCCCGCCGCCGCGACATCGCCGACGCCATCCAGAAGGTCGACCGGGGTTCGGGGGTGATCATCCTCACCGACCTGTTCGGCGGCACTCCGTCCAATCTCGCGATCAGCCTGATGAAGAGCGAGAAGATCGAGGTGATCGCCGGCGTCAACCTGCCGATGCTGATTCGCCTGGAAGGCGCACGCAAGGCCATGAGTGTTCGCGCGGCGGTCGCCGCGGCCCGCGAGGCCGGGCGCAAGTACATCTCCGTCGCTTCCGAAATCCTTGGCGAGGCGGCGGCTTGAACGCGCTGACCAAGCTGGTTCTGATCGAGAACAAGCGGGGCCTGCACGCCCGCGCCAGCGCCAAGTTCGTCAACATGGCGGCCCAGCTTGCCGCCGAGATCGAAGTCGCAAAGGACGGCCACGCCGTGTGCGGCACGTCGATCATGGGCCTGATGATGCTTGGCGCCGCGATGGGCGACACGATCGAGATCCGCGCCAGCGGCGACGGCGCCGACCAGGCGCTGGCGCAGCTGGTGGGCCTGGTCGAGGACAAGTTCGGAGAGGAGTAGCCCTCCCGCCGCCGCCACCGCCATGCCCCGCCTGATCACCTCTTTCTCCAACGAGACCGTCAAGCAGCTCCGGAGCCTTCGCGACAAGAAGGCTCGGCGGGAGAGCGGCCTGTTCCTGGCCGAAGGCCTTCGCATCATCGCCGAGGCGCGGGACAGCGGCCTGCTGCCGGAGACGATCGTCTTTGCGGGCGGGCAGCCGCTGCATCCGCTGGCCGCCGAGATCGTGGCCGCGACGGAGGCAGCCGGCGGTGACGCGATCGAGACCAGCGCCGACATCCTTTCCAAGATGAGCGGCAAGGACAATCCGCAAGCGCTGCTCGCGGCCTACCGCCAACCGCACGTTACCCTTGCCGATCTCGACCGCTCGGCCGCCGGCCTGTGGTTCGTCGCCGAGCGGTTGCGCGATCCGGGGAACATCGGGACCATCCTGCGCACCGGCGACGCGGTCGGCGCGGGCGGGCTGATCCTCGTTGACGACAGCGCCGATCCTTATTCGGTCGAAGCCGTGCGCGCCTCCATGGGCGCGACCTTCACCCAGAAGGTGGTGCAGGCGCCCTGGGCGGAATTCATCGCCTGGCTTCGACAGGGGCCGGGTCAGCTGGTCGGCACGTCGCTGCGCACCGACACGGATTATCTCGCCGCGACCTACCAGCGGCCCTGCTTCCTCCTGATCGGAAACGAGAGCCAGGGCCTGCCCGCCGCCTACGAAGAGCAATGTGACCTGCTGGTGAAAATTCCGATGGCTGGCCGAGCGGACAGCCTCAATGCGGCCATTGCGGCGGCGGTGATGGCCTTTCAGGTGACAGCAAGCTGGCGCACTCCATAGGAACGCCCATGGAACGACTCGCCGCTCTCTCGCTTGCGCTCGGTCTTGCCATGGCCGGCTGCGCTCCCCTTCCACCCGCCGCCGCTGGCCCGGCCCCAGCGCCCGGCATCTACCGCGCGGTCGGGACGGAGCCATTCTGGAGCCTGACCCTTAACGGTCGCGACATGATCTTCACGGAGGCGGCGAGGCCCGGCCAGCGCATTGTCGTCCCGCAGCCGCGCGTGATCATCGGTTTCGCGGGCGAGATCTACCAGACGCCACGGATGGGCGTGAACATCGTCCACACCCAGTGTAGCGACGGGATGAGTGACCGCATTTATCCGGACAAGGTGCAACTCCGCGTCGATGGCCGCTCGTTCGAGGGATGTGGCGGTGATCCGGTTGCCAGCGAGAGCCGGTTGGAAGGCACCAGCTGGAACGTGCTTGCCGTGAACGGCCGGCGAACCGGCGGCGGCCCGCGCTTCACCCTCAGCTTTAGCCGCGACCGGCTGAGCGGCCAGTTCGGCTGCAACCGACTGAACGGCACCTATCAGGCAAGCCCAAGCGGCCTGACCGCTGGCCCCCTGATGTCCACGCGCATGGCCTGCCCGGACATGCGATTCGAAGATCAGGCCGGCCGCATCCTCGCCCAGCCCGTGACCCTGCGAACCCTGCCCAACCTCGACCTCGAATTGAGCAACAGCGTCGGATCGATCCGCCTCAGGCGTCAGAGCTGAGGCTTACTCCGCCGCTTCGGGCAGGTCGGATGCGGGGCCAGCAAGCTTCGTCAGCGGCCGCGGACTGACTTCCAGCATCGGCGCCGCAGCGATCTCCTTGTTGCTGCCCGCACCCAGCGTCTCGAACCGGCGGGCCTGGGTGAACACCTGGCTTTCGAAGCTTCCGACCATTTGATTGTAGGCGGCGTTGGCGGTGGCGAGGTTCTTGCCCATGCGACCGACATGCTCGGCCATGGTCGCGAGTCGCGAGTGGAGCTCCTTGCCGAGCGCCGCGATCTCGCCTGCCTGCTCGCTCAGCTTCTCCTGCCGCCAGACGCTCGCCACCGTTCGGGCGATGGCGACGAGATTGGTCGGGGTCGCCAGCAGGACACGATCCTTGAACGCTTTCTCCCACAACTCGGGATCCTGCTCGAGCGCCGCCGACAGGAAGTGCTCGCCGGGAATGTACATGACGACATAGTCCGCCGCCTCGCCCCACTGGGTCCAATAGGCCTTGGAGCCGAGCTGCTGCGCGTGCCGGACAATCGACGCGAGGTGGAGGCGGAAGCAGGCGCTGCGCTTCTCATCGTCCACTTCATCGCAGGCATCGAGATAGGCGTTCAGCGAGCATTTCGCGTCGACGATCAGCTTGCGGCCCTGCGGCAGGTTGACGATCGCGTCCGGACGCTGCCGCCCGTCGTCGGTCTCGACCGATACTTCCATGTGGAAGTCGATGTTCTCGACCAGGCCCGCCTGCACCAGCACGTTGCGCAGGCTCTGCTCGCCCCACCGGCCGCGCTGCTTGGGGCTGGAGGTCAGCGCGGTGACCAGCCGCCGCGCTTCGTCGCGCACCTGCCCCTGCCCCGCGCGCACCAGCTCCACCGCTTCACGCAAGCCCGCATACTGGTCGACCCGCTCCTTCTCGACACGGGCGAGCCCTTCTTCATAGCGCTTGAGGGTGGTCTCCACCGGCTGGAGCAGGTGCTGGAGCTTCGCCTGATGCTCCTTGCTTTCGGTACCCAGGCGCTCGCTCGCCCGCTTGAGGAAAGCGTCGTGCGCGGTTTCGACCGCCTTGCCAGCCAGCTCACCGAAGCGGGTTTCCAGCTTCGTCTCCAGGTCCTTGATCTGCGCCAGCTGCTTGGAGAAGGCGTCGGCACGCTCGGCCTCGCCGCGTTCGAACGCGGCCTTGGCGGCGGCAAGCTGCTCCTTCTCCGCCCGAAGGCTGGCAAGTTCGAGCTCCTGAGCGGCGGCCCGTTCGGCCAGCGGAGTCACGCTGGCCAGCTGCTGCCGTGCCTCATCCCGCTCGCCGGTGACCGCCCGGAGCATCTCCTCGGTCTGAGGCAGTCGCCGCGCCTGATCGCTGACCAGGGCCAGCTCCCGTTCCGCAGTGATCCGATGTTCGCGAAGGCCGCTGAGCTCGCCCTGAAGTCCGGCAATCGGCTTCTGGCCCAGCACCCAGCCGAGCGCCACGCCCACCAGCAGCGCCAGGATGGCAGCCCCTACGATCACCAGCATTTCCATGCCCAACGCCCCTTAGAACAGAGCAAGAACCCTACGCCGCGGCCGTGGCTTGCTCAAGCGGAACCTTCACGTCACTGTGGCGCTTGCCCCAGAAGAAGGAGAACTCATGTCCATTCGCAAGATGATCGGCCTGCATCCGGCCAGCGCGCAGCATCACAACCAGGCGCTCGGCGACGCGGTGCACCACCTGATGTACTGCGCGAAGATGTGCCTCAGCTGTGCCGACAGCTGCATGGCCGAGCCGATGGACATGACCCAGTGCATCCGCCTCTGTCTCGACTGCTCCGACATCTGCGAGGCGACTGCCCGGCTGGGCCTGCGGCGGACCGGGGACGACAATCTCATCCTGCGCGAGTTGCTCGAACTGTGCGCCCGCATGTGCGAGCAGTGTGCCGCCGAATGCGAGCGTCACGACCATGAGCATTGCAAGCTCTGCGCTCAGATCTGCCGTGAATGCGCCGCCGACTGCCGCAATGCGGCGCAGTCGCTCGCCTGAGGCCTAGAGGGCGGCGGCGCCTCGAGTGCCGCGCGCTTTCACGACTTTCTTGACGATCATGTCGCGCTTCAGTCGCGACAGATAGTCGATGAACAGCACGCCATCGAGGTGATCGACCTCATGCTGGAGGCAGACGGACATGAGGCCGTCGAACTCGCCCTCCTGCTCGCGCCCCTGCTCATCGAGCCACTGCAGCCGGATCAGGTCCGGCCGTTCGATCTCGGCATATTGCTCGGGGATGGACAGGCAGCCCTCGGTATAGAGCTTGGTCGCGTCCGAACGGTGCAGGATCTTCGGATTGATGAAGACGTGCGGCCGCCGGACGGGCTTGGGCTCCTCTCCTTCGGCGATTTCCGCGTCCGGGTCAGGATCCTGCAGGTCGATCACCACCAGGCGGCGCGGAACGGCGACCTGCACGGCGGCAAGCCCGATGCCGGGCGCGTCGTACATGGTTTCGAACATGCTCGCGATCAGGCCGAGCAGGTCGTCATCGACCCGCTCCACCGGCGCGGAAGGCGCCCGGAGGATGGGATCGGGAATCTCGATGATGGGCAGGAGGGACATGGGGGCGCAGGTAGAGGCAAGCCGTCAGCGCATCAAGCGACCGGCCGCCGAGCCCTCAGTGCCTGCGCCAGCGTACCCTCGTCCAGATAGTCGAGTTCGCCGCCTACAGGCAGGCCATGCGCCAGCTGCGTCAGGCGCAGCGGGTACTTCTCGAGCCGCTCGGCCAGGTAATGGGCGGTGGTCTGGCCTTCCAGCGTGGCGTTCATGGCGAGCACCACCTCGTCGACCCCGCCCCCGGAAACCCGGCGGATCAGCCCTTCGATCGCCAGATCCTCCGGTCGAACTCCATCAAGCGCGGACAGTCGGCCGCCCAGCACGTGGTAGCGCCCCGGAAACAGTCGCGAACGGTCGAGCGCCCACAGGTCCGCCACCTCCTCGACCACGCACAGGCTGGCGGTATCTCGCCGCGGATCGCGGCAGATGCTGCACGGATCGGCGGTGTCGACATTCCCGCACACCGAGCAGGTGGACAGCCGCTCCGCCACCGTCTGCAGCGCCGCCAGCAGCGGCATCAGCGCGCCCTCGCGCTTCTTCATCAGGTGCAGGACCGCGCGCCGCGCCGAGCGGGGACCAAGGCCGGGAAGTCGGGCGAGCGCGCCCGCAAGTGCTTCGATCTCCTGCGATGCCATGCGAAGCGATGTAGGAATTTTGCGGCTGCTAGGCCATAGCGCGGCCCATGCGGGTCATCTTCATGGGATCGCCGGGCTTCGCGGTACCGACGCTGAACGCGCTGATCGGAGCGGGGCACGAGGTCGTCGCCGTCTATTGCCAGCCGCCGCGGCCGGCGCAGCGCGGCAAGAAGGTGCAGAAGACGGCCGTCCACGCGCGGGCGGACGAATTGGGACTGGAAGTGCGCACGCCGGCACGCCTGCGCAGCCCTGAGGAGCAGGATGCCTTTGCCGCGCTTCGGGCGGATGTGGCCGTGGTCGCGGCCTACGGCCTCATCCTGCCGCAACCGATCCTCGACGCGCCCAACCGGGGCTGCATCAACGTCCACGCTTCCCTTTTGCCCCGCTGGCGAGGCGCCGCTCCGATCCACCGCGCCATCCTGGCGGGTGACGAAGTGACCGGCGTCACCATCATGCAGATGGAAGCGGGGCTCGACACGGGCCCGATGCTGGCAGTCGCAGAGCTGCCGATCGGCGACCGCAATGCCGGTGACCTCACCGACGACCTCGCGCGGCTTGGCGCCAGCCTGCTGGTCGACGTGCTGGCCGACCCAGCCAATTTCCCACCCGAGCCGCAGCCCGGCGACGGCGTCACCTACGCCGCCAAGATCGACAAGACCGAGGCGCGGATCGACTGGTCGAGGCCAGCAGTAGAGATCGAACGGCAGGTGCGGGCCTTCGCACCAGCTCCGGGCGCTTGGTTCGAAGTGAATGGCGAGCGGGTGAAGCTGCTCGCCGCTCAACTGGCCGATGCCGGCAGCTATGCTCCGGGCGAGGTGCTGGACGACATGCTGACGGTCGCCTGCGGTGAAGGAGCGATTCGGCCCACCCTGGTACAGCGCGCGGGACGTGGACCGATGCGTCCGGACGAGCTGCTGCGCGGCTTCGCCATTTCGGCAGGCACGCGGCTGGCGTGACCCGCTGGAAGCTGATCCTGGAGTGGGACGGCGCCCCGTTCATGGGCTGGCAGCGCCAGGATCATGGGCCGTCCGTGCAAGCGGCGCTGGAGCGCGCCGCCAAGGCCATGACGGGCGAGCAGGTCACCGCCCACGCGGCCGGACGGACGGATGCGGGCGTCCATGCCTTGGGGATGGCGGCGCACATCGATGTGGCCAAGGATCTGGCAGCGCATCGCCTCCGCGAAGGGCTGAACGCCTTGCTGCGGCCGGACCCGGTGGCGGTGCTCGACGCGGAAGCGGTGGCCGGCGACTGGCACGCACGGTTCAGCTGCACTGGGCGGCGTTACCTTTACCGTATCGCGAACCGCCGCGCGCCGTTGACGCTGGACCGCGGAAAGGCTTGGCGCATCGGATTGCCGCTGGACCTTGCTGCGATGCAGGAAGCAGCCGCGCACCTCGTCGGCCATCATGATTTCACCACCTTCCGATCGGTGAACTGCCAATCCGACAGCCCGCTCAAAACCTTGGACCGGCTGGACGTTGAGCGAATCGGCGAGGAGGTGCACGTCCACGCCGCGGCCCGCAGCTTCCTTCATCACCAGGTCCGCTCAATGGTCGGCTGCCTGGCGCTGGTCGGCCAGGGCCAGTGGACCGCCGATGACATGAAGGCTGCGCTTGAGGCTCGTGACCGCGGAGCGCTCGGGCTGAACGCTCCCGCCGAGGGGCTTTACTTCGTCGAGGCGGCCTACCCGGCCTAGACCAGCACTTCCCTCGCAGCGGGCATCGACAGGAAGCCTTGCGGGCTCGCTGTCAGACCGTAGGCGCCGGCGCAGAAGATGGCGATCAGGTCGCCGACCTCGGCGCGTGGCAGCGTGATTTCGTCCGCGAGGAGGTCCAGCGGGGTGCAGAGGCAGCCGACAACGGTGACCTCCTCCTCCGCCTCGGCGCCGAACCTGTTGGCGACCGCCACCGGATAGTTGCGGCGCAGCAGCTGGCCGAAGTTGCCGCTGGCGGCGAGCATGTGCTGCAGCCCGCCGTCGGTGACGAGAAAGGTTCTGCCGCGGCTGACCTTTCGATCGACCACCCGGGTCAGGTAGACGCCCGCCTCTCCCACCAGCCAGCGGCCGAGTTCGATGACGAAGTTCGTGTCGCGCAGGATGGCGGGGCGTTGGTCGAGCGTTTGCTTTAGTGCCGCGCCTACCGCCACGATGTCGAGCGGCTGGTCGCCCGCGAAATAGGGAATTCCGAAGCCGCCGCCGAGATTGACCTCAGGCGGGGTCACACCGACTTCGGCGGCGATCTCGGCCGCGAGTGCCACCGTTGCGCGCTGACCGTCGATGATCGCGTCGGCGCTCAATGACTGCGAACCGGCGTAGACATGCAGCCCGCGCCAGTCCCCCCCTTCGTCGATGATCCGGCGGACGAGCGCAGGCACGCGGTCGTGGTCGACGCCGAACGGGCTGGCGAGCCCGCCCATCTTCATGCCGGAGCCTTTTAGGCCGAAGGGCGGATTCACGCGGACGGCCACGCGCGGGCGGACGCTGTCGCGCGCCGCAATCCGGCGCAGGCTCGTCCACTCCTCCTCGCTCTCGAGGTTGAACGTCACTGCGGCGGCGAGACCGGCGGACATGTCGGCGCCCGTCTTGCCCGGCCCGGCGAAGCTGACCGGCCGGTCGCCGGCACCGGCCGCCTGCAGCTTCTGGAGCTCCCCGGCGGAGGCGAGATCGAAACCGTCCACTTCGCTGCTCATGAAGGCAAGCAGCGGGCCGAACGGGTTGGCCTTGATGGCATAATGCAGCGCGATGCCCGGAAAGGCGGAGCGGAACTGGGCAATGCGGGCGCGGATCACGGCTCGGTCGTAGACGAACAGCGGCGTTCCACCGCTCTGCGCGGCGAGGTCCTCCGGCGTGTGCGCGGCAAAGCGAAGATCTGCCTGCCATTCGGGCGGAAGTGGACCCATCGCCTTCATGCCGTGAGCTCGGCCTTGAGCACGGCGCGGTCGGTCTTCCCATTGGGTGACAGCGGCAGCGCGTCGCGCCAGAGGATGCGACTTGGGCGCAGGTAAGGCGGGAGTTCGGCGCTGAACCAGGCGCGAAGGCGCTCGTCAGCGCTCTCCCCCTTCGCCACGGCGACCAGCACGATCGCCTGGCCGAGCCGCTCGTCGGGAACGCCGAAGGCGGCGCAGTCCGCGACGACGCCGCTGGCGAGCGCGGCTTCCTCGACCTCGGTCGGGCTGACACGGTTGCCGCTGACCTTGATCATCGCGTCGTCGCGTCCGCGGATTCGGAGCAGGCCGTCGGCGCCGATCACCGCGCGATCGCCGCTCCATACCTCACCGGCCCGAAAGCGTTGGGCGGTGCGCTGAGGGTCCTTCCAATAGCCTTGTGCGACCAATGGACCGGAGTGCACCAGTTCACCTTCCTCGTCCGCATCGGCGGGGCTGCCGTCCGGCCGCACGATGCGCAGTTCGGCAAAGGGAATGGCGGTGCCCACCGCATCCGGGTGCGTGTCGACTTGCGCCGGATCGAGGCTGGCAGAACGGAAGGCTTCGGTGAGGCCGTACATCAGGTGCAGCCTCGCCTGCGGAAACAGCTCGCGCAAGCGCCGCACCAGCGGCTCGGGCAGGTGCCCGCCTGAATTGGTGAGGGTGCGCAATGTGACGCCCGCCTCGCCCCACTTTTGCTCGGCAAGCTGCAGCCACAGTGGCGGCACGCCGGCCAGAGTCGTGATGCCCTCCCTTGCAACGGCCTTCACCACCTCACGCGGTAGAAGATAGTCGAAGGCCACCGCGCACCCGCCCGCGACCCAGGTCGAAAGCAACTGATTTTGCCCATAGTCGAAGGCCAGCGGCAGCACGCACAAGGTCCGGTTGTCCGCCTGCAGGCCAAGGTAATGCGCGACGCTCACCGCGCCGAGCCACAGGTTGGCATGGCTCAGCATCACGCCCTTCGGCCGCCCAGTCGAGCCGGAGGTGTAGAGCAAGGCGGCGAGTTCGTTCGGATCGCGCGATGACGGCGGAAGCGCGTCGCTCCCCTCCTCCCAATCCTCCAGCGCCAGTGTTCTCGCGCCGGTCGGACCCAGGCTCTCCAGCCGCGGGCGGTTGGCGATCAGCAGCGCCGCCCCGCTGTCAGCCAGGATATGCTCGGCCTGGGCACGGCGCAGCACGGGGTTGATCGGCACATGCACAAGGCCCGCGCGCGCGGTCGCAAGCGGCAGGACGCAGGCAAGCATCGTCTTGCCCATCCAGCTCGCCACCCGGTCGCCAGCCTGCAATCCCAACGCCTGCAACCGCGCGGCGGTTCGCGCCACCATCACCTCCAGCTCGGAGAAGCTCAGAGAGCGTCCGTCCGCGACTAGCGCGGGCGAGGCCGGATCACCGCACAGCAGCAGGTGGTCGAGTGGCCGGACGGTGGCGTCAGGAAGTGCCATGCCCCGCGCTTAGCCGTTGGCTTGCGGTGCCGCCAAGCTTCCCCTAGGCGGCGCGGCCATGACCGCCCAGCCTGTTCCCGCGTCCTCCGGCGACACCGATCTCGCGCTGCGCGCGCTGCTCGGCGACGTATTGGGCATTCCTGCCGCGCGGGTGGCCGGGTTCGACGAGGGCACCGAGCTGTTCGGCGCCCTGCCCGAGTTCGACTCGATGGCGGTGGCCAACCTGCTGACCGGAATCGAGGAGCGGTTCGACGTTACCGTCGAGGACGACGACGTCGAGGCGGAGGACTTCACCACCTACGGTGCCTTGCGGCGGTTCGTGGAGCGGATGGCTGGCTGACGGCTATTCCGCCGCCAGCGCCTGATATTCCTGCGCCGCCAGATACTTCTCCGCATCCAGCGCCGCCATGCAGCCCGTTCCGGCGGCCGTGACCGCCTGGCGGTAGATCTTGTCCATCACGTCGCCGCAGGCGAACACGCCGGGCACGCTGGTGCGGGTGGAGCCGACATCGACCGCGATATAGCCGTCCTCGTCGAGAGCCAGCTTGCCCTGGAACAGTTCGGTCGCGGGCTTGTGGCCGATGGCGACGAACGCACCGTCGACACTCAACTCCTGGGCGGCGCCGGTGACCCGGTCCTTGAGCCGCAGCCCGACCAGCGTCTCGGGCTCACCGGCGGCAAGGAACTCCTCGACCTCGGCGTTCCAGATGATCTTGATATGCGGATTGGCGAACAGCCGGTCCTGCAGGATCTTCTCGGCGCGGAGCGAATCGCGCCGGTGAATCAGCGTCACGTCCTGCGAGTGGTTGGTGAGGTAGAGCGCTTCCTCGACCGCGGTGTTGCCGCCGCCGATGACGGCCACCTTCTTGCCCCGATAGAAGAAGCCGTCACAGGTCGCGCAGGCGCTCGCGCCCTTGCCCTTCATATGCTCTTCGGACGGCAGGCCGAGCCACTTGGCCTGCGCCCCGGTCGCGATGACCAGCGTGTCGGCGACATAGGTCGTGCCGCTGTCGCCCTTGAGCCGGAACGGCGGGCGGCTGAGGTCGACGCTTTCGATGTGGTCCCACACCATGCGTGTGCCGACATGCTCCGCCTGCGCCTGCATCTCCTCCATCAGCCAGGGGCCCTGGATGACGTCGCGGAAGCCGGGATAATTCTCGACGTCCGTGGTTGTGGTCAGCTGGCCACCCGGCTGGATGCCCTGGATGACGATGGGCTGCAGCCCGGCACGGGCGGCATAGATCGCCGCGGTCAGGCCGGCGGGGCCTGAACCGAGGACGATCATGCGGCTGGAAACAGTGTCGCTCATGCCGCTCATTTGGCGGCTGAGAAGCCTGCTGGCAATGCTTGCGCTAGACCGTCCGGCGCCCGCGCACGAAGTGCAGCACCAGCACGATGATGCCGATGATCAGCAGGATGTGGATGAGGCCGCTCGTGACGTGGAACACCAGGAAACCGGCGAGCCACAGGACGATGAGGATGATGGCGATGGTGGCGAGCATGGGACGATCCCTCCTTGTTGTGGAGGTGAAACCGTCGCCTCGCAGGCCTGTTCCGTGCGCGGCCTAGACCAGCCGCGACTGCTTCACCGCGGCTTCGATGAAGCTGGCGAACAGCGGGTGCGGCGCGAACGGCCGGCTCTTCAGCTCCGGGTGGAACTGCACGCCGATGAACCACGGATGGTCCGGCCGTTCGACGATCTCGGGCAGCCGGCCGTCGGGTGACATGCCGCTGAACACCAGCCCGCCCTTCTCCAACACCGGCATGTAGGCGGCGTTGACCTCATAGCGGTGGCGATGCCGCTCGGAGATGGTGGTGCCGCCATAGATCTGCGCCACCCGGCTGTTGCCGCCGAGGCTCGCCTCATAAGCGCCAAGCCGCATGGTCCCGCCAAGGTCGCCGCCGGCCGCGCGCGCCTGCAGGCCTTCGGGGCTCATCCATTCGGTGATCAGGCCGACCACCGGCTCCGGGGTCTCGCCGAACTCGGTGGTGCTCGCCGCGGCGATGCCAGCGGTGTTCCGCGCGCCCTCGATACAGGCCATCTGCATGCCGAGGCAGATGCCGAAGAAGGGCACATTGCGTTCGCGCGCGAACTTGACCGACGCGATCTTGCCCTCGGACCCGCGTTCGCCAAAGCCGCCGGGGACCAGGATGGCATGCATCGGCTCGAGCTCACCAGCAAGGTCCTCGCCTTTCTCGAACAGCTCGGCGTCCAGCCACTTGATGTTGACCTTCACCCTGTTCGCGATGCCGCCGTGAACCAGTGCCTCACGGAGCGATTTGTAGGCGTCCGGCAGTCCGACATACTTGCCGACCACGCCGATCGTCACCTCGCCCTCGGGATTGTCGAGCCGGTCCATGATCTCGTCCCAGCGCGACAGCTCGGGCCGCGGCGCGTCGGTGATCCCGAATGCGGCGAGCACTTCGTCGTCGAGGCCTTCGCGATGATAGGCCAGCGGCACGTCGTAGATGGAGCGGGCGTCGAGCGCCTCGATCACCGCCGACTTGGGCACGTTGCAGAATTGCGCGATCTTGGCCTTGTCGCTGTCGGGGATCGGCATCTCGGTACGGCACAGCAACACGTCAGGCTGGACGCCCAGGCTGCTGATCTCCCGCACGCTATGCTGGGTCGGCTTGGTCTTGAGCTCACCGGCGGCCTTGATCCAGGGCACCAGGGTGGTGTGGACACTGACCGTGTTGCCGCGGCCAAGATCGTTCCGCAGCTGGCGCAGGGCCTCGATGAACGGCAGGCTCTCGATATCACCGACCGTGCCGCCGATCTCGCAGATGACGAAGTCGACGTCGTCGGTCTCCGCGACCGCGAATTCCTTGATGGCATTGGTGACGTGCGGAATGACCTGCACGGTCGCGCCGAGATAATCGCCGCGCCGTTCGCGAACGATGATGTCGCGATAGATCCGGCCGGTCGTGATGTTGTCCGACTGCCGGGCGGAGACGCCGGTGAAGCGCTCGTAGTGGCCAAGATCGAGATCGGTCTCGGCCCCGTCATCGGTGACGTACACCTCGCCGTGCTGATAGGGGCTCATGGTCCCCGGATCGACGTTCAGATAGGGGTCGAACTTGCGAATGCGGCACTTGAAGCCGCGCGCCTGCAGCAGTGCTGCGAGACTTGCCGAAAGGAGACCCTTGCCGAGGCTGGAGACCACGCCGCCGGTAACGAAAATAAACCGCGCCATGGGAGTCGAGCCTTAGGGATTGATGCCGCGTCTAGGCAAGCGACTTCACGCCGCTGCATGCAAATATTGTTGGCCGCGAGCGCTTACTGAGCGAGCGGGACCGAACCGTTGCTCGGCTGAGCAGGCTGCATCGCCGGCGCGCGGCTGCCCGGCGCGGCGTTGTTCGGCGGCGAGGTGTTGGGACCGGCCGGCGGACCCGACAGCGGGGTTCCACCCGGCTCAAGCGGGCTGATCGGCGCCGCCTGATTCGCGACCGATGCGTCGATCGTCTGGCCGTTGGTACGGGTGCCAGAATAGGCCGCGAGAGCGATGCACAGGACCACGAACATAGCGCCGAGAATGCCCGTCGCCCGGGTCAGGAAGTCGGCCGCGCCGCGCGCGGTCATCAGTCCCGCCGAACTGCCGCCCACGCCCAGCCCGCCGCCTTCCGAACGCTGCATCAGGATCACCGTGCACAGGGCCAGTGCAACCAGCGCTTCGAGGATGAGGAGGAAGGTGAACATGGGGGTTGGTCTGACTTTCGGGAGAAGAAGGTTCGCGCCGGCACTTAGCGGCGGATGGTCCGACTTTCAACGCAGGCTGCTCGTCCTGCTCCGGTAAGGGTTGGCACGGCTAAGCCGCGGCCGCCTCCACGATCGGCACGAAGTCGGCGGCCGTCAGACTCGCACCGCCGACCAAGGCGCCGTCCACGTCCTCGACGGCAAAGATCTCCGCCGCATTGCTGGCCTTGACCGAGCCGCCATAAAGCAGCCGCACGCCCGCTCCCTCCTCGCCGAGCGCCTCGACGAGTGTCGCGCGCAGCGCGGCGTGCATCTCCGCAATGTCATGGGTCACGGGCACCTTGCCAGTCCCGATCGCCCAGATGGGCTCATAGGCGACGGCGAAATTGACCGCCGTGGCGCCCTCCGACGGCAGGCTGGCCCGAAGCTGCGCGGTCACCACTTCGAGCGCTCGCCCCGCGTCGCGCTCCGCGTCGCTCTCGCCCACGCACAGGATGACCTTCAGCCCCGATCGAAGCGCCGCCTCCGCCTTGGCACGGACGGTCGTGTCGTCCTCGCGGTGCGCATCCCGCCGCTCGCTATGGCCGACGATGGTCAGCCTCGCTCCCGCGTCGTGAAGCATGGCCGCGCAGATGTCGCCCGTATGAGCACCCTTGTCCGCCATATGGATGTCCTGCGCGCCGATGGCGAAGCCAGGCACCCCCTCGGCCGCGCGGTGGATCAGCGTGGCGGGCACGCACAGGGCGACATCCACCTGCCCGTCCAGCCGCCGGGCCGCCTCGGCAATGCCGCGCACTTCACCCAGGTCGGCCGAGGTGCCGTGCATCTTCCAGTTTCCGGCGACCAGCTTGCGACGCGACATTCCTGTTCCCTTCCCTGTTCGCCGTGGCGCCTAGCAAGCCCGCCATATTGAAGGGAAGCCATCCGCTCTCTAAAGCGCTCGGCAATTCCATTCCCGCCAACGCGAGCCACGCCCTTCATGCTGTCCTTCTTCCGCCGTCTCTCGAAGTCCAAGGGCGGCGCCGCCATCGGCATCCTGTTCCTGGTCATCATGCTCGCCAGCTTCGCTGTAGCCGACGTGAACAACTTCAAGTCGTTCGGAAGCGGCGGGTTCAACCAGGGCGTGCTCGCCAAGGTCGGCAAGGAGCAGGTCACGGAGGCCGAGCTGTCGCAGACCATGCAGCGCCAGTTGGCGCAGCTGCGCCAGCAGAAGCCCGACGCCACCTACGCCGACCTCGCCCCGCAGTTCGAGCAGATCGTCAACGGCCTCATCCAGGCCAAGACGCTCAAGGCCTATGCGATCGCGCATGGCATGATGCCACCCAAGAAGGCCATCGACGCCGAAATCGTGAAGATCCCCGCCACGCGCGGGCTCGACGGCAGGTTCAGCGAGGCGTCCTATGCCCAGTTCCTCCAGCAGCAGCGGCTGACGGACGCGCAGCTCCGTGACGAGGTGGTCGTGCTGCTCCTGCAGCGGATGCTGCTGGCGCCGGTCGCTGCCAACATGCGCATGCCGCTGGGCGTCGCCCGTCCCTACGCCTCGATGCTGCTTGAGGAGCGCGAAGGCCAGGTGGCGGTGATCCCAAGCGCGGCATTCAAGGCCGGCGCGGCGCCGACCGATGCCGAGCTTCAGGCCTTCTACGCCCAGAACCGCAATCGCTACGTCGTGCCGGAGCAGCGCGTGCTGCGCATCGCCCGCATCAGCCCGGAGACGGTCGCCGGCGTGCAGCCCACCGACCAGGAAATCGCCGCTTACTATCAGCAGAATGCCGCGACCTATGCGGGCGGTGAGAGCCGGGTGCTGAGCCGCGCCTCGATCGCCGACCAGAACCAGGCGAACCAGGTGGCCGCTCGAGCCAAGGCGGGTGGCACCTTTGCCGCCGCTGCCCAGCCGGCCGGCTTTTCCGCCGCCGACGTCAGCCTGGGGCCGCAGAGCCGGGCGGACCTGACTACGCTGGCCGGACCCCAGGTCGCCGCGGCCGTCTTCGCCGCGCCCGCCGGTGCGGTGGTCGGCCCGATCAAGTCGAGCACCGGCTACGATGTGATCAAGGTGGAACGGATCGACCGCAAGCCGGGCAAGAGCCTGGCCGAGGCGCGGCCCGAGATCATCGCCAAGCTCGCCGTCGACAAGCGCAAGAGCGCGCTGACCGACCTGGTCGCCAAGGTCGAGGACGGGATCAGCGAGAACCGCACCTTCGACGAGGTCGCCCAGGCCAACAAGCTGCCGGTCACCCAGACCCCGCCGCTGGTCGCCAATGGTCAATCGATGGCGCAGCCGACTTTCCAGCTTCCGCCCGAGTACAAGACCCAGCTGCTTAAGGACGCCTTCTCGATGCAGGCGGGCGACGATCCGCTGGTGGAGACGCTTGCCAATGATGCGGGCTATGCCGTCCTGGCACTTGGTCAGGTGACCCCGGCCACGCCGGCGCCGCTGGCGCAGATCCGGGATCGAGTGGCCGCTGATTTCCTCGCCAAGCGCGCCGAGGATGGTGCCAAGGCCGCCGCAACCGCGGTGCTCGCCAAGGTCACTCGCGGAATGCCGCTGGCCCAGGCGATCAAGGAGCAGGGTATCACTGGTGCGCCCGCTCCTGCCCCGCTCAAGGTGCGGCGGATCCAGCTCGCGCAGCTGCAGGGCCAAGTCCCGGCGCCGTTGCAGATGCTGTTCAGCCTGACCCCGGGCAAGAGCCGGATGGTCGCCGCCCCGCAGGGTCAGGGCTTCTTCATCGTCCAGCTCGCCAAGACGACGCCGGGCGATGCGCTTGGCCAGCCGGGGCTGATTACCCAGACGCAAAGCGACCTGAGCCGGCAGACGGGCGAAGAGATCGCCGTGCAGTTCCTCGACGCCGCGCAGAAGGAGCTTGGCGTCAGCCGCAACGAAGCCGCGATCGCCGAGGCCCGCAAGCGTCTGCTCGTCGGCGGCTGAGCCCATGCGCCGCGCCGTGCGGCTGCTGGTGGTCGATAATCACGACAGCTTCAGCTTCACGCTGGTCGACTATCTGCTGACCCTCGGCGGCGCCGTCGACGTGGTGCAGAGCGATGGCGTGAGCGTCGCCGACGCCATGCAGCGCACCGCCGATGGGATCCTGCTTTGCCCCGGACCTGGCCGGCCGGAGGATGCCGGCATCTCCGTTCCGCTAGCCCGCGCCTGCATCGATGCGCGGAGGCCGCTACTCGGGGTCTGCCTCGGGCTGCAGGCGATTGGCCTCGCCTGCGGAGCGGAGGTCATTCGGGTCGCGCCAGTGCACGGCAAGGCCGAGCCCGTCAGCCACGTCGGCACCGGTCTGTTCGAGGGGCTGCCGTCCCCACTCACCGTCACGCGCTACCACTCGCTTGCGCTCGGCACTCTGCCGGATGAGCTGGAAGCGACGGCGCATTCACCGGACGGCGTGATCCAGGCGGTCGCGCATCGGAACGCTCCAGCCCACGGAGTGCAATTCCACCCGGAGAGTGTCGCCAGCGAACATGGTCACGCCCTCCTCAGCCGCTTTCTGGACATATGCTGTTGACAAGCAAGGTCCTCGTTCCGTAAGCGTTCTCTGTCTGTTCACGATGGAGCCTCGGGCATGCTGACGGTCAAGCAGCGCGAACTATTGCAGTACATCCACGAACGGGTGAGCGAGACGGGTGTCTCGCCCTCGTTCGACGAGATGCGCGAAGCGCTCGAGCTCAAGAGCAAGTCGGGCGTTCACCGGCTCATCTCCGCACTTGAAGAACGGGCGTTCATCCGCCGGCTGCCCAATCGCGCCCGCGCCCTCGAGGTGCTGCGGATGCCCGACCAGCCCGGTGGGGCCAGTGCCGCGACAGAGGCGAAAGCGCCCGAGCTCAAGCCGGTCCGTATCCCGGCCAACGACACGATCGAGATTCCCCTGCACGGCCGGATCGCCGCCGGCACTCCGATCGAGGCGCTGCAAGGCACCGAGCAATTCGCTGTTCCCGCCGCCCTCCTCGGCCCGGGCGAGCATTATGCGCTGGAGGTCTCCGGCGACTCGATGGTCGACGAAGGCATTCTCGATGGCGACTTCGCACTCATCCGCAAGGTCGACCAAGCGCGCGAGGGAGAGATCGTCGTGGCGCTGATCGATGGCGAGGAAGCGACCCTCAAGACCTTCCGTCGCGAAGGCAAGATGGTCCGCCTTGATCCCGCGAACGGCGCCTATTCGCCGCAGCGCTATGAGGAGAATCGAGTGCGGATCCAGGGCCGCCTCGCCGGCCTGATCCGGCGTTACTGACGCCATGCAGGACGCCCGCATCGATTATGTTGAATTGCCGTCGGTGACGGCCCACGAACTGACGCGTGCCTTTTACACCAGAGCGTTCGGCTGGACCTTCACCGACTATGGTCCCGATTACAGCGCAACCGGAACCGGCACGACCGACGTCGGGTTGAACGGCCAGCCCGACGATGCACTCGCCAGCCCGCTTCCGGTTATCCGCGTCGACGACCTTGAGGCGGCGTTCCAGTCGGTGATCGATGCCAACGGCGTGATCGCCCGGCCGATCTTCGCCTTTCCGGGCGGCCGCCGCTTCCACTTCATCGATCCGGGCGGCAACGAACTCGCCGTCTGGAGCACGAAGTAGACGCCCGGCTCCTGCGCAAGGCAGGAGCAGCCGTCACTACCCCTTGCGGCGCGCCATGAACGCCAGCCGCTCGAACAGCATTACGTCCTGCTCGTTCTTGAGCAGCGCGCCGTGCAGCGGCGGAATCGCCTTGGTCGGGTCCCTGTCCTGCAGCACGTCGAGGGGCATGTCTTCGTGCAGCAGCAGCTTGAGCCAGTCGAGCAGCTCACTGGTCGAAGGCTTCTTCTTCAGCCCCGGCACGTCCCGGACGTCGTAGAAAATCTCCAGCGCTTTCCCGACCAGGATCTTCTGGATGCCGGGAAAGTGCACGTCGACGATCCGCTCCATCGTGGCCCGGTCGGGGAAGGAAATATAATGGAAGAAGCACCGCCGCAGAAAGGCGTCGGGCAGTTCCTTCTCGTTGTTCGAGGTGATGACCACGATCGGGCGCTCCGCCGCCTTCACGGTCTCGCCGGTCTCGTAGACGAAGAACTCCATCCGATCGAGTTCGGTCAGCAGGTCATTGGGAAACTCGATGTCGGCCTTGTCGATCTCGTCGATCAGCAGCACCGGCAGCTGCGGTGAGGTGAAGGCCTCCCACAATTTGCCGGGCCGGATGTAGTTCTTGATATCATGCACCCGCGGGTCGCCGAGCTGGCCGTCGCGCAGCCGGGCCACCGCGTCATATTCGTACAGGCCCTGCGCCGCCTTGGTGCTCGACTTGATGCTCCAGGTGATCAGCGGCGCACCCAGCGCCTTGGCGATCTCCTCCGCCAGCACGGTCTTGCCCGTCCCTGGCTCGCCCTTGACGAGCAGCGGGCGGCGCAAGGTGGCGGCAGCGTTGACGGCGACCTTGAGGTCGGGCGTGGCGACGTATTCAGAGGTACCTTCGAAGCGCATGACGCGCTTCCTAGGGCCAAGCAGGTCGGTTTAGAAGCCTTCGCGCGCGTCGGCGCGCGCTTCCAGCAGGTCGAAAAAGGCGCGGTGCTGGAGCAACAGCTGCTCGGCCCCGAACCGGATCGCACGATCGGTGCTGGCCGACGTCGACGCCGCTCCAATGACGTCGGCGATCGAAGTCTCGTCCGGCAAGGCGCCGGGCGGCACGTCGCAGCCGACGCGCCGTGCGGCCTGATCAAGCATGGAGCGGATCGCGCGCCAGTCGCTGACCAGCGCCGTCGCGGTGCCGAGCGCGCAGCCCTGCCGCTCCGACTGGGCCAGCGTCTCGAGGGCGTGACGCTGGGCAAGCATCGCCGCCTCTGTCTCGGCATGACCGGGGGTCGACGGGGCCGGGCCGACCAGGGCCGACAAACGCAGCAGGAACAGCCGCTCGCGCTCAAAGGCGTCGGCCGCGCCGCTCAGCCAGCTGCGGACCGGGCCGGCCGGCGCGCGCAGCAGGGCAAGGTCGATGGGGCTGGGCTGGCGCCCGTAGATGCTGGCGAGCAGGTGCACGCAATCGTCGAGATCACGCCCGGAGGGAACCCCGTGCGTGCCCAACAACTCGGCCGCGAACGGGTGACCGGCGCTGCCGGCCGCCGCAAGCCGGGCGGCATGCGCATTGGCCGGGGCGCTCGCTGGCGGGGTGATTGGCGCCCGGACCGCATCGCTTTTCAACACACTCATGGCCGCCATTCCCGTTCCTGAACCCCTCTTCACGCGCGTCTGGCACTAGATCAGAGGCGAGCCGTAAGGATCCGGCGTAAAGACGGCGTAACCACGCCGGTAACGACTCGTTCGCACAGGTTACGATCTGTGCCGCCACGGGACGGGGACCGGGCCAGTTGCCCTCCCCTTGCGCCCCGGAACGCCTTGCGACACCATCACCCAATGGAGCGCGTCCGTTCGTTGCAGGCACCCGCCGATCGCCGGCTGGGCCGCGGCGTCTTGCTTGCCTACGGGCTCGGCGCCGTCGCCTACGGGGTCAAGGACAGCGGCTTCGGCACCTTCCTGCTCTTATTCTACAATCAGGTTCTCGGGCTCCCGTCGGCGTCCGTCGGGCTGGTGATCATGGCGGCGCTGGTGCTCGATGCCTTCATCGACCCGATGGTCGGCATCCTCAGCGACCGCACGCGCTCGCGCTGGGGGCGGCGCCACCCCTGGATGTATGCGGCCGCGCTGCCGATCATGATCGGCTGGATGCTGCTCTGGTCCCCGCCCGCGGCGCTAGGCCAGGGCGGACTGCTCGTCTGGCTGTTCGTGGCCGCCATCGGGGTTCGCGCGGCGGTCAGCTGCTACGAAGTGCCGTCGGTTGCGCTCACGCCGGAGTTGAGCAGCGACTATGACGAGCGCACGCGGATCATGGCCTACCGTTATCTGTTCGGCTGGGCCGGCGGACTGTTGATGCTGGCCTCCGCCTACGTGCTTTTCCTGGCCCCGCGCCCAGGCTTCCCCAACGGACTGCTCTATCGGCCCGGATATCACGGCATGGCGCTGACCGGGGCGCTGGCGATGGGCGTTGCCATTCTCGTGAGCGCGCTTGCCACGCACCGCGAAATTCCGCGGCTGCTGCAGGCCGGCGCGGTCGCGCCGGGGGTAGGAGCCGCCTTCCAGGAGATGCTGAGCGCCGGACGCAATCGCGGCTTCATGATCCTGCTGCTGGGCGGGCTGTGTTCCTACACCAACCAGGGCCTCAACTACGCGCTGTCCAACTATTTCTACAGCTACGTCTGGCTGTTCAAGGGCGCCGAGTTCCTGTTCGTCGCCGTGGCCCTGTTCGCCGGCGTGCTGGTCGCCTTCACCATCGCCAAGCCTCTCAGTCTCCGCCTGGGCAAGGCCAGGGGCGCGGCGCTGATGGCGATTGCGGCCTACGCCGCGGCAGCCACGCCCTATCTGCTGCGGCTGATCGGCTGGTTTCCGGAGCCGGCGACCACCGCCAGCCTGGTCATGGTACTGGGGTCACTGATCCTCAGCACCGGGTGCGGCGTCAGCACCTTCATCCTCGGCAGCGCCATGCTGGCCGACGTCGTCGAGGACAGCGAAGCAACCACCGGCCGCCGCAACGAAGGGCTGTTCTTCGCCGGTGGCTTTTTCGTCCAGAAGTGCACTAGCGGCCTCGGCATCTTCCTTGCCGGAGTCCTCCTCGCCGCGGCCGGTTTCCCGAAGCAGGCGCACCCGGGCAGCGTGCCGGTGCCGGTCCTCGACCGTCTCACGCTCATCTATCTGGGTCTGGGCGCGCTGCTCGCGACGTGCGCCGCCCTCGCCTACCTGCGCTTTCCCTTCGGCCGCGCGGAGCACGAGGCTCGAATCGCCGCCAGGACCTGAACCGTCAGGCCAGCTTGATCTCGCGCAGGCGTTCCAGGAGGTAGTCGTGGCTGCTGATCGGCGGCCACTTCGGCTCCTCGCCCGCCGGCACCGTGCCGGGCAGCGCCTCGATCATATAGTCGGGGCGGAAATGCAGGAAGAAGGGCATGGAGTAACGCGCATTGCTCGCACGGTCCGGCGATGGATTGACCACCCGGTGCGGGGTCGAGCGAAGCTTGCCGTTGGTCAGCCGCTGAAGCATGTCGCCGATGTTGATCACCAGCTCGCCCGGGCGCGGGCTGACCGGGATCCAGCGGCCATCGCGGGTCTGTAGCTCCAGGCCCGCTTCCTCGGCGCCGAGCAGCAGGGTGATGGTGTTGATATCCTCGTGCGCGCCGGCGCGGATATGCTCGCCGGTCGGCTCCGTCTGCGGCGGATAGTGAAGCAGGCGCAGCACGCTGTTTCCATCGCGCACCGTGTCGCGGAAATAGTCCTCGTCGATGCCGAGGTAGCGGGCGATCGCCGACAGGACGGTCAGGCCGGTTCGGTCGAACGTGTCGTAGAGCTCGAGGAAGGTCTCCTTGAAGCCCGGCACCTCGGTCGGCCAGACGTTGTCGTCCATGACGTCGCGGAACTTGTGCCCGGCCGCCAGTTCGCGCCCGACGTGCCAGAATTCCTTGAGGTCGTGCGCCTTGTGGCCCTTGGCGGTCTCGATGCCGAACGGCGTGTATCCGCGGGCGCCGCCATGGCTGAGCGCATATTTGCGCTTCACCTCCTCCGGCAGGGCGAAGAACGCCTTGGCCTTCTCCTCCGCACGCGCGATCAGTTCGTCGGGGATGCCGTGGTCGGCAAGGATGGCGAAGCCATACTCCTCGAAGCTGCGGCCAAGGGCTTGCGCGAAGGCGTCACGGTCGCGGTCCGCTTCGGCGAGAGAAACGGAGGCGATCTTGTCGGCGGTTAAAAGGTCAGTGCTCATTGCCTGGCCTTAATCCCAAGCAGGCCCGGCTTCAAATGATTGAAATCAAGCCATCATGATCCCGGCCAGTGCCGCGCTCATCAGATTGGCGAGGCTTCCGGCGATCAGCGCCCGTATCCCCAGTCGGGCAATCACCGGCCGCTGGTTTGGCGCCAACCCGCCGGTCACCGCCATCTGAATGGCGATGCTTGAGAAGTTGGCGAATCCGCACAGCGCGAAGGTGACGATCGCCCGGCTGCGCGCCGATAGCGCCGCGGCCGGACCGCCGGAGTTGCCCAGATCGATGAAGGCGACGAATTCGTTCAGGACGATCTTGGTGCCGAATAGACCGCCGGCGACGCCCGCCTCGTTCCACGGCACGCCGATCAGATACATGAACGGCTGGAAGACGTAACCGACCAATCGCTGGAAGCTGAGGTCCGGAACGCCGAACCAGCCGCCGACGCCGCCCAGTAGCCCATTGGCTAGCGCCACCAGCGCCACGAACGCCAGCACCATCGCGCCGACGGCCACCGCCAGCTTGACGCCAGTCTGAGCGCCCTGCGCGGCGGCCATGATGATGTTGGCCGGCTTCTCGCCCTCTTCGAACGTCTCGGCGATCTCGATCGTCTCGTGCGGCGGCCCTGCCTCCGCAACCGCCAGCTCGGGCGTCGGCGCCGCCACCGGCTCGACCGGATCCGGCATGATGATCTTGGCCATCAGGATGCCGCCGGGCGCCGACATGAAGGCGGCCGCCAGCAGGAACGGCAGATATTGCGGTCCGAGCAGGCTGGCGTAGGCAGCCAGGATCGTGCCCGCTACGCCGGCCATTCCGACGGTCATCAGGGTGAAGATCTTGGCCGGGGGAAGCGCGGCGAGGTAGGGCCGCACGACCAGCGGGCTTTCCGACTGGCCGACGAAGATGTTGGCGGCACTGCCCAGCGCCTCGACCCGGCCGATGCCAGTGATCCAGCCGATCGCGCCGCCGACCCAGCGCACCACCCGCTGCATAATGCCGAGATAGTAAAGGATTGAGACCAGCGCCGCGAAGAAGATGATCACGGGCAAGGCGCCAAGCGCGAAGGTCTTGGCCAGCGGGTTGGTCGCCGACGGACCGAACAGAAATTCCGTACCCTGGTTGGCGTAGCCGAGGAGGTTGGACACGCCCCGGCTCATGCCCAGGATGCCCTCGCGCCCCCACGGGGTATAGAGCACCAGGAAGGCGATCGCGGCCTGCAGCGCAAAGGCGGCGCCGACGACGCGCGGGCGGATCGCGCGCTTGTCGCTCGACAGCAGGAAGGCGAGCAGCAGGATCGCGCCCACGCCGAGCAGGCCAGACAGGTGATTCATTTTCGTGCGAGCCCTCCCCCGGCTCTTACCAGACCATGCCCTGCGTAGCGTTTCGCGCGGCTTCGTCCAGCTTGTCGAGCGCTTCCGCCGGCGCCGTCGCCTCCAGCAGCTGCGCCCGCCGGCCCGTGCTCAGGAACCCGCTGGCCGAGACATGGTCCATGAAGCCCGACAGCCCCGACCAGAAGCCATGCACGTCGAGCAGGCAGAACGGCTTGGCGTGGTAACCAAGAGCATTCCAGGTCCACGCCTCGAACAGTTCGTCCAACGTGCCGATGCCGCCCGGAAGCGCGACAAAGCCGTCGCACAGCTCGGTCATCTTGGCCTTGCGCTCGTGCATTCCGGCCACCGTGTGCAGCGTGGTGCAGCCGGTGTGGGCCACTTCCTTGTCGACCAGCGCCTGCGGAATGACCCCATGCACCTCGCCGCCGCCGGCCAGAACCGCGTCGGCAACGATGCCCATCAGCCCGAGCCGGCCGCCGCCATAGACCAGGCCGAGGCCGCGCTGGACCATCTCGGCGGCAAGGTCACGGGCCATGTCAGCGAAGGCGGGATCGGCGCCCATGGCGCTGCCGCAATAAACGGCCACTCGGCGGATCACAGCTTCACGAGCTCCTTGAGGTCGGCGAGCGGGCGCGCGCCGAAATGGCTGATCACTTCGGCCGCCGCAATCGCGCCCGTCAGCAACTGCCGGTCGATTCCATAGCCCTTCGTGCGCGCCGCAAGCACGCCCGCGGCAAACAGGTCGCCGGCTCCGGTGGTATCGACCAGCTGCTGCACCGGCACGGCCGGATGGTCGGTCCGCTCACCCGCTTCCACCGCGGTCGCTCCGGCCGCGCCGCGGGTGACGATCAGCGTCGGCACATGCCGGCCCAGGCTGGCCAGCGCACCGTCCAGGTCCGCGGCGCCGGTCAGCTGGCAGACCTCGTCCTGGTTGGCGAACAAAAGGTCGACGCCGCCGCTCTCGATCAGGCCCATGAAGCCGTCCTTGCGCCCGGCAAGGCAGACGCTCTCGGACAGGGTGAATGCCACCTGGTTGCCGGCGGCATGGGCGATCTCCACTGCCCTGAGCTGGGCCGCGCGCGGTAACTCCGGACCGAAGAGGTAGCCTTCGAGCATCAGCACCGCCGAGTCCCGGATCAGCGCCTCGTCCAGCGCGTCCGGCGCCAGCCGGTGCGAGGCGCCGGGACAGGTGTTCATCGTCCGCTGCGCGTCGGGCGTGACCAGGATCAGGCAGCGCCCGGTGGGCAGCCCGGCATCGATTGGCGGCGTGTCGAACGCCACTCCGAGCGCCCGCATGTCATGGGCGAAGATGCTGCCGAGCTGATCCCCGGCGACCTGCCCGATGAACGCGGCGCGGGCGCCCATCGCCGCCAGCCCGGCCATGCTGTTCGCGGCTGAACCCCCGCTGGTTTCCCTGGCGCTGCCCATCGCCGCATAGAGCTGGTCCGCGGCCTCGGGCTCGAGCAGCTGCATCGATCCCTTCGGCAAGTCGTGCGTGCGCAGGAAGTCGTCATCGCAGGTCGCGATGACGTCCACGATGGCGTCGCCCATGGCGAGCACGTCGAAGCGGTGGGAAGGCATTGGCCGGCGCGGTTAAGCGGCTGACACAAAAGGGTCAAGAAAGCCGGATGCCGATAAGCTGTTGCGGTTGCTCGTCCGCTCACCGCGATGGCGCGGGCGGAGCGATCGCGCTCCGCCCGCCCAGCCTGCTTACTTGCCGCAGGCTTTCTTGTTCTGATTGCCGGCCTTGCGGCAATCATAGCGCACCGTCTTGCCGGTCGCCGTCTTGGTCGTGACGACCGAGGAGCGCGTCGCGGCGACCTTGGCCGCGTGCGAAGCGGCCGCCGCTCCGCTCAGTGGGCGCGGCGCAGCTTTCTTGGCGGGCGCCTTGGCGGGCGCCGCTTTGGCCGGCGCCGCCGCCTTGGCAGGGGCTGGCGTGGCGGGCGCGCCAGCCGCGATGGCCCCAGTGGACATGAGGCCGGCGGCGGTAAGTGCGAGAATGATCCGCATGTTCTTCTCCCGAGCTTTGCCGCCGCTTGTATCGGCAGCGACGCCGTTCCTACGCTCAGGTTGGATTCGCTGCAGCAACGAACCGCTGGCTCTGAACATATCTTAATCAGGAGTCTGGCTGGCGTTCACTTAGCGCTGAATGGCGCGCTTTTTTGAACCCTGTTAGGGGTCGACAATCAACGTGCCAGCCCAAGCACCCAGTCGTCGAGCGCGGCCTTGACCGCTGGATCAAGGCCGGCGCCCTTGGCGACGGCGCGGCGGACTTCCGTCACCTCGGCCTGAGGCAAGGGCTCGTAGAATTGAAGGCCGCATTCGGTCGCGCTGCGCCAGCGTACCACGGCCACCGTTTTCAGCTTCAGCACAGAAAAATAAAGCTCTTCGCCGACCGGCGGCAGTTCGCAGCCGGTGAGCCTGGCGCCCGTGGCCGACAGGTCCACAAGCACCGCCTCCAGCGTCCGGGTCAGCGTGCTGATCAGAACAAGCAACGGCGCATTTTCGCGGCTCGCCGTGCGGCGTCCTCCACCCGATGCTTTTCCGAAGGCATTCATGCTTCACCTCGCGACGCGACACGGCCCCCGTCAATGCGGAGTAAGCAGGCTGGGTTAGCGAGAGATTGCCGAACTTAGTTAATGTGCCGGAAGGTTGTGCGAAGCGTCCGCCCCTCTATGCAAGGCCCGATGTCCGGCGCGCACCACCATCATGACGATGACCATCAGCACGGCCCGATCGATTTCGGGCGGGCGTTCCTGATCGGAATCCTGCTCAACCTCGGCTTCGTCCTGGTTGAAACGGGCTATGGAATCCTCGCCAACTCGATGGCGCTGCTGGCTGACGCCGGGCACAACCTGTCGGACGTCCTTGGTCTGCTGATCGCCTGGGGAGCGTCGGTGCTGGCCCGGCGTCGCGCCTCCGAACGCTACAGCTTCGGTCTCAAGAAGGCGTCGATTCTTGCGGCCCTGCTCAACGCCCTGCTGCTCCTGCTCGCCGTTGGCGCGATCTTCGCGGAGGCAGGCCGCCGCCTGTTCGAGCCCGAAAGCGCCAACGGCGGAGTCGTGATGTGGGTCGCCGCCGCGGGCATCGCGGTCAACGCCATCACCGCCTGGCTGTTCGCCAGCGGCCGCGACCACGACATCAACATCCGCGGCGCCTATCTCCACATGGCGGCCGATGCGGCGGTCTCGGCCGCGGTGGTCGTCGCCGGCCTGCTGATCCTGCTGACCGGCCAGCGCTGGATCGACCCGGCGGCATCGCTGCTGGTGGCCGCCGTCATCCTGTGGGGGACCTGGGGCCTGCTCAAGGAATCCGTGCTGCTGACATTGGCCGGGGTCCCGAAGAAGATCGAACCGGCAAAGGTCCGGGCCGCCCTCGCCGGTCTGCCGGGTGTCGAATCCGTGCACCATCTCCACATCTGGCCGTTGAGCACCACCGAGACCGCACTGACCGTGCAGCTTGCCGTCCATGCTGCCACTGACCGCGACCAGTTGCTGGAGGCAGCGCGCGACAGCCTCACCGCGGTCGCCGACATCCACCACACCACCATCCAGATCGAAGTGGCCGGCCAACACGCCGTCGATCCTTGCGCGCACGAGCGTCACGACCACTGACGAACGCGCCTGCCCTTGCGTACGGCGGCGGAGCCGTTACGCCTCCCGCGCCATGGAACCCGTGACCCAACCCGCGCCAGCCACGCCGGCGATCCCCCGTTCGCTCTTCTTGCTCTCCATCTTCTACGGCGGAATGGTCTGCATCGCGGGCGTGCTCGGCAACAAGCAGGTGGCGCTCGGCCCGCTCGCGGTCGAGGCAGGCATCTTCGCCTTCCTGCTGCTGGTCGTGACCAGCTCGTCCATCGCCGAACTGCACGGCCGCGAAACCGCCAACCGCCTGGTGCTGTGGGGCTTCATCCCACTGCTGGTCAGCTTGGCCCTCACCATTCTGGTGCTCAACGTCCCGGCCGCGCCAGCGATGGACCCGGCTCGCCTGTCCGCGTTCGAAACGATGATGAACGGCACGCCGCGCATCTGGCTTGGCGGGATCGTTGCCTACGGACTGTCGACCCTGCTCAACGTTACCATCTTCACGCGCCTCAAGGGCCAGGAAGGGTCACGCCTGCTGTGGCTGCGCTCGGCCGTCGCGTCCGGCCTCAGCCAGATCGTCGACACGCTGATCTTCATCGGGATCGCCTTCTACGGGGTGTTTCCGATCGGTGAGCTGCTGCTGGGGCAGATGCTCGCCAAGGTCACGCTGTCGATTGTGCTCGTTCCGCCACTCATCTACTTTTTCGTGTGGCTTGGGCGCCGCCTGGACGCTCCGCAGTCTTGATTGAGTCATAAACGACTGCTGTAGGACGCGCACGAGTCGCCGGGGGGCGGCTGGGGACGTTGTTCAAAAGCAACAGTGTTAGGGCAATGCGGTGGCTTCCTGCTGGAAGTCACCCCGCTGTCTTAAACCTTCCCTAGCGGCCCCCTTGCACTCGCTGATGCGAGACGACTTTCAAATTCATCTTCGGGGATGCTCTTCGTGAAAAAGCTGCTGCTCACCACCTGCGCGCTGGTCGCCTTTCCGACCGCCGCTTACGCCCAGTCGACCGGTACGATCGCGACCGAAGAAGAGAACACGATCACGGTCACCGGCACGCGCGTGCGGCAGGTGGACGGCGTCACCGTTCCCGACACGACCAAGGCCAAGGCGCAGGTGAACCAGGAGTTCATCAGCCGCCAGGTTCCGGGCAACACGCTTCTGAACTCGCTGAACCTCGTCCCCGGCGTCAACTTCACCAACTCCGACCCGTACGGCAGCTCGGGCGGTAACATCCGCATCCGCGGCTTCGACGGCAACCGCATCAGCGTGACCTTCGACGGCGTTCCGCTCAACGACAGCGGCAACTACGCCATCTTCTCCAACCAGCAGCTCGATCCCGAACTGGTGGAGCAGATCAACGTTGGCCTCGGCGTCACCGACGTCGACTCGCCGACCGCTTCGGCCGCCGGCGGCACCATCAACTATCGCACCATCGTTCCCAGCCGGAAGATGGGCGTGCGCCTGGTCGGCTCGGTAGGCGACTTCAACTACCGCCGCGTGTTCGCCGAGTTCGACACGGGTGAGTTCGGTCCGTGGGGCACCCGCGCGTTCATCAGCGCCAGCCGCGCGATCAACGACAAGTTCAAGGGCCCGGGCCAGATCAAGAAGAAGCAGTTCAACGCCCGCATCTACCAGGACCTGGGCAACAACGGCGACTTCATCTCGCTCGCCGGCCACTACAACGAGAACCGCAACAACTTCTATCGCAACCCGTCGCTGACCGACCTGCGCGGCATCTACAGCGCAGTGAACGGCACTGTCCTGCCGGCGGCCCCGACCTCCACCACCCCGTTCACCCTGCTGGTGCCGTCGGGCGCGGTTGAGGACGCGCTGCTTGGCCGTGGTCCGAACGCGTTCGAAAACCTCGCCAGCTGCAATCGCACGATCCCCGGCCCCGGCCAGCAGAACGACAATGGCGGCACCGGTCCGAACGGCACGGGCACCAATGCGCCGGCGATTGACGGCTCGACGGCCAACAACCCGCTGAACTCGGCGAGCTGCTCGAACTTCTACGGCGTGCGTATCAACCCGTCGAACACCGGCAACATCCGTGGCTCGTCTCGCTTCACGCTTGGTCAGGGCCTGCTACTGACCGTCGACCCGAGCTATCAGTATGTGCTGGCCAACGGCGGCGGTTCGACCACCATTGCGGAGACCAGCCAGCGCGTTCGTGGCGCGACCACGCTTGGTGGCGTCGACTATAATGGCGACGGCAACTTCGGCGGCACCGCGACCCAGCCGGACACGATCCGCTTCTTCACGCCGAACAACACCAACACGCACCGCCTCGGTCTGACCAGCTCGCTGCTGTGGGAGGTCAACCGCGACCAGCGCATCCGTGTCGCTTACACCTACGACCGTGCCCGTCACCGCCAGACCGGTGAGTGGGGCTTCCTCGACGCCAACGGCTTCCCGCTGAGCCCGTTCGGCGGCCGCGAGGCCGGCCAGGTGGTCGACGCTTCGGGCTTCAAGTTCCAGCAGCGTGACCGCCTGAGCTATGCCATCCTGCACCAGATCTCGGGTCAGTATATCGGTCGCTTCTTCGATCGTAAGCTGCGGGTCGAGGTCGGCATCCGCCGTCCCTTCTTCATCCGCAACATCCAGACCTTCTGCCCGATCCAGGCGACGGATGGCTTTGCCTACTGCACCAGCCAGAACATCCTGGCGCGCGGCACCACGATCACGGCTCAGCCGGCTGGAACCCCGGACTTCACCATCCCGATCTACGTGAACCCGGGTGACGTGATCCCGTCGCAGGCGACTGGCACGCTCGCGCGCAAGTACACCTTCGTCTACGCGCCGTTCAAAGCCCGCTACAAGTACGGCAAGATCCTGCCGAACATGGGTTTCACCTACAACTTCACCCCGGCGGTCAGCGTCTTCGGCAGCTATGCCAAGGGCTTCTCGTCGCCGCGTACCGACAACCTTTACCGCGCGCCGGTGGTGAATGTGCAGCCGGAGTCGACCAACGCGTTCGACCTCGGTGCCCGCTACACCAACAGCCGTATCCAGGCGCAGGTCAGCGCGTGGAAGATCGACTACAAGAACCGGATCGTCACCTCCTTCGACCAGGAGCAGGGCATCAGCATCGACCGCAACGTCGGCAAGGTGAAGAGCTACGGCTTCGACGCCAGCATTGCCGGCAAGGCGACCCGCTGGCTGTCGCTGATCGGCATGGCGAGCTACACCAACGCCAAGCTGAAGCAGGACGTGCTGATCGGCACCGTCGCTGCCGGAACGGCGCTGCCCAGCGGCCTGTTCTACTGCAACGGCGTTGCCCCGACGGTCGCCTCGGGTCCGGTCACGACCTGCGCCCCCACCGCCGGCAAGTTCGTCACCGAAACCCCGAAGTGGCAGGTCGGCAGCCGCGCCGAGGTCGACTTCGGCTGGGTCTCGGCCGGCATCCAGGCCAAGCGGGTTGGCTCGCGCTTCGCCACCGACGTGAACGATGTCCGCACCCCGGCCTACACGCTGGTCGACGCTGACGTCCGCCTCTCGGCCGCGCCGCTGGGCTTCAAGAAGACCTACCTGCAGCTGAACGTGACCAATCTCACGGACAAGTTCTACTACGGCAACATCTCGACGCAAATCCGTCAGGGCGACAATCCGAACTTCTCGATCGGTGGACCGCGCACCTTCCTGGCGACCCTGAACGTCGGCCTCTAGGCCGACCGACGGGTTCGCTCGGGCGGACAGGAAACAGGGGCGCCGCGGGAGACCGCGGCGCCCCTTTTCTTATGCGCTCCGCTGTGGCAATCGGCCGCTCGGCGCTTGGCCCCACGATGGGCGGGTATGATGTAATGGTAGCCTGTCAGCTTCCCATGCTGAACGCGCGGGTTCGATTCCCGCTACCCGCTCCAACCCTTTGCTTCTGGTGGTTTCGGAGGGTCTCAATGGCCTCCGTTTCGCTCTAGTAGAAGCCTCCGCGATCGTCTCTCACGCTCTCGCGAGGTCTCGCGCTACATGGGGCCTTTTGGGGGGCTCTCGTTTCTCGTTTTGCGGGCCTCGAGTGCTGACGGATGCACGCTGCGGGACTGCCAAGCCCGCAGCGAAACGGGACGGAAGCGGACAATTCAGCGTCCGCTGACCAAACGCTTTCTTGTGGCCGGACTACAAAGGATAGTCCGCCGATTGATCTTATTAGTCGGAGCCTTCGACCTGGCTGAACACCGGTATCATACAACGGTGCATCAGCAGGACATCAGCGAGCAACGCAGCTCACGCCGGCCCACATGTCCGTGATGCGGGCATTAGCCTGTGTCCCGCCGAACAGGCCGTGATAGTCTCCGGCAGTAAATTCGTTGCCAAGGCTACTCTGGCGGACGACCACCGGCGGACCGATTGCGTCCTCCAGCTCGGCGCGTGTGGTGCCGATGCCGATGCCGTCTGCGGTGACGATTGCGCGCCGGGCGCGGCTGTCGATCCCCCATCCAGAGAATTTCCCATCCCTGAACACGAGGCTAAGGCCGTCCGCCCAACTGGCATACTGAACCGGACCTGCGCCGCAATCTACGTTCGTGCCCATTGCGGCCTTGCCACGGACGCGCTCAATAGAATTGAGAACTTCGGCTTGCTCGGAGCCGAATGGAAGCGGACGAGCACTGCCGTTTTGCGGCATGAACCAACGCAGGCCTTCGGGATCGAGTGCGAGCCTCGGCTCCACACGGGCAACGGCAGGCGTGACGACATTCTCTGTCGAAGCCGCAACGTTCATATTAGTTTCGATGTCTTCCGCGCTGTTGGGCGCTTGCCCAATGGAACGAGACTCCGCAATGGCCGGCTCGTCCGACGGGGCGCTGCAGCCGGCAACCATCCCCATGATGGCACAAAGAGCTGCGGTAGGTTTCATCTGTGCCAAGCGGATCGCGAGAGCTATGGTTCCTCAAGGACGGCTATGCCCATGACCGGCGTGTAGCGGAGCGTCGGGAGCGGTCGATCAACGACATGAACCATCAACTCAACGAAGGTCAGCTCCTGCGCTTCAAGGCTTGAGAACCGACCTTCTGCTAACGGCCAGTTCAAGGCGCGTGGTCACAGTCACCCGGCCTTCAAACCCGACGACCGCTATGGGTGGAAAGCGGACATCACGATACGGGTGCCCTCATTGCCGAGGCGTGGCTCTAAGAGCGGTGACGAACTCCAACCACGGCTGAAGTTGTCCGCTTCGTCGTGTAACGGTAAACGAACAATCGATGTCCGTCCCAACATCCGGCTGGCGTCAGCGTCATGTTGGGCGGGCAATGAATGTGTGCCTGGTGGAAGCACACGACGCCCTTCATCTTTGGCGGACAATCGGTCGGCCCGGTTGCAAGTGCGGCGAACAAAAGCGGCAGGATCATCACGCCTCCTCATTTCGTGCGCACACTGCAAGGTGGAGCAAATGTCCGCAATGGGTCGGAAGCGGACGTTCCGCTTCAGTGTACTTGCTCCGCTGAGTGCTCGTGCTCGTGCTCTTGCTCGTGCTCGCCATGACCTGCCTGACGCGCGTGATCCGGACCAGCGACAGGAGCTTCGGTATCCATGCCATGAGCAGTCATGATCTCGTCGTGATCAGCGGGAGCACTCGCGATCGCCGCCCTGTATTGTTTCGGAGACATCTTGGGTAGCTGCCGGATGAAAGCCACCATGTCCCAGATCAGCTCATCATTGTGGGTCTTGCCCCAAGCAGGCATGGCACTGAGCTTCACCCCATGCTTGATGATCCAGAACTGCTGAGCAGCTGAGCGTGCGGCAGTCGTCGTTAGGTTTGGAGCTGCCGGGTAAAGGCCTTGGCTCAGCTCCGACGGCTCAACGCCTGGCCCGAGATGGCAGCTCGTGCACATCTCCTGGTAGAGGCCAGCCCCCGCTTCGATCCGAGCCGGCGTTGCTAGATCCTTGGGTGCAACGATGTCGCTCGATTGGCGCGCGATGGCACGCTCCCGTAACTGCCTCAGCAAGCCATAGACAAGCTGAGAGTGCGGCGCGTCAGCTCCGATGTTGTAGATACCGGCATAGATGAAGATACCGCCGAACGCAGCCATGAGGATCAGAAAGAGCGCCACGAAAGCAGCGCTCGGGAAATGTCGCTTTAGCAGTGCCATCGCTCTATCCTCAGTTGAGCTTCAGTCGGACAAAGCCCATTGCACCGAGCGGATGATGCCCGCCGTACAGAGGTGCGAGGGCATCAGGGACAAAGTTAACGGAGGCCAGCCCGCCAACGCCGAACGAGAGATGGTCAGCGATCCTGAAGTCGCGAACGGCGCCTAGGGAGGCTTTGCCCACCCGATAGGAAGGGCCATCCTCGACATCGATCAGCTCACGGTTTTCCGTCAGCTCAGCGCGGCCGAAGACAGTCCATTGCCGGCGCTTCAGAGAGGCCTCTGCAGCAAAGCCGTCGTCGCTATGCCCGTGCGCAGTCTTTCGACCCCAGGCCAGAGTGCCGGCAAGCTTCCAACCGGGAGCGACTTCATCCGCCCACAAGGCGCTTGCCGACCACCTCTTCTGGTTCACGCCGGGCTCAAGCTCCTCAGGGTCCACGAAGTGACCCCAACTGCCTTGGAGAGCCAAGGTACGAGTGGGGTTCCAAGATGCCCGAACCGCGGTCGAATCCAGCGGATCTGTTTCAATGTTCCAGCGGTGCTCGTCGGGCTCCCTGCCATTGAAGCGGCTGGCCTCAACCTTGAAGCGGTCTAGCACTATGCCAGCCGTTAGAACGCCGAAGCTGATGTGCGTCGAGTCAAGCCAGTGATGCGTGATCGGAGCCTCAGGCGAGTCCATGATGGCCTCGCGATGCATGAAGGCCGGCGGTCCAAACGCCGGCTCGCCTGGAAGTCCGGCGTAGACGAAGACGCTGCTTTTCGGGCCGATGTTCTGCGACGCTGACGCCGACAACTCCATGAAGAGGTCATGGGGATGCTGCCGATCGATCAGCCGGTCGCGGCCATTGGCCGTCTCTCCGCTGGCGAGCAGCAAGGGATAGCCCCTCGGGCCCATCACGGGGTCAGGACTGAGCATCGCCTTGAACTGCAGCGTTCCATTGCCGAGCGGACGGCGCGCCATGCCCATGAGCATGCCTGAGGGAAACACCTTGTCGGCGCCGCGAGGGCCACCCTGATGATCGGCAACAAGATTGAGCACGCCATGAGCCATGAGCGTCCAGTCTCCCGACATAGCCATCATACCTTCGTGCTCGGACGTATCGGGTTGCCACGCCGTGCCTGAGCTTTCCCGTTCCATCGGATAGGAGCCGAACGCACCGTTCATCGCCATGTGATGACCGTGCCCGTTCATTGGCATGCTCATCTGAGCCATGGAGCCGTGATCCATCTGCGAGTGGTCCATCTGCCCGTGATCCATTGGCATGGTCATCTCGCTGCTCGAACCAGCCGGCGGGGGCATCGTCATGCTGTGCTGCATCGCTGAGTGTTCGGGCGATGTCGCTGCGCCTTCTTGAGTCGGCAGCGACATCTGCATCGAACGATGATCCAACGGCATGGTCATGCCGTGAGCCATGGGCTCGTGGCTTGAAGGGGTCGCCGAACTCTTGGGAGCCGACCTTCCCCCGACAGTCGCCTTGGCAGTACGCTTCCTAGTCCCAGCCGTCGACTTAGCTGCGGGCTTCTTCTTGGTAGTCACCTTCTTGGGAGCCGCCTTTTTGGCGGACGCCTTCGAAGGCATCGGCATCGTCATGCCAGGCATGTTCATGTGCTGCGCATGCGCGGCGGCTGGCGTCAGCGCGAAGGCGCTGACGGCGACAAGCAAACTCATTCTCACGGTGCATCTCCAAACAGGAGCGACGCGATTGCGCGCCGCCCCTGCCCTGGTTTCTCAACTAGCGGACTGCGTGGCCTTAGTGCTTCTTGGCCATGTCTTTGCAGCAATCCTTGCAGCAGTCCTTGGGGGCTGCGGCACGATGCTGTGCATGCTGTGCGTGCATGCCCGACATCGAATGCGCGGGAGTTGAGGGCTGAGCAGCAGCAGCGGCTGCGGCGATAACCAAAGTGATCATTGTCGTTCTCCTGAGTTTCGTTGGGTCGTTCGAAGCTCAGGCAGTCTTTGGAGGAGGGGTAGAGGTCTCGATCTCAATCCCCCTCAGAGCCAAACGCGCGACTTGGTATGCTACCTGGCGGGCAGTGCGGGGGGCCTCACCGTGGGCCGCATCTTGGGCGGGCAAGGCCGAAGCACAGGCCATTGAGCAAGGCGCTAAGGTATCGCTACCATGTCGTTTGTTCGTCTGTTCGGGACAATGCTGCATCACCATGCCGGCCATCGCAGCTTGGTGATCGGTAGCTGGCACCGTTGCAGCCGCCGACGCCATGCCAAGCGGCATAAGCAGCACCGCTAATAGAAGCAGCAATTTGGCAGCGAGCGTTTGCACCGGCCCCACATAACCCTTCACATCGCCACCATCCAGATCGCCATTCCGATCATCATCAGGTTCTCGATCAGCGAAATGAAGCCAAGTGGCACGTTACTCGAACCGCCGACGCACGCACATTTCAGCTCACGCTTGTCGATATATACTGCCTTGAAGACGGAGATGGCTCCCACAGTGCCGATGAATAAAGCAACCGGCACAGCGAGCCAGGTTAGCGCTCCGGCTACCATCAACACGCCAGCCGCGCCTTCTGCGAAGGGATAGATGTAGCTGTAGCGCACCCACCGCTTTGCCAGCAGGTCGTAGTTCAGGAACATGGTCGCGAACGTTTCGACGTTCTGCAGCTTGAGCAATGCAAGGACCGTCATTGACATGGCGATGAACCACTGAACGGTACGCGCCGAAAGCACGTCACCTGTCACCGCATAGCTCGCCGCCATGGCCATGAGGGCTGTCATGGTGAAGAGAGCGACTACAGGCCGGTAGGTGGTAGCCTTCGGGTCCGTTAGTCGCTTGCCTAGGAACCGCCTGAGGTCATCATAACCTCCTACCCGTTCGCCCCCGATGAAGACCTGCGGAGTCGTCGGGACGTTGTGCTCACTCTTGAACGCGTCCGTTTCCTCACGCGTCGTCAGGTGATGATCCTCTACCTCGTAGCCCGAGCGCTTAAGCAGGTCCTTCGCCTTGAGGCCGTACGGGCAGGTGTGGGTTGGCATCACCATGCGGTAGAGCACAGCCCTCTTCGTGGCGGTGGGATGATTGGCCATGTCAGACATGTCGCTCTCCGTTGTAATCAACTCAGCGCCTATATAGGGTCCGTACCATGGTACGGGCTCAAGGACTTTCTTGGCTCACGATGGGCAAACTCGCTTCGGCTGGAGCCGTCAGCGTTGAGACAATCAGCTTCTATCAGCGCAGAGGTCTATTGAGCGAGCCAACGCGGGAGCAAGGTATCCGGCGTTAGGGTGGTGAGGACGTTCGCAGGTTCAAATTCATCCGGAAGGCGCAAGCGGCCGGCTTCACTCTCGAGGAGATCAGAGAACTTCTGGAGCCTGATGGAAGCGGAGATCGCAGCCCGGGCTCGTCAGCTCACCCTAGCGCGTGTCGAAGCACTCACGACCAAGATCGAGCAGCTTCCGCGAGCCAGAGACACGCTGACCCGCCTCGCTCACGAATGCAGCCATGCAAAACGCGGCTCCTGAAGGAATGTCCGCAATGGGTCGAAAGCAGACATACGAGTTACATGTATGCCAGATCCGGAAGTCAGGCGATGTGCCTCTAGCGAGCAACCACAACATCTCCCGTCCCGACGACGACGGGATACTTTGCCGGCGCCCGTCCGACCTGCGTCAATTCGGTAAAGTAAGCTGGCTTGGTGGTCACGCCCGCCAAGCCGAAAGCAGAGCGTCGTTCGAAGTGTGTATGCACACCGCCGGAGGCGCCAGAGTTGCCCATCGCGCCTAATCGCTGGCCAGTGTGGATGAACTCCCCGGGTCTTACAACTACGCTGCCGTTCTTCAGGTGCCCGACGAGAGTAAACTCCCTAGGAGCGTGCCGCAGCAGCACGTAGTTCCCGTAGCTGGACATCGGATTGCTTCGCGAGGGGCGGTCGAGCCAATGGTCAACCGTACCAATAACGACGTTATCAGGCTGCCCATCGTGAACCGCAACTACCTCGCCACTTGCGGCGGCGCGAACCGGCTTTCCCCAGCCGAACCACTGGTCCATCCGGCTGCCATCCCCTGAAAAGTATCGGCCGGTCTCGTCGACAACAACAATGTCCAGGCCGAAGCGTTGGAAGTTGTCGCGGATGCCCATCTGCTTAGACCAGTCGTCATCATAAGCTCCGCGCCGATGGTGGGACAGTTGATCGTAGCCGTCGTAGATGAGCGCGCGGCCGGCAATTGGGAATTTCAGCACGTAGCTGTTCCTGCACCGCGCGGGCACGGTACTGACCGACTGAGGCACGCGTTTTCCCGCCAGCAACACCTCGAAGGTCAAAGTCTTGCCGACCACGTCACCTGCAAAGCTGAAGGGGTTATAGATGATGTTCGTCGATTTAGGCTTCAGCTGACCACCACCTGATAACAAGCCGAGGCTTTGCTGCCACAGAATGCGCCGCTCGAGCATATGGCCACGCTGATCTCGAACTACCGCATGCAGCTCCTCGATTTGCTGCGTTTCGTCACCTCTGTTTGCGATCACGATGTCGACGTTCGGATATGATCCAGCGCCATCCGTGGCGCAGACCTGGGATGGGTTGAGGAAGAGGTCGAGCGGCAGGTCCCCCGCTATCGCCGGCTGGCTCATGCCGAGTAGTGACGTCGTCGTCGCGAGGACTTGCAGGCGGATCTTTGCCATCAAACCTCCGGTAAAGATCGGGTGTGTTGGTCGCATAAATCACAGGAGTTGGCAATGCGTCGGCAGACCCGAGCAGGCGAAACGTCTGATTTGCGTGGAAAGCGGACATCAAGAATGTGATGCCCCGACGGCCCAGCTGTCGGCTGGAATACCACCGAAACCTGCTCAGACGAATCTGAAGCCGCCGCACCGCTTAGTTCTGTGAGTACTGCGGCATGATGAAGCTGACCGATGTAAATGAGGCCGCGGTCTGCTGGCAGTTGGAACCGAAAAAGAAAGCTAGGCGGGCTCGTGCAGCGTTATCGTAACAGCCTCTACCGGCAAGCACGCTGCACCCGCGATTAATTCTCTCGGGGTGGCTAACAGCGGACAAGTCTGTCGGGCTCGCGCGTAGTCGGTAGCTTCTTGGCAAAGTAAAGCCCTTGCGCGGCGAGTTTAACAAAGCCGTCCAAGTGTTGGACGGCCACTGAGCAACCGTCGGTATATCTGACTAATCCCTCGTCTATCCATCATGACCGGCGGTGGTGATTTCCTAAAGAGGCACAGCGTCGAGTTGAATTCGAATACCGACGCTTGGAAGCAACTCGCGATCAGGTACCTGCAACGAAATGGGCGGCCCCGAAGGACCGCCCACCGTTCATCCAACATTGGGACCCGTCGGATGGTTTATGCGAGAGCAGTGAGACGAGGTGACGCATGCCGGCCACGGCGCATGCTGAAGCCAACGCCGCCAAAGCCGATAAGCATGAGTGCCCAGGTAGCTGGTTCGGGTACCGCAGCCACGGTGCCCAGATTGTCGACCTCGAGCGAGTTGGCGCTGGACTGCAACGTAAGGCTGGTGATTGCATTGTCGCCGACGCTCGTGAACGTCAGCCGCCCATTGGTGCGGGGATCAGTCTGATTACCATCAGCGCTCGCAATGATATCCGAACCGGTGAAAATCTGGTTGGGACCATTCAGGAAGGTCAGGATGAATGTGTTGTAGGCATCCGCCGAACCGTAGTCCAAGCCGATGCTCGAAAGACCAGCACCGAAATCAAAGGTCGCCGTTCCGCCGCCGAGAACCGAGAGGTACGGGTCACCAGTCGGAGCAACAGCGGGGTCTGCGCCCTGTCCATTGCTCCCGCTTTGAACAACATAGCCGGAGCCTGACACGCCGCCATAGGTCGGCAGACCGCCGTCGAAAGTAGCAAAAACGCTTTCACCCGGCTGAACGCCCGCGCCGCCCGTGAAGGTAACAGTAGCTGCCGCGTTGGCAGTGGTTGCACCGGCCAAAGCCGCTGCGGCGAATGCTAGATGAGAAATGCGCATTGAAAGCCCCTCCGAGTTCTCCGCCTTCGTACCGGCAGTCTGACGGCAGGCGAGAGGGAAGCGGGGCAGTGTCCTATTTCGACACTGTCCAAACCTTCCGTTCCCGAGCGCTTTTCAAACCGACCGGAGGAACTCCCGAAAGCTTCTGGAATTAAGCCGAAGTGATCCTCTCAGCCCCAAGTCGGAGGGGATCACGTAAAGTCGGCCCGGCTCACTTCCCCCTGAAGAGCCGGGCCGCAATGCTTGGGCAGCGCGACGTGAAAATCGGCGGAGGGCTACGTTCCTCCTCCACTCAACGTTGCGGCTCATTGTTAGTCACGACGCGAACGAGCCGTCGTGGTGGACCCATCTGGGAAACGTTCACTGGTCGTCTGGCTTTGTGTCACGCACTGCAACCCCAGCACCGCTAAGTCGTTAAGCCGACAGATGAGTCACGTTTAGGAACCTGCAGGAACCCGAGCGACATGCACGCCTTTATCATCGAAGACGAGTATCTGATCGGCCAGTCACTGCGGGACATGCTGGAGCCCTTGGGCTTCACCACGTTCAGCTTTGCCCGCTCCGAGGACGCCGCCGTAATGGGGGCAGGAGCACAAACGATAGACTTGATTACGGCAGACGTCCGCCTGCTACCCGGCGATGGAGTAAGGGCGGTCGAGCAGATCTGCCAAGACCGCCACATCCCCGTCGTTTTTATCACCGGCTATGCGGACGAATTGCAAGATCGGGCTCCGAACGCGGTGGTCGTTCAAAAGCCGGTTAAACAGGAGCAACTGGCGGCCGCGGTGGGTAATGTCTTGAGGTCGCAAAACGCCTGAGAGTAGCCGCCGCTTGGGTGGAAAGCGGACATTCTTTGAAAGCCGAAGGGTCCGATCCTTGCGGCGTTCGTTGGCCTTGCATGACCATCGCCTTTGAGCGCCGGGGTACCGGCCGACCGCTTCTTCTCGTTCACGGTCTGGGCAGCAGCCGAGCTGCCTGGACTCCTATTCTGCCGTTGCTCCCTAACCGAGAGCTCATCTTGGTAGACTTACCCGGCCACGGTGCGACCCCTTCCGAAGCGGACTCGGGCACCTTCCAAGGCCTGGTGCGAAGCATGGAGCATTGGCTTGCGGCCGAGGGTCTCAGCAATGTCCCCATGGTTGGCAGTTCAATGGGCGCACGCCTCGTCTTAGAGATGCACCGGCGAGGCTTGTCCGGTCCGACTGTCGCCCTTGATCCGGGCGGCTTTTGGCAGGGGTGGGAAAGAACGCTCGTAAGTACCACGCTTACGGCTTCCGTTGCCTTGCTGCGTGCGCTCAAAGCGGCGCTTCCTGCACTATCCCGCAACGTGGTCAGCCGTAGTGCGCTGCTGGCTCAATTATCGGCGAGGCCTTGGACGCTTGATGGCAACTTCGTCGGTCATGAGCTTGCCAGCCTCGCCAACACGCGAACGGCAAACAGCCTCATCCACGACTTGGCGTATGGGCCGGCTCAGATGGGGTCAACCGAGTCCAATGCGGTGACAATCGGCTGGGGCCGACACGATCGCTTGTGCTTACCCAGGCAGGCCGGCAGAGCGCATGAGGTCTTCGCTGGATCACGCCTGATCTGGTTCGAACACAGCGGTCATTTTCCGATGTGGGATGAGCCTGCGAAGGCAGCCGCTTTGATTCTTGAGGCAGCCTGAGGTCGCGCGCGGCACTGCTGGCTGATGCCCAGTCAGCGTCAGTAAGGTGCGGGTAGCTTCGTAGCAGACGCTAGCCGAGTGTCCGCAATGGGTGGACGGCGGACGTTTGACCTTGCGGCGCATCGAAGAACATCGCGCTCCCGGGCCTACACGCCGCATTTACCATCCTCCTGAAGAGCCTGCTAATCGCGAATCGATAATGAGTTGCAATGCTGCACCGATCGATCGCCGTTCCCACTGCCAGCCGGGCCGAGGTGATTGCCGCCTTTAGCTACGCGCTCGATCTCACCGAGGGGCAGCCTGCCGGCCATTGCATCCGCGCGTGCTGGATCGGGATGCAGGTGGGCCGTCAGATCGGCCTGTCGTCGCAGGACCTCGGCGATCTTTACTACACTTTGCTCCTGAAAGACCTTGGCTGCAGCAGCAACGCGGCACGCATCTGCGAGCTCTACGAGGCGGACGATCGAGCCTTCAAGCAGGGCTACAAGACGGTTGGCACCAGCCTGGCGGCGACGCTCCACTTCGTGTTCCGCAAGACGGCGCAAGGGCGCCCGTTACGGCAGCGCGCGGCGGCCATCGGCAACATCCTGCGCAACGGGGACGCCATTGCTCAGGAGATGATCGTATCACGCTGTACGCGGGGTGCCGACATCGCGCGCACGTTGCGCTTTCCCGATGCGGTTTGCGACGGCATCTACCACCTCGACGAGCATTGGGATGCTTCGGGCCGGCCCGGCCGGCTGCGGGGGGACGCCATTCCACTATTCTCGCGAATTGCCCTGCTGGCGCAGGTCGTGGACGTTTTCCATGTCCATGCTGGTCCAGCCGCCGCCATCGACGAGGCGCGGCGCCGCAGTAGCGTGTGGTTCGACCCGGCCCTCGTGCAGGCGTTCGAAGCCGTCAGCGCGTCCACGATGTTCTGGTCGGCGCTTGCGTCGCCGACGATCGAGGCCCGAGTCGTCCGGATGGCGCCCCAAGAAAACGAAGTGCCACTGGATGACAACTACCTCGATGCGATTGCCGATGCTTTCGGCCAGGTCATCGACGCCAAGAGCCCGTTCACGGCCGGCCATTCGCATCGCGTTGGCCAGTTGAGCGAGCGCTTGGCCGGTGCTTTTGGCATGAGCCGGGAGCGCGCCCGTTGGCTTCGCCGCGCTGCCGTGCTTCACGATGTCGGCAAGTTAGGTGTGTCGAGCGCGATCCTGGAAAAGCCAGCCGGCCTGGACGAGCGCGAGTGGGTCGAAATGCGAAGCCACGCCGCTCACACGCGAGCGATCCTCGGACGTATCGGCGCACTGGCGGATCTTGCTGACGTCGCAGCCGCGCATCACGAGCGGCTCGACGGCACGGGTTACCCGCTTGCCATTTCGGGAGCCGCGATCAGCCGCGACACCCGTATCATCACCACATGCGACTTCTACGACGCGCTGGTCTCGGAACGGCCTTACCGAGCGGCGCTGTCGGTCGACGAAGCGATCGCTATCATGACTGAGGCAGTCGGAAGCGCCATCGACCCTGAATGCTTGAAAGCGCTCAAAACGAATATTCACTAGGCGGAATGTCCGCAATGGGTCGAAAGCGGACGTCAGTGACACTCGATGCGGTGTGCCTCAACCGGCTGGTTACTCTCATCCCAAAGGCTGAGGCTCATCGGCTGCCCGTATGAGATCGGAATCTTTGTGAGAGTGCCTTCGCGTTCCAGCGTCAGATGTGGATGCCGCGCCACGCGGATGGGACCATCCACGATCAAAACGTCTCGGTCTTTTTCGTGCGCCCCTTCAAAGCCGAATGTTCCGTTTGAGGTAAGTATCGTGCCGCCTAAAACCTTAAAAAGCCGCTGGCCTGAGACTTCGTAACAACCCTCCACTTGCGCCAGCTCACGGCTGCCCAACCTAAACCAACTCGCACCGAACGTCGTATAAATCGCCGCATACGCCCCCGCCGCACACACGAGCAGCCCCAATGCCAATCGGACTATTCTGGGGAGTGCCATTCAACCACCGTGACCGCTGTGCCTAAAGTCTGCAATGGGTCGAAAGCGGACGCCAATTAGAGGCACCCCGCTTCAGTAACGAACGCATCTGCCTTGTTGATGATGCCTCGATCAGCGGCCCAAGTGACGGTCACATCCTCGGCGCAAGGTGCTCCCCCGACCTTGAGAGTTGCCTCATGCGCTTGCCTGTTGGTCTTGAACGTTTCGGCTTGCAGCCATGCAAGGAGGCTCGCCTCAGAACTGCCGGCATGAAAGCGCTGCTTAAACGCTTTCGCAGTCGCGGATTGGCCCCACTCAGCTTCGCGCAGCAGCGTTGGCCGCTGGTCTGATGTTGCAACCGCGCTGGCAAAGAGAAGTGACTGCCAGTTGAAGACAAGAGCGCCAGCCAAAATCACGGTGATCACTATCAGCGCCTTCGTCCGGGTCAGCCGTGCCATGCTCTGAGAGTGACCGAATGGCCGAATGTCCGCAATGGGTCGAAGGCAGACATTAGCTATTTAGCTGAACGAACGTCCGCTCACGGGTGATCGCCGGGCCGGCCTGATTGTCGTGGAAGGGCGCTGAGGCGCCGCTCAGCACCACATGACGGAGTGTCGGCTTTCAGCCAGTGCTCACCCGATAGCAGCCATTCCGAATCCACCATAAGCAGACTTGGTGCGGGGCTAAACGCAAGATCCAACGACAGTCCGCCTTGAGGGCCCCCGGGAGCACTCTTCAGATACATCAGAGGCTTCAGCGGTGCTCGCGGGCAAAGAGGTCAAGTCAAATCGCTTGGAGGCCGTCCGCCCTTCTCTTACCGCATCCTGTTCATCAGCTCGCCCATCGGCATTACCTGATGGCTGAGGTGCGCCATGATCCACATCGAGCCGAGCAGCACCAGCCCGACGATCAGCACGCCAAACGCCAGCGCCAGCACGTTGTTGGTGTTGTCGGGTCCGGTAGTGATGTGAAGGAAGAACACCAGGTGCACGCCCATCTGTGCGATCGCCAGCGCGATCAGCGCGGCGGGGATGGCAGGCTGCCAGATCACCGTCGAGGTCAGCACCAGAAAGGACGCCGCCGTGAGGCCGCCGGCCAGCGCCAGCCCGATCAGATAGCCGGTCAGCCCGCCGCCCGGCTCGTGCTGGTTGATCTCCTCGTCGCCGGGCGCGAGGTCGTGGTCGTCGCGGCCCCGATGATCGTTGCTCGTTGCCTCGCTCATATGACCAGTCCCATCAGATAGACCATGGTGAAGATCGCCACCCAGATGATGTCGAGCGCGTGCCAGAACAGGTTGAAGCACAGCAGCCGGCGCTGGATGTCGGCCCGGAACCCCTTGGCCCAGATCTGCGCCATCATCGTTCCGAGCCACAGCAGCCCGGCGGACACGTGCAGCCCGTGGCAGCCGACCAGCGCGAAGAAGGACGACAGGAAGGCGCTGCGGTTCGGCCCCATGCCTTCGCGTACCATGCTGGCGAACTCGGCGAACTCGAGCGCGAGGAAGCCGAAGCCGAGCAGGCCGGTGACCAGCAGCGCGAGCTCCGTCCACAGGAGGTTCTTGCGTTGGGCGGCGAGGCTCCCGAGACCGGCCGTGAAGCTGGACAGAAGGAGCAGCGCCGTCTGCCACGCGACTCGCGCCGGATCAACGATGTCATGGATCGCGGGACCTCCGGCCGTCTGGTCGCGAAGCACCGCATAGGCCGCGAAGAAGCCGGAAAAGACCACGAAGTCGCTGAGCAGGAAAATCCAGAAACCGTAGCCAGTGATGATCCGCTTGGACGCCGGCCCTCCCTCACCATGGCCGGTGGCATGGTGGTGGCCGTGGCCATGCTCGTGGCCGTGGCCGAGCTGGTACGGATCGCGCGGGCGGGCGGCGGCAGGCGCGCTCATGCCAGGCCCTCCCGGCCCTGGTCCAGCCAGCGCTGCCGTTCCTCGCGCCGGATGCGGTCCTGCCGCTCGACCTCGTCGGCCGGAATCTCGAACTCGTCGTGGTCGCGCCAGGCGAACACTACGAAGGTCGCATAGGCACCGATCAGGCTCAGCACCACCAGCCACCAGATATGCCACACCAGCGCAAAACCGGTGAAGGTCGCGAAGAAGGCGCAGACCACGCCGGTCGGGCTGTTCCTGGGCATGTGGATCGGCTCGTAATCAGGCTTGGGGGTGAGCTGCTGCTGCTCGAACGCGCGCTCCTTGATCGTCCAATAGGCTTCCTCGCCCGAGACGTTCGGAAGCACCGCGAAGTTGAACACCGGTGGCGGCGAGGTGGTCGACCATTCCAGGCTGCGGCCGTCCCACGGGTCGCCGGTGCGGTCACGCAGCGCCTCGCGGTTGCGGATGGAGACGACCAGCTGGCCGACCTGCGCCGCGACGCCGGCCATCATGATGACGATTCCGAGCAGTGCCACGTACAGCCATGGCGACCAGGCCGGATTGTCCACGCTCTGCAGCCGGCGGGTCATGCCGTCGAGGCCAAGGATGTAGAGCGGCGTGAACACCACGACAAAGCCGGTGATCGACAGCCAGAACGCCCACTTCCCCCACCGCTCGTCCAGCGTGAAACCGAACGCCTTGGGGAACCAGAAGATCATCCCGGCGAAGGCGCCGAACAGCACGCCGGCGATGATCACATTGTGGAAGTGGGCGACCAGGAACATGCTGTTGTGAAGCTCGAAGTCGGCGGGCGGGACGGCCAGCAGCACGCCCGTCATGCCCCCGACGATCCAGGTCGTCATGAACCCCAGCGACCACAACATCGGCGTGGTGAAGCGGATCTTGCCGCCGTAGAGCGTGAACAGCCAGTTGAAGATCTTTACGCCGGTGCCGACCGCGATGATGCTGGTGGCGATGCCGAAGGCGGCGTTGACGTCCGCGCCGGCGCCCATGGTGAAGAAGTGGTGCAGCCACACCATGAAGCTGACGACGCAGATGAACAGCGTCGCCGCGACCATCGAGCGATAGCCGAACAGCGGCTTGCGGCTGAAGGTTGAGATGACTTCGGAGAACACTCCAAACGCCGGCAAGATCAGGATGTAGACCTCCGGGTGACCCCAGGCCCAGATCAGGTTCATGAACATCATGGCGTTGCCGCCACCGGTGTTCGTGAAGAAGTGGAAGCCGAGGTAGCGGTCGAGCGTCAGCATCGCCAGCGTGGCGGTCAGGATCGGAAAGGCCGCGACGATCAGCAGGTTGGACGCGAGGCTGGTCCAGCAGAACATCGGCATCCGCAGGTAGCTCATCCCCGGCGCCCGCATCTTGAGGATGGTGGTGACGAGGTTCACCCCCGCCATCAGTGTTCCAACGCCGGAAATCTGGATCGCCCACAAGTAATAATCGACGCCCACGCCCGGCGAGTAACCCGTTTCCGACAAGGGTGCGTAGGGAAGCCAGCCGGTCCGCGCGAACTCGCCCACCACCAGGCTGACATTGACCAGCAGCGCGCCCGCGGCGGTCAGCCAGAAGCTGACCGAGTTGAGCGTCGGGAAGGCCACGTCGCGGACGCCCAGCTGCAGCGGCACCACGAAGTTCATCAGCCCGATGATGAACGGCATCGCACCGAAGAAGATCATGATGGTGCCATGGGCGGAGAATAGCTGGTTGTAGTGCTCCGGCGGCAGGAAGCCCGGCGCATTCACCGCCATCGCCTGCTGGGTGCGCATCATAATGGCGTCAACGAAGCCGCGGATCAGCATCGCCAGCGCCAGCACCACATACATGACGCCGATGCGCTTGTGGTCGACGGACGTGATCCACTCGTCCCACAGGTAACGCCAGTGGCCCTTCCAGGTGATCCAGCCAAGCGTGCCAAGCAGCACCAGCCCGACCAGGCCGGCCGCCGCCAGGGGGATGGGCTGGTCGACCGGAATAGCCGCCCAGGTGAGCTTGCCCAGCATTTACTTGCCTCCGCTCGGCTTGACGTCCGGCCCGCCGCGCCCCTCCTGGGGGCCGGCCGACGGCGGCAATTGCTGACGCACGATCGCGTCGAAGATGTTCGGCTGAACCGCCCCGATGGTGAACGGCTTCACGCCCTGGCTCTGCTTGGCGAGGAGCGGATAGGTCCGCGCGTCCAGTACCCGTCCGCCCGCCCGCGCCTGCGCGGTCCAGGCGGCGAACTGCTGCGGCGGCATCGCTACGGCCTGGAAGCGCATGCGCGGGAATCCGTCCCCGCTGAAGTGGGCGGACAGGCCCGGGTAGCTGCCAACCTTGTCCGCTTGCAGCCAGAGCTGCGTCTCCATCCCGTTCATGGTGTAGATCTGGCTGCCAAGCCGAGGGATGAAGAAGGTGTTCATGACGCTGGCGGAGGTCAGCCGGAAGTGCACCGGAACGCCGGCCGGCAGGGGCAGCACGTTGACCGTGGCGATGCCCTGCTGCGGGTAGATGAACAGCCACTTCCAATCGAGCGCCACCACCTGCACTTCCAGCGGCGCGGTCTTGCCCGCGATCGGCTTGTGCGGATCAAGCTGGTGGCTCCCGATCCAGATCACGCCGCCGAGGAACATGATGGTCAGCAGCGGTATCGACCAGACCAGCAGCTCGATCCGGCCCGAGTAGACGAAGTCCGGCTTGTAGTCGGCCTTCGCGTTGCCCTCGCGGTACCACCAGGCGAAGGCTAGGGTGGCGATGATCGTCGGCACGATGATCACCAGCATGATCACGGTCGCGTTGACGAGAATGGTGCGATTGGCGCCCGCGATCGGGCCGGCCGGGTTCAGCACGCTCGCCGACGAACAACCACCAAGCAGGCTCATCAAGCCAAGCGGAGCGCCGAGTCGCTGGGCAAGGAACCTTGTGGTGCCCGGCCCGTCACCCATTGTTCGACAACCTCTGCGACATCGGCGCAGGAACGCGCGGGCGTCGGACTGGCTGCATGAATTCGCGGACATGCGGGACACGATACTCCTTGCCCCCCGCTTGGCCACTTAGGCGCTTGCGGCGCGCCAGGCGACCTGTCTCTTTGTCCAGTCGTAACCGCCCCCCGTTGCGCGCGCCGAAACGAACGGCTCTAACCGCCTCCTTGCCCAGTCCTCGCGGAGTCGTGCCCTCGTGAAGCTCAAGCTGCTGCTCACCGCCTCAATCGCCCTCGCCGCCACCGCCGCTCCGGCGCAGCTGCTCGCCCCGCCCAGCGGCGATATCCCGAAGAACTTCACGCCGCCGACGGACAATCGCGATTACATCAAGCGCGAAGTGATGATCCCGATGCGCGACGGGACCAAGCTCTACACCGTGATCGTCATCCCGAAGAATGCGGTCAACGCGCCGATCGTCCTGACCCGCACGCCTTATAACGCCAAGGGCCGGGCCAGCCGGATGGACAGCCCGTCCATGCTCTCGACCCTGCCGCTGGCCGACGAGATCTTCGTCAAGAACGGCTACATCCGAGTCTATCAGGACGTCCGCGGCAAGTACGGCTCAGAGGGCCAGTATGTCGTGACCCGCCCCGTCGTCGGCCCGCTCAACAACACCAAGGTTGACCACGTCACCGACGCCTACGACACGATCGACTGGCTGGTGAACAAGCGCAACCTTCCGCAGTCGAACGGCCGCGTCGGCATGATCGGCAGCTCCTACGAGGGCTTTACCGTGGTGATGGCGCTCCTCCACCCCCACCCCGCGCTCAAGGTCGCCGCGCCCGAAAGCCCGATGGTCGACGGCTGGATGGGTGACGACTGGTTCCATTACGGCGCCTTCCGCCTCGCCAACATCGGCTGGATCGGCAGCCAGACCGGCTACAAGGGCGCGGGCGACGCGCCGCCGAGCGGCGGCTACGACGATTACGAGAACTTCCGCGCCGTCGGCTCGGCCGGGGACTGGGCCAAGAAGTCGGGCTACGACCAGCTGCCGTTCTGGCAGCGGATGGTCGCGCACCCCGCCTATGACGAGTTCTGGCAGGGCCAGGCGCTCGACAAGATGCTCGCCGCCAATCCGTCCAACGTGCCCACCCTGTGGGAACAGGGGCTGTGGGATCAGGAAGACATGTACGGCGCGATCCACAGCTGGGAGGCGCTGAAAGCCGCCGGCAAGCTCGGCAACAACTATCTGGTGATGGGCCCCTGGCGGCACAGCCAGGTCAACCGGACCGGGACCAGCCTCGGGCCGCTGAATTGGAACGGCGACACCGCCGCCCAATTCCGTGAGGAGATGGTGCTGCCCCTGTTCAATCAATATCTGAAGGATGGCCCGCCGGCGAACCTGCCCCAGGCCGCCATCTACAACACGGGCGAGAACCATTGGGACAAGCTCAGCCAGTGGCCGCTGGCCTGCGAGCAGGGCTGCGCGGCGCCGCTCACCCCCATCTACCTGCGCGAAAGCGGCGGCCTCGGCTGGGACAAGGGCGCGGCCGGCGGCGACAGCTACGTGTCCGACCCCGACAAGCCCGTCCCGCACCTGCCGCGGCCGGTGAACTTCGACGACGGCCGCTGGGGCGACTGGCTGGTCAGTGACCAGCGCGGAGTCGACGGGCGCACGGACGTCATGACCTACACCAGCCCGGTGCTGACCTCGGCGGTGCGCGTCTCCGGCCCGCCGGTGGCCGACATCTATGCCAAGACGACCGGCACCGACGGCGACTTCGTCGTGAAGGTGATCGACGTCTATCCGGACGAAGTCGCGACCGAGACCAAGATGGGCGGCTATCAGCTTCCGATCAGCCTCGACATCTTCCGCGGCCGCTACCGCAACAGCTTCTCCAACCCGACCGCCATCCCGGCGGGCCAGGTTCAGCGCTACCGTTTCCGCCTGCCGACGGTGAACCACGTGTTCCAGCCCGGCCACCGGATCATGGTGCAGGTGCAGTCGAGCCTGTTCCCGCTCTACGACCGCAATCCGCAGACGTTCGTGCCGAACATCTTCCTGGCCAAGAAGAGCGACTATCGCGCCGCCACGGTGACGCTGGAGCGCGGCGGCGAGCAGGCCAGCGCCGTCTGGCTGCCGGTGGTGAAGACGCCCTGAGCCGGCGGTGACGACAGCCGCCGCCTCTCCGCGGCCGCACGCCGCGGCCTTCGTGCTGGTGACGATCCTGATCGATGCGATCGGCTTCGGGATCGTCATCCCGGTGCTGCCGCACCTGGTGATGGATGTCGGGCACGTCGGCATCGAGCAGGCGACGCGGATCGGCGGCTGGCTGGCGCTGACCTACGCCGCGGCGCAATTCCTGCTCGGCCCGACCATCGGCAACCTTGGCGACCGCTTCGGGCGACGGCGGATCATCCTCGGCTGCCTCGCCTGTCTCGGCATCGACTATGTGCTGATGGTGTTCGCCCAGACGCTGCCGCTGCTGTTCCTCGGCCGCCTGCTCGCCGGCATCTTCGGCTCAACCTACGGGCCGTGCCAGGCGGCGCTGGCCGACATCACCGAGCCAGAGGACCGCGCGCGGCTGTTCGGCTTTGTCGGCGCCGCCTTCGGGATCGGCTTCGTGGTCGGGCCGGCGCTCGGCGGCTTCCTTGGCGAGCTTGGCCCCCGCGCGCCCTTCGTGGCGGCGGCGGTGCTGGCCGGGATCAACTTCGTCTACGGCCTCACCGTCTTTCCAGAGACCCTGCGGCCGGAGCTGCGCCGCCCGTTCGACCCGCGACGGGCGAACCCTCTGGGTGCGCTCGGCGTGATCGCCCGCACCCCAGCGCTCAAGCCGATCGTCGCCTGCTACCTGCTGTGGCAGATCGCGAGCCTCGTTTATCCCAGCATCTGGGCCTACTACGGCGTCGCCGCGTTCAACTGGACCCCGGCCCTGGTCGGCGCCAGCCTCGCTTGCGTCGGCATCCTGATGGCCGTGGTCCAGAGCACCCTGACCGGCCGAATAGTCGGACGCTTCGGGGAGCGGCATACCGCGCAGATCGGGCTTTGCTCCGCGACGGTCGGTTTCATCGGCTACACCTTCGCGTCCTCGACATTGGTGGCCTTCGCCATCCTGCCGTTGATGGCCCTGCAGAGCCTCGTCCAGCCGAGCCTGTCCGCCATGCTCAGCCAGCGCGTACCCGCCAACGCACAGGGCGAGATCCAGGGCATCGGCGGAAGCATCATGTCGCTGGGCGCGGTGATCGCACCGTTGCTCTACAACCCGGCGCTGGCCCACTTCACCGCCGACGGTCGCCATTTCCCCGGCGCCCCCTTCGTCATCGCGGCCGGCTTCGCGCTCCTCACCTTTGGCGCGCTGACCCTCACCCCCAAGCGCCATGCCGTCGCGGCCTGACCTAAAGGCCGCCTGAACCGCTGCGGCCATCCGCTCGTTCACTCCTCAACCGATCGACGGAGACACGAAGATGGAAGACGCCCGCATCTGGGAGATGGAAGAGAAGCTCTGGCGCGGCGGCGACGAGGTTTACGACACGCTCGTGGACGAGAATGTCGTCATGGCCCTTCCCGCCGAACCCTTCATCTTCTCACGCGACGCCGCTCGGCAGGCCGTCAAGAACACCCCCGTCTGGGATCAGGTGAACTTTTCCGAGCAGAAGGTCTCTCGCCCCGAGGAGGGTCTGATCGTGATCGGCTATCAGGTCGAGGCGAAGCGCGGCGACGAAACCTATCGCTGCTATGCCAGCTCCACCATGATACGCCGGGGGCATGACGACTGGACCGTGGTCCAGCACAGCCAGGTCGTCCCACCCACGGCCATGGTCGACGCCTGACGGCCGAATATCCGGTCACGCCCGACGGCCGCTACTTCGTGGTGCGCGGCCGGCTGTGGCGCTGCAGCAACCCGGCGCTGAACGCGGAGCGCCGGGCCGTGCTGGTGAAGGAGTTGATGGTCGCCCGCCGCACCCGCGACCGCGCCGAGGTCGATCGCACCAAGCGCGCGCTCGGGGAGCGCGGCCCCGTGTGGTGGGACGACGGCGCACCAGACTGGAACCGGCATCTGGCGAAGAACACGCCTTACGCCGACTGGTATGCCAGCCTTCAGATCCCGCCCGGCACGGCCGGATAGCCGGCGCTCTCGAGGCTCGCGGCGAGCAGGTCGGCCGTCGCCTGCGCCAGCTCACCATCCTCTGAGCGGACGACGAAGTTGGCGCCCGTCCTGCCTTCGCGGAAGAAGGGGTAGCTGCCGATGCTGACGCCCGGATTGGCTCGCTCGGTTTCGCGCAGGAGGTCGGCGACTTCGCTCTCGGGCGCCATTGCGCCCACCGTTGCGCTGACTATCGGGCGTCCGCCCTCGATCTGGCCCGTCAGCCCGGCGAGCATGCCGGCGGTGATGTGCGGCACGCCCGCAAGGATGAAGATGTTCTGCCAGCGGATGCCCGGCGCGCCGCTCACCGGATTGGCGATCAGCTCCGCCCCCTCCGGCACCCGCGCCATCCGCAAGCGCGCGTCGGTCAGCCCGCCCCGGTTCGCATAATAATGTTCGAGGATCGCCCGGGCGTCCGGATGGACCACCACGCCCACGCCCAGTGCCGCCGCGATCGCATCCACCGTGATGTCGTCATGGGTCGGCCCAATGCCGCCGGTGGTGAACAGATAGTCGTTCTCGGCCCGTAGCGCCTGCACCGCCGCGACAATCTTCGCCTCCACGTCGGGCACCACCCGAACCTCGCTCAGCCGAATGCCCTGCACGTTCAGCCAGCTGGCGATCTGCGCCACATTCTTGTCCTGCGTCCGTCCCGAGAGGATCTCGTCCCCGATGATCAGCAGGGCGGCGGTCCAGGTGCGGCTGTCGGTCATCGGGTCGACCTAGAACCGGCCTCCTGCCCCCACAAGTCTGGTCTTGAGGCCATGACTTTACGGCGACCGCCTCCTATGTATCGGCCATGACGCAATACATCACCATCGGCGCCGATGACCGCAGCGAGGCGCGCAACGGGGTCATCAAGCTTCACGGACCCGAAGGCTTCGCTGGAATGCGCGCCGCCGGTCGGCTCGCCGCCGAAGTGCTCGACGCGCTGGTCCCGCTGGTCCAGCCGGGCGTGACCACCGCCGAGATCGACGACTTCGTTTACCAGCGCATCCGCGCCGGCGGCGGTGTCCCCGCCACGCTTGGCTATCGCGGCTACACGCACAGCTGCTGCACCTCGATCAACCACGTCATCTGTCACGGCATTCCGGCTGACAAGGCGATGAAGGACGGCGACATCGTCAACATCGACGTGACGCCCATCCTCGACGGCTGGCACGGCGACAGCAGCCGCATGTACCTGGTAGGGGACGTGTCGGTGAAGGCCCGGCGGCTGGTCGACATTACCTACGAATGCCTGATGCTGGGGCTGGAACAGGCCAAGCCCGGCAACCGCCTCGGCGACATCAGCGCCGCCATCCAGCAACATGCGGAAAAACAGCGCTATTCGGTCGTCCGCGATTTCTGCGGGCATGGCCTTGGCCGGCTGTTCCATGACAGCCCCGAGGTGGTCCACGCCGGTCGTGCCGGCACGGGGCCCGAGCTTCGCCCCGGCATGTTCTTCACGGTCGAGCCGATGATCAACATCGGCCGGCCCGATGCCAAGATCCTCGAGGACGGCTGGACGGCGGTCACCCGCGACCGCCAACTGTCGGCCCAGTTCGAACATTCCATCGGCATCACCGAGGACGGCTGCGAGATCTTTACGCTCAGCCCCGCCGGCCTGCACAAACCGCCCTACGCGTAAGGCGGCGGATTGCCTCACCGTGCGCGAGGGCTCTATGCTCGTTCGCGCAGCAGGAGTGAGGGCTGAGTGAAGAAGATCGAAGCCATCATCAAGCCGTTCAAGCTCGACGACGTGAAGGACGCGCTTCACGACGTGGGCGTCAGCGGCATGACCGTCACCGAGGTCAAGGGCTTCGGCCGGCAGAAGGGCCATACAGAGCTCTACCGCGGCGCCGAATATGTGATCGATTTCCTGCCCAAGGTGAAGGTCGAGGTGGTGGTCGAAAGCGGTCTGGTCGACAATGTCGTGGACGCGATCATGACCGCTGCCCGCACCGGCCGCATCGGCGACGGCAAGATCTTCGTGTCGGATGTTTCGGACGCCATCCGCATCCGCACTGGCGACCGGGGGCATGACGCGATCTAAGGTGGCGCAAGCGTAATGGCCCCCGATCCCCGTCTCGCCTCGATGAGCCCCGACGAACTGCGCACCCACATGCGCGGGCTTGGCTATCGCACGCAGGCCGAGTTGGCCGAGGCGATCGGCGTCAGCCGCTCGGCCGTTTCCTTGTGGCTCGAGGGCAAGGTCGGTGTCCCCCGCCCCGTCGCCATGTTGCTCCGGATGTTGCTGCAGGCCCAGCGCCGCGCCTTCTGACGCGGCTCCAGCCCACGAAACAATTACGCCATCTGAGCCGTCGGCCGGGCCGTCACGCGCCGGCGGCGCATCGAGAAGCCGACCGCGCCCAAGCCCATCAGCATCAGCGCCCAGGTCGCCCGCTCGGGAACGGCCGCCGCTGCCTGGATGCCGCCCAGACGAATCTGCCGCACATCGCTGAGTTGCGAAGTGGTGCTGATCGTCACGCTGGTGAAGGCGCCACCGAGCGCACTGAAGAAGTTCTGGCCGTTGGCGCCAATGTGTAGGTGCCGGTGCTCAGCACCGATCCGCCCTCCGGGAGTTTCCCTCCCACTGTGCCAAAAGCGGCACGGCGAACTGTAGGCAATCCCGGAATTCCGCCGCTCACAGCTTAGCCAGGCAAGATGGCCAGCCAAGCGGACCGGTGAAGTCTTCACACCTGACTCGACCCGCCGCGAGCCTGCTGGAATCGGTCGCCCGTCTTCGCACCGCCAGCTCTCACGCAAAAGGATTCGTCATGGCCGACAAGGTGACCGCCGCCAGCATCATGAAGCGCATCGAGGATGAGGAGATCGAGTGGGTCGACCTTCGATTTACCGATCCCAAGGGCAAGTGGCAGCACCTGACGATGGTCGCCTCGGCCATCGACGAGGATATGCTCGACGACGGCTTCATGTTCGACGGCTCGTCCATCGGCGGCTGGAAGGCGATCAACGAAAGCGACATGATCCTCAAGCCGGATCTCAACGCGATCTACGTCGACCCCTTCTCGGCCACGCCGATGATGATCCTGGTCTGCAACGTGGTCGAGCCGGCGACCGGCGAACTCTACGCCCGCGATCCCCGCTCCACCGCCACACGCGCCGAGGCCTATCTCAAGGCCAGCGGCATCGCCGACACGGCGTTCGTCGGTCCGGAAGCCGAATTCTTCATGTTCGACGACGTCCGCTTCGAGGACGGCTACAACGTCAGCTACTTCAAGCTCGACGACATCGAGCTGCCAACCAACACCGGCCGCGAATATGAGGGCGGCAACCTCGCCCACCGTCCGCGCGCCAAGGGTGGCTACTTCCCAGTCGCGCCGGTCGACAGCGCCGTCGACATTCGCGGCGAGATGGTCTCGACCATGCTCGAGATGGGCTTGCCCTGCGACAAGCACCACCATGAGGTCGCCGCGTCCCAGCATGAGCTGGGCCTGACCTACGGCACCCTCGTCCAGACCGCCGACCGCATGCAGGTCTACAAATACGTCGTGCACCAGGTGGCCCACGCCTACGGCAAGACCGCGACCTTCATGCCCAAGCCGATCGCCAAGGATAATGGCTCGGGCATGCACACCCACTTTTCCTTGTGGTCGGGCGGCAAGCCGATGTTCGCCGGCAACGGCTATGCGGGCCTCAGCGAAACCGCGCTCTACTTCATCGGCGGCGTCATCAAGCACGCCCGTGCGCTGAACGCCTTCACCAACCCGACCACCAACAGCTACAAGCGGCTGGTGCCGGGCTTCGAGGCGCCCGTGCTGTTGGCTTATTCCAGCCGCAACCGCTCGGCCTCGTGCCGCATTCCCTACGGCGCGGGCGAGAAGTCGAAGCGCGTCGAGTTCCGCTTTCCGGACGCGATGGCCAACCCTTACCTCGCTTACGCCGCAATCCTGATGGCCGGCCTCGACGGTATCCAGAACCGCATCCACCCGGGTGAGGCGATGGACAAGAACCTGTACGACCTTCCGCCGGCCGAGTTGGTCAACGTTCCCACCGTTTGCGGCAGCCTGCGCGAGGCACTCTCCTCGCTCGCCGCCGACAAGGACTTCCTCCTCAAGGGCGACGTGTTCACCGCCGACCAGATCGACGCCTACATCGACCTCAAGTGGGAAGAAGTGATGCGGTGGGAGACCACCCCCAGCCCGGTCGAATTCGACATGTACTATTCGATGTAAGCTTCCTCTTAACCCTGCGCGTCTACGGTGTTCCCTCACCCAGGCGCGCAGGGTTGCTCACAATGAACGATTTCCGGTCCCGCATTCAGTCAGCCGACAATCCGGCGGGGCACCTGCTCAAGGCCAAGAACCCGCGCGACAAGCGTGACGCGCCCGCCGCCGGGGACGAGAACCTCGGCGAGGTCGTCATTCCGCGTGAGGAAGTGCGCGCCGCCGACCACCGCTTCGAAGATCGCCACCGCCTCGCCCGCGAGGCTGCCATCACGGTTCGCCACAAGCGCAAGCGGCTCGAAGTCGCCCTGGTCAACCTGTCCGGCGGCGGCGCGATGATCGAATGCGACGCGCCCTTCAAGTTGTGGGACAAGGTCGTGCTGGAGCTTGCCGGCGGCGATCCGCGCGGCCGCATCGAATGCGCGGTACGCTGGATCAAGCACGGCCGTACGGGGCTCGAGTTCGCGCCCGAAACCCATATCGACGCCGACCGCGCGACCTGCGACGCCCTGCTCCGCGAAGTGCTTGAGAAAAGCTTCGCCGATGTCGAGGCCAACGCCGATCCGCTGCCGGCCGCCTTCACCACTGCGGGGCAGTTCGAGGCGGGAGCCGATGCTGACGGCGGCGATCGCGAAGAGTCCCGCCGCGACGAGCTTCGCCATCCGATGATCTGGCACGGCCACGTCCATTTCGACTACGACAGCCACAAGGTCCGGCTGCGTAACATTTCGACGAGCGGCGCACTGATCGAATCCGCCCACCAGTTCCCGATCGGGGCCGAGATCATGCTCGACCTCGGTGAAGGCGCGGGCCACGTCTTCGCCCAGGTCAGCTGGAGCCAGGGTGACCAGTTCGGCCTTGCCTTCACCGCGCCCTTCGACCTCGCCCGACTGGCCGCTGCCAAGCCGCAGGTCGCGATCGAAGGCTATGTAAAGCCCGACTACCTCAAGGACGACAGCCGCGAGAGCTCGCCTTGGGCATCCCAATGGGGTCGCCTCAGCGTTGCACAGCTCAAGAAGACGCTCGGCCGCTGACCTCTAGGCGGCGGTGCCGTCCGCCCGTGCCTTCGCCGCCGCGCCGTGGCCGTAGATGAAGTAGAGCGCCACGCCGATCGCCTGGGCGATGACGAAGAACAACTGCGTCTTCAGCGGCAGGCTGTAGAAGAGGTAGAGGCACCCCAGGATGCCGCCCACACCGATCACCGATGCGGCGGGCGCGCGGAACTTTCGCTCCGCATTCGGCTCCCGCCGGCGCAGCACCAGCATCGCCGCGCAGACCGCAATGAACGCCGCCAGCGTTCCCGCATTGGCCAGCGCCGCGATGGCGTCGAGCGGGAAGATGCCGGCCACGATCGACACCACCACCGCGGTGAACAGGGTGATGCGCACCGGCGATCCCCGGCGCGACACCCGCGCCAGCGACGGCGGCAGCAGCCCGTCGCGGGCCACGGTGAAGAAGATCCGGCTCTGCCCGTAGAAAAAGGCCAGGATCACGGTCGGCAGCGCGATCACCGCCGATGCGCCCAGCAGGCGCGCGGCCCACGGCTGTCCGATCTCGCTCAGCACCAGCGCCAGCGGCTCGGGGCTGTGCGCGAAGCTCGCCACCGGCACGGCGCCGATCGCCGCGGCGGCGATCACCATGTAGATCACCACGCACACGGCCATCGAGCCGACGATTCCGATCGCCAGGTCGCGGCCCGGGTTGCGCGCCTCCTCGGCGGCGGTGGCGATCGCGTCGAAGCCATAGAAGGCGAAGAAGATGATCGCCGCCGCGGCCATCACCCCGACCTCGCTTCCGGCCGGTCCACTGCGCGGAAAGCCGTTGGGCATGAACGGCGTGAAGTTCGCCGCATCGAACACCGGCAGGGCAACCGCGACGAACAAGGCCAGCGCCGCCAGCTTCACCAGCACCAGAATGGCGTTCAGCGTGGCGCTCTCCCGTGTGCCCGCGATCAGCAGCCCGGCCACGACCCAGATGATGAATACGGCCGGCAGGTTGACGAGGCCACCCAGCGCCGGCCCCTTGGTGATCGCTTCCGGCAAGGCCATGCCGATCCGTTGGAGGAACCCGGCGGCATAGCCCGACCAGCCGACCGCCACGGCGCTCACCACCAGGCTATATTCCAGGATCAGCGCGACCCCGATCATCCATGCGATGAGCTCGCCAAAAACGACGTAGCTGTAGGTGTAGGCGCTACCCGACGCCGGGATCATGGTCGCGACCTCGGCATAAGCCAGCGCGGCGCAGGCGCAGATCACGCCCGCGATGGCGAAGCTCAGGATCACCGCCGGTCCGGCCTTGCCGGCACCGACCCCGATCAGGGTGAGGATACCGGTGCCGACGATGGCGCCGACGCCAAGCGCGACCAGGTGCGGCCAGGATAGCGTCTGCGCCAGCCGGTGATGCTCGGCCATGTCCTCCCGCGCAACGACGCCCTTGCGGAAATTCCAATGCTTCATGCCGCCCCCTAATAGTCCTTGCTGACCCGCACGTTGGCACTGGTGCGCCCAATCGTCGAGATGCTCGACAACAGCGAAAGCCAGCGGGTCACCTGATACTCCACCCGCGTCGCGCTATAGCCCTGTCCGTCGGTGATGACCTCGACGAACAGTTTGCGGGTCAGATATTTGCCGGCGCTGATCGCCGTCTTCTGTCCCGTCGCGATATCCGCCGGCAGGATCCGCAGCCGGTCCAGTCCGGCCGCCCGGCGAATGGCGTTGATCGGATCGAGGCTCCCGCTCTTGCCCTCGCGCAGCCCCGCCACCGCCGCCGCCAGCTGCAGCGCGTCGGCCGCCGACAGGTTGGCGATGGAGGTCCCGAACAGCAGCCGGCTCAGCAGTTCGTCCTGCGGCAGCTGCGGCACGGAGGCGAAGCTGATCTCCGGCTTCAGTCCCGTGCCACGCACCACCACGCTGGCGTCCAGCCCCTGGATCTGCGCCTCGGCGGCAATGTCGAGCTGCGGGTCCGGCGGGCTTTCGCCACGGAAGCGGATGGTTCCCCGGCTCAGCCGGAAGTTGCGCCCGGCGAAATCATAGCTTCCGCGGACCAGGTTGGCGGACCCGGTGAAGCGTGGCGCCGCAACGCTGCCGCCAACCTTGAGGTCGGTCGTCCAGCGGCTGTCGATGCCCAATCCCTGGACGGTCAGCTCCCCGCCGCGCACGCCCACGTCCAGCCGCCACGGCTTGAGCTCCGCTTCCTCGATCACTTCGTCGCTGTCGACGCCGACGTCGCGCACCACCAGCTGCGGAACCGCCCCCGCCGCACTCGCCCGGCCGAGCGTGAACCGCCCCCGATTGAGCCGCAGGTCGCCGCTGATCGTCCCGCCATTGCCGTCGGAACGGACGCTCAGCGGACCGGTCACGTCCGCGGCGATGTCATCCCGCGCAAGAATCCGCGCGCCTTGCGTCTGGAACTTGAGGTCGAGCGCGGGCTTGCCGCCGCTCAGGTCCACCGACCCGCTGCCGGCGATGCTTCCGTTGCCGGGCGTGCGGCCCTGCAATTGGTTGAACACCAGCCGCGAGCCCACGAAATTCCCGCTCACTGCCAGGTCGGTGATCACCGTGCCCGTCACCGCGCTTTCCAGCCGCGCCTGGGTCGTACGCAGCGAACCCCGGATTTGGGGATCGGTCAGCGATCCCCGCACGTCGGCCCCGATCGCCACTGGCCCCGACAGGTCGAACAGCTCGGTTCCGGACAGCCGCCACAGCGTGTCCGCCGGCCCGGCATAGCGCAGCTGCGCGAACAGCGGTGCGTTCATCAGGGAGGAGACCAGCGACGAACCGCCCAATGGCGCGAATCTGGCCTGGGCGCGCCCGATCGTCTGGCCGTTGCTCACCGCCACCGCCCGCATCCCGGCCTGGCTGCCGTTCAGCACCGCCGCAATGCCGACGTCGATCGGCTGGCTGGCCAGCACCAGTCCGGCGCGGCTCAGTCCCCGCACCGTGATGTTCATCTGTCCGTTGGGCCGGCCCCCGTTCCAGCCGTAGGCCAACCGCCCGGACGCTACTCCGCCCAGCTCCAGCCGCGGCCAGATGATGTCGAGCACGCTCATCGGCATGGCGGACAGGTCCGCGCTCAACTGCGGGTTGCGGCCCGTCGCCCCACTTACCGTCGCGCTGCCACCGGCAAAGCGCAGCTGCGTTGGCGCGACCCGCCAACCATCGTTGGTCGCGCTGATCACCGCCGGGCTGGCCAGCGTCAGCGGTCGGCCTTCCACCGCGCCATTGCCGCGCACCACGATCTGGTCCGGGGACACATCGGCGCTCGCGACGAACTGGAAGGCGCTCCCCCGCCGCCCGGCAAAAGCGGCACGCACCGGCCCGCGCCCATCCACCAGATTGGCGGAGGCAGTCAGTCGGGCGAGGCTCACGCCCGCGCTTTCCACCCCGCGCGCGCTAAGGGTTCCGTTGATGCTGGTGCGCCCACCCGCGATCAGCACCACGCCGTCGACTTGCCCGCTCCGCACCGCCAGGGCCGGCGGTCCGCTGGTCACGAAGCCGTTGGCCTGCAGATGCGCCTCGATCCGCTGCCCGCCGCCCGCCGGCGCGAACAGCAGCCGGCCAGCGAGGCCACCGCCACTCAGCGCCAATTGCCCCGACAGTCCGCCAGTGACCGGCTGAAGCGCGCCCGTCGCATGGGTGCCAGCCACGTCGAGCGCCGCGACCTGGATCGTCGTCGCCCCGCCTTGCGGCAGGAGAATCGCGCCGTTGCTGGTGAATGGCCCAAGCCGCGTTCCGCCGGCCGCGCGATAGTCGAACCCGCGTGGCGACGGGCTCAGCGACAGTCGCACGTCGCGCAGGCCCAACCCGTCGTTCGGCCGCGCCAGCAGCAACTCTACCCGGGGCCGGCTGATCGGCCCGTCGAGGTGTAGCCGCACCGGCCCATAGTCAGCCTGCCGCCCGACCGCGTCGATCACAAAACTGCCGTCGTTGCGCCGATACCCACTGCCGGACAGCCGCAGCTTGGGACTGAACAGCTGCAGCTCGGGAAAGTGCAGCACTCCGTCCGGCCCGCGTTCCAGCCGCGCCTCGATCCGGGGCAGCCCGCCCATCAGGCCAAGGAAGAACGCATTGTCCAGCCGGCGCACCTGCGCTCGCCCGGTGCCGACCACGCGGCTTCCGTGACCGCCCGGCCCCGGCTCCACCCGCAGCTGGCTGGTCACGTCCACCACCCCGAGCCCGGGAATGAAATAGCGCGTCAGCCCGCCGTTCAGCAGCACGTCGAACCGCCCGCTGGCGAAGTCGATAAGCAGCGACAGTTCGGCGTTCAACTTGTCGCTGGTCAGCCGGAGCCGGTCGCCCTTGAGGTTCTGGGGCGTGAGCTGGAGCATCCCCTCCAGCCGCGCATTCGCCAGGATCGCCCCGGCCTCCGCCCCGATCCCCGTGATCTGCCGGGCGGCCAGCCGCAGCGGCACCCGCATCGGCCACGGCGTCAGCTGCCCCCGGCCCTCCGCCCGCACGTCGCGGAAGCCGGTGTTGTCGAACTGGACCTCCGGCGAGGTCAGCCGATAGCTGTAGGCCGCCCGGTCGAACTTGCCGTCGAGCGTCCACACCAGCCGCACCTGTCGGCCCCGCATGTTCCCAAACAGCGCCTGGGGCCGAAGCAGGTCGACGCCCAGCCGGAGCTGGCGATAGGCACCGCCGGCCAGGTCCACGCCGCCCCGCGCGACCGCCCGAAGGCTGGCGGAGGAAATTGTCAGGTGCCCGTCGAGCAGCCGATTCTCCAGCCGACCTTCCCCGCTCACGGTGACACGCGGCGCGGTCAGTGCCGCCAACCGCCCCTTGAGCAACGGGCCCGGCACCACCTGCCCGCCAAGCTTGTATAGCCCGCTTTGCGCCGTCAGTTTCACCCGCGCGAACGGCCGCCCCGCGACGTTCACCGCACCCGTGCCATTCCATTGCGACCACCGCCCGGAGCCGGCCACCCGCACCTGCAGCGGCCGCTTGAGCCCAAGCAGGGCCGGCACCAGACCGTCGGCGGGAGCGGAAAGGTCCACCCCCAGATCGAAGCGGTCCCGATCCGGCTCCGCATCCAGCCTCAGCGCCAGCCGGTCGCCGCCGCCGTTCAGCTGCACACCAAGATCGACCATCGCCCGCCCGGCGCGGATCACGGCACTGCCCTTCACGCGCCCGGTGCGCGGCGTTCCGGTGACATCCTTCAGAAGCTCCAGCCGGTCGATCCGCAGCTGGCCGATGGTGATGTCGAAGTCCGGCAGCAACGGCCCGCGCCGAACGCTCGGCCGGGTCTGCGGAAGCCGGGCCAGCGTCACTCGCGCTGCTTCCAGCTGGTCGATGTGCAGGCTGTTGTACAGCCACGCTCCCGGCGCCCAGTCGACCATGACATCCGGGCTGGTCAGGAACACGCCGCGCGTGTCCGCCACCGCCACATTGTGCAGGTGCATGACCCCGAACAGCGATCCGTCGATACGCCCCACGCGGATCTTGAGACCGCTGGCCGTCTCCTGCTCCGCGATGCGGTCGGCCACCCAACGATGCCCCGGCGCGCTGTCGAGAAAGGCCACCGCCACCGCCGCCAGCAAAGCAAGCAGGGCCGCCAGCACGATCAGTTCGCTGATCAGCCGCTTCCACCACGGCCGCCGCACCCTCACCACCCGCACCGGCGCATCGTCGAGGGTCGCGGCGTCACTCACGCTAGAAGGCCTGGCCCAGGCTGACGGTCACCGCGATTCGGCTGTCCCCCGGCCGCCGGTTGAGCGGCGTTCCGACATCGATCCGAATGGGTCCGAAGCTCGAATAATAGCGCAGACCCAGCCCCGCGCCATATTGCCAGCCACTCAGCTTCGGCAGGCTGCTCGTCGACAGCGTTCCCCCATCGAAGAACGGCACCACGCCGAAGCTGCCCAGCCGCACCCGCGCTTCCAGGCTGAACTCGGCCAGGCTGCGTCCGCCGATCGGGTCGCCATTGGCGTCGCGCGGCCCCAGCTGCTGATAGCCATAGCCACGCACGGATCCGCCGCCCCCGGCATAGAAGCGCCGCGACGGCGCGATCCGGTCACGGCTCGCCCCGACGATGGTGCCGAGTCGGATACGTCCGGCGGCCACCACCCGTTCCCCGAACGGATGGTAAGCGCTCGCGTCCACTTGCGTCCGGACATAGCCGAAGGCGCTGCCCTGAAGGCTCGCCTCCGGACTGACCCGGCCACCGAGGCGGAAGCCCTTCGTTGGATCGAGCAGGTCGTTGCTTTGGTCCCAGGTCAGGCTGGCCGGAAGTGCCGCGATAAAGAAGGTTCGGCGCCGGGGCAGGTTTCGCGACAGGTCGACGTCCCGCTCGTCCGAGGCGAGCAGCTCGCTGCCCAGGCTCCAGGTCCAGGTCTTGCGCCAAAGGAAATTGGACTGGCGCTCGACCGTCGCACCGATCTGCACGGTGCGCGCCTCATACCCTGGGCGGTCGAGATGGCTCGCATTGCCGACAAAGGTCAGCACTCGGTCGCGCCGCCGCCAGTTGTTGAAGCGCAGGGTCGTGCCCGCGCTCTGTTCCTGCGTGCCGACCACCGCCTGTACCGTCAGAGCGCCCTCGGGATTGATGAAATTGCGATGTTGCCAGCTTGCTTCGGCCCGAACGCCCTCGCCCGTGCCATAGCCAAGCTCGCCGGCGATGGTGTGGACCGGCGCCGGCTCCAAACGGACCGCGAGGTCGACCGTCTTGCCATCGGGCAGCGGCACCAGCTGCACGTCGGCCGCCCCGACCAGCCCGGTCGCGATCAGCGCTCGGCGAAGGTCGTCCACCCGGTCCTGCCGATAGCGGTCGCCGGCCTCGAAGCGCGCGATGGCCGAGACGTGGCGGGCGCCGAAGTCCGGCTTGCCGCTGACCCGGATGGCGCCGAACCGCTGGAACTCCCCGGTCGCCACCGGCAGGACCAGCCGCGCCAGCTGGGTCTGGTGATCGACCACCACGTCCTGCTCGCCGACCTTCGCCCGCGCGAAACCCAGCCGCCCAAGTGCGACCTGCAGCGCCAGCCCGGCATCGATCACCTTTTGCGCATCGACCGGATCGCCCGCCTTCACCGCGAAGGCGTTGCGAAGGGCCTCCGCATCCGGTCCGGCCGCCTCCAACCCGGGCAAGTCGACGGCTTCGAACCGGTATCGCGCGCCCGGGCTCGCCGCCAGGGTGATGCGCACCGTGTCGCCCACCGCCTCCACCGAGGGCTCAACCGCCGCATCATAGTGGCCGGTCGAGCGTAGCAACTGGGTCAGCAGCTCGGCATCGGCGCGCGCCCGGCGGTCGAGCTGCGCTGCATTGGCCTGCTTGTTGCGGTCCCCCTCCAGCGCCGATGACTCACGGAAGCGCCGCAGCAGCGCCTTGTCGTCCTCTCCCTCGCCCAGTCCGGTAATGGACCAGGCATAGCGCCGCTCCTCAGCCAGCTGGTCTGCCCGGCTCGGCGCTGGTGCCGTGACGGCGACCGGTGCAGGCTGCCCCGGAACGGGTGCGTCCGGCTTGCCGAGGTCGGGCCAGGCGACGCCAAGGTCGGGCATGGGATCGAGTGGCGCGGAGGGATCGATCGCTGCTCCGGCGGACGGCGGCGGTGCTGGCGCGGGCTGCGGCGGCTGCGCCTGCGGCACGCCCTGCGCCGCGGTCACCGGCGCGCTCGCCAGCCCCGCCGCCAGCGCGGCAATCCCCACTCCCCACCTTCCCATGGTGGGACCCTACAGACAGCAATCCGCCGCCGCCACCCATGGGAGAAGTGGACCTTGGTCTAGTGAACCGTGCCGTCGACCTCGGTCGTGGTCAGGGTGACGATCACCCGCTCGATCTGCCGCCAGTGGCAGAAGCGGATCAGGTTATCGCGATCGCGGCTGGCCTCAGCCCGGATCGCCGCTTCCATCCCCGCATCGTCGCCGAAGCGATCGACGAGTTCCTGGGCGTCGCGGAGGGCGGCGCGAGTGGCGATGTAGGTCTGCTGCATAGCCAGCCTGTTACCAGCGCGACCTTACCGCTCCGGTCATCGGGTGTGCTTAAGACGGCCTTCACCAACAGTCCGGCTTCTGCCAAGGGCCACCCATGGAACAACGCTCCCCGCAGGCCGCCGGCTGCCTTCTCTTCCTTGCCATCCTCGTCGGCCTGACCATCGGGCTCTCGAAGGGCCTCACCGGCCCAGGCCTGATCTACGGGGCACTCGCGGGCACCATCCTGGCGGTCGGCTACTGGCTCTACGACCGCAATCGCTCGGGGCGGTAGCGCGTCAGGCGATCCGCCGCGCGCTCCAGATGACCCGCCCGATCACATCGATGTCCTTGGGATCGCAATCGGGCCAGTCGGCATAGGCCGGATTGTCCGACTGCACCGTCACCCGGTGCTTGATCGGGTGCAGCGCCAATCGTTTCACCATCAACACGTCCTCGATCCGAAGCACGTAGATGCCGTCGCGCAGCCGCGACTTGGCGTCGCTGCGGTCGACCAGGATGTCGTCCCCGTCCGTCAGGGTCGGCATCATCGAATCACCCTCGACCCGGATGAGGTTGAGCTCGCTTCGGGCCGCGCCCGTGAGCTGCTTTAGCCAGCGCTCGTCAAACGCAAAGAAGGCGCGTTGGCGCTCGTCGTCGGCAAAGGCGCCGGGCCCCGCCGATGCCCGCACCGGCAAGGCGGGGATCCGCACCATGCCGGAGAATTGCTCGTCGTGCTCCGGCCCGCCCAGCAGGCTTTCGGGCACACCGAAGTAGCGGGCAAGCAGACGGCGCTCTTCCTCGCCCAGGCGCTTGGGAATGCCGCGCCTGACGAACTGCTGGATATAGGCGGGGTTGCGGCCGATCATGCGCGATAGGCCCGCGAAATCATCACCCCGTTCCAGGCATAGGCGCTCCAGCGCCGCTGCGGCTTTGTTCTGCATTTGTTTCACCTAGTGAGAGGTATTTTCCTAGACAAGTAGGAAAGCAACGGGGAATCAGACGTTGCCGAGTCGAAGTTGGTCCGGGGGGCCCAGTAAAGTGTACCTATTGCGTGATGTGGAAAAATTCCTGCGTTCCAGAAACTACAGTGCGGCCCGTTTCGGCCGTGAAGCCGTGAGAGATCCGCGGTTCGTGTTCGATCTGCGTAACGGGCGTGAGCCGCGTGACCAGACAGTTCAAAGGGTTCGTGCCTATCTGGAGCAGATTTCGTGAGCCGCCCGCTGCTCAGTGTCGCCGGTGGAGCCTTGCTCCGCTGCTTGCTCTCCAGGGTTAACGACGAGCGAAATAGGATAATCCTGACCAGCTGGACTTCGGTCGACTGGCAATCGCTCACCTTTGCCGGTGAACGTCACCGCGCGTCGTTCCTTCTCACCGGTCCGGGTGCCGCCGATCTGGCCCGTCGGTGGACGGACGGGCTGGACGAAGCCGACCTGCCGCTCGGTGGTGGCCGCTTCGTCGCCGACCTCACGGTCACGACGGGCGACGCCCAGCCGGACGGCACGGTGCCGGTCGAGTTGGAAGCCCTGACCCTCGACGATTAGGGGCGGGCGCGCTTGAGCCCTGCCAGCGCCTGGCGAAGCGCGGCCGAGGCGTCGGACTTCAGTTCGACGATCTCGGCCGTGGCCGCCGGACCCTCGGCCCGAAAGGCCCTGATCCGCGCCTCGAGCTCGCCGGGCGTCGGCAGTCGCCGCGCCGGCAGTCGCACCACGCCCTCGGGCAGGGTCTCGGCATCGGGCGCGGGAAATTCGGGAAGGGCGAAAGCCGGAAGCACGAATCGCCGCGGCCGTTGTCCGGCCCAGCGCATCGCCAGCAGCCCGAGGCCAAAGCCGACCAAGGCGGCCCCGCCCGCCAGCAGCGGCACTCCGACCCGCAGCGCACTCCACCCCGTGGCTGCAGCCAGCAGCAGCGCAAGGCTCCAGTCGATTGCAACAACACTGACGCGTTCACTATCCATCATGGCGTCAGTTCTAGCCAGAACTGGTTAGCGCTCCGTTGCCGCCAGCACCGCTCGCGCGAAATCGGCGCTGTCGCTCGGCCCCACCGCGGTGACAATCCGCCCGTCTCGTTCGACCGGCCCGTCCGTCACGATCGCTCCGGCGTTGCGCAGGTCCGTGCGGATCGAGCGCCAGCCCGTCGCCCGGACCCCGCGCAGCACGTCCGCTTCCACCAGCAGCCACGGCCCGTGGCAGATCGCACCGACCACCTTGCCCGCGCTCACAAACCCTGAGACCAGCGCCACCGCCTCCGGCCGGGTGCGCAAGTGATCGGGATTGATCAGCCCGCCCGGCAGCAACAACGCGTCCCAGCCGTCGACCTCCGCCTCGGCGATCGTCAAGTCCGGGCGGATCGTCCGGCCCGGATCGTCCAGCACCGTCGCCTGAATGGGCGTCGTGCCGGGCGCCGCCAGCGCCACCGTGCACCCCTCGCCCCGCAGCACCTCCAGCGGCACGAACAGCTCGTCCTGCTCGAACCCGTCGCTCGCCATGATCAGCATTCGTTTCGTCACGGGAACCGTCCTCTTGCGCGATGCGTCCATGCCGCATGGTCAATCTTCGCCACTGCACCGACGACACGCCCGGAATCACCCGCCAGCAGATCAAGGGCAAGTGGGCCTATTTCGCGCCCGACGGCAGCCGCATCACGGACCGCGAGGAGATCGACCGGCTCAATGCCATCGCCCTGCCCCCGGCCTACACCGATGCCTGGTACTGCCCCTATCCCAACGGCCACATTCAGGCGACCGGCCGCGACGCCAAGGGCCGCAAGCAGTACCGCTACCATGCCGACTTCACCGCGCGGCAGGACAAGAACAAGTATCTTGGCGCGATCGAGTTCGGCGCCGCCCTTCCCAAGCTCCGCCGCAAGGTCGACGCCGACCTGAAGAAGCGCAAGCTCGACAAGGATGCCGTGGTCGCGGCCGTGGTCCGCCTGATCGACACCAATTTCATCCGCGTCGGCAACGAGCAATATGCCAAGTCGAACAAGAGCTTCGGCGCCACCACGCTTCGCAACCGCCACCTCAAGCGCTCCGGAAGCAAGCTGATGATGCGCTTCAAGGGCAAGCACGGCATCGTCCACGAAGTTCCCATCCGCGACAGCAACCTCAAGCGGATCGTGGGCAAGGTCCAGGAACTGCCCGGCCAGAACCTGTTCCAGTACACCACGGACGAGGGCGAGGCCTGTCCCATCACCTCGGCCGACGTGAACGACTATATCAAGGCGGCGACCGGCGGCGACTTCACGGCCAAGAACTTCCGCACCTGGGGCGCCAGTGTCATCGCCTTCGAGCAGATGCTCGAGGCGCAGGAGGAGGAACGCCGCAAGATCAGCCTCAAGACCGTGCTCGAACCGGTCGCCGAAGCACTCGGCAACACTCCCGCGATCAGCCGCAAGAGCTACGTCCATCCCAAGCTGATCGAGGCCGCGCGCGACAATCCCAAGCAGCCGCTCGGCGAGGTCGAACGCCCCCGGCCCCGCAAATGGCTGTCGAGCGAGGAAGTCGGGCTCCTCGACTTCCTCCTCAAGGGCAAGCGCAAGCGGCCGACCAGGGCCAAGCCCAAGGCCGTCGAGGCGGTGGTCGCCGCCGCCGAGCAGGGTCCCGCGAAGGTCGACGAGGTGGCGGAAGCGGTCGCCTGACTCGCTTCGTCAACCTTGACCCGGCTGCCCCGCACCCGCCATTCCGGCGCTCATGGTCAAGAAGCTCCCCACGGTGTTCGACTGGCTCCTCGCCAACCTCGATGGCTTCGCCATCGGCAGCCTGGTTGCACTCGGCCTCGTCGGGCTGATGCTGCTGGTCCGCCTCGGCGGGCAGAAGCTGATCGCCGACGATCCGACCGTGCTCCACTGGCGCACCGTCGTTGGTCGCGTGCTGGCGAAGACCACCATCTTCTTCATGGTCGCCGCCGCCGTCGAGATCGTGGTCACCTACGCTCAGCCGCCTGCCCGGCTTGAGCGCGTCTTCGATGTCCTGTTCACCATCGCCGCCGCGCTGCAGGGCGCCATCTGGGCCCGCGAACTGATCCTCGGCGTGATCGGCAGCCGCGCCGGCGACAAGCCGGGCGAGACCGCGATCGGCAATGCGCTCGGCGTCATCCGGGTTCTGGTCAGCGTCGCCGTGTTCGGCATCGCGCTGATCGTCATTCTCGACAATCTCGGGATCAACGTGACCGCGCTGATCGCGGGCCTCGGCATCGGCGGCATCGCCATCGGCCTTGCCGCGCAGGGCATCTTTTCCGACTTGTTCGCCGCCCTCTCCATCCTGTTCGATCGCCCGTTCCGCCGCGGCGACACCATCCGCTTCGACACCACCATCGGCACCGTCGACCGGATCGGCCTCAAGACCACCCGCCTCAAGAGCCTCACGGGCGAGATGGTCATCATGGCCAACACCAAGCTGCTGGAGCGCGAGATCCGCAACCTTGCCCAAGGCAGCGAGCGGCAGGAGACGCTGCGGTTCGGGGTGGTCTACCAGACCGCTCCCGACCTGCTCGAGCAGATCCCCGGTTTTGCCAAGGCGGCGGTCGAGGCCCAGCCGGGCTGCCGGATCCAGCGCTGTGTGCTGACCGGTTTCGGGGCTTCCAGCCTGGATTATGAGCTCTTGTTCTTCCACAAGGGGCGCGATGCCGAAGCATTGTTCGCCAAGCGCCAGGCGATCGTGATCGACCTCCTCCGCCGCTTCGCCGCCGCGGGCATCGAATTCGCCTATCCGACCCAGACCACCTTCACCGCCGCGCCGGATGGCAAGCTGGTCATGCCCTACGCGGCGGCGCCCAGGACCTGACGTCCGCAGGGTCGACACTGTCAGGCTTCGGCACACCTCGCGTGCCCGCCGCTTGCGTTTCCTCCATTTTGGCGCTTCCTCTGTGCCGAGTGGGGTGCGTGGCTGGCCATGGGAACGATTACCGGGACGGCTGGCGACGATGACCTGGTCGGCACTCCAGACGACGATGTCATTCTTGGCCTTGGCGGCAACGACATCATCCACGGTGGCGGCGGCAACGACCAGCTTCGCGGCGGCACTGGTGACGACCACCTGTACGGGGACGCCGGCGACGATTTCGTAAACGACTCCGACGGCGGAAGTGACTGGCTCGACGGCGGCGACGGCAACGACTCGCTCACCCTCTACCACTTCGACCGGACGCTGGTGGAAAACGCCATGCTGATCGGCGGCGCGGGTAACGACTCCATCACCTCGTGGACATGGTCGTCCGGTCTCGTGACCATCGATGCGGGGCCGGGCAACGACACCATCGTCATCTGGACCCCGGCCAGCAATCACCGCCTGGCGCTCGGCCCAGGCCAGGACGTCATCGATTTCGACCATCTGGACCCTCGCGGGCTGGACGGGTCGACGGTCCGGGAAGTCACCGACTTCAGCCCCGGCCAGGGCGGCGACACGGTGCTCCTGTACGACCTCATCAGCCGCTGGGGTGCATGGGACGGCTACAGCAATCCGTTCGAGCTCGGCATCATCCGGCTGGAGCAGCGCGGCCCCGACACCGTGCTGGTGGTCCAGCTCGATGCCTATTGGGTCACCGGGCCGCAGGACCTGCTGATCTTCCGTGGGGTCAGCATGGCCACCCTCACGGCCGAGAACTTCGGCGGTTTCTCTCCGGACGGCATTCCCGCCGCGCCGCTGACTCTCACAGGCGGCAGCGGCGACGACACGCTGAGCGGTGGCTACGGCAATGACGTCATCATCGGCGGCGACGGCAACGATCGTCTGGACGGCTCGGCGGGAGACGACCACATCGACGGTGGCAACGGGAACGACTGGATTACCGACGGCTACGGCGACGACGTGATCAGTGGCGGCGCCGGCCATGACATCATCGACCTCGAGCATGACGCCGGTTCTGATTTCGTCGATGCCGGAACCGGCGACGACTACATCCTGGTCTACCGCAACTATCGCGACGTCTACGAGCGCCTGACCATCGTGGGCGGCGACGGCAATGACATCGTCAATCTCCAGCAGTTCGACGCTGGCCCGACGCTGGTTGATTTCGGCGCCGGCAACGATCGCATGATCCTGGCTGCCAAGGGAGGCGACCTCAGCATCCGTTTCGGCGCCGGCGCCGACGTCCTCGACCTCTCGCTTCACTACGTATCGGTCATGGGTAGCGAGCACGTCTCGCTGCTCGACTACACGCCCGGCGAAGACCGCATCATGTGGGGCAATTGGCTCAAGAGCGAGCTGCTGGGCTGGGACTATCACGACGATCCCTTCGCCGCCGGCTTCCTCAGCCTGCAGGAAGAGACTGGACAGACCGTCCTGATGGTCGATCGTGACGGCCCCGGGACCGCTTACCAGCTTGTGCCCTTCCTGACCTTCCAGGGGCTCGCGGCCATCCAGCTCAGCGCCGCCGACTTCGTTCTGTTCACCCGCGCGGTCAGCAATGACCTGAACGCCGACGGGCGCAGCGACATCCTGCTGCGCAACAGCGACGGCAGACTGACGGACTGGATCGCCAACCCTGACGGCACCTTCTTCAGCAATCACGAGACGGCGCTTTATTCTGTCCCGCCCGAGTGGAAGGTTGCCGCCACCGGCGACTTCAACGGGGATGGCCGCGCCGACGTCCTCTATCGCAATGATAATGGAGCAATCACCGAGTGGCTCGGTACGGGCTACGGCCAATTCATCTGGAACGAGGCGGCCAGCTATCCGGTCGATCCTTCATGGACGGTCGCGGCCGCCGGTGACTTCAACGGGGACGGCCGCGCCGACGTCGTGCTTCGCAACGTCAACGGCCTGCTGACGGAGTGGCTGGGCAAGGCCGATGGCACCTTCTTCAGCAACGACGCCATCGCTACCTACTCGATCCCCACCGACTGGAAGGTCGCGGGTTCCGGCGACTTCAACGGTGACGCGCGCGCCGACCTCCTGCTCCGCAACGATAACGGCACCATCACGGAATGGCTGGGCCAGGCCGACGGAAGCTTCCGCTGGAACAGCGCGGCGACTTATGCCCTCGGCACCGACTGGAAGGTGGCCGGGATCGGTGACATCAACGGCGACGGGCACGACGATCTCGTGCTCCACAATGCTGGCGCCGGCCTCATCGTCGACTGGCTTGGGCAAGGCACCGGCACCTTCTTCAGCAACCACGCAGCGACCACCTACGCGTTGCCGTCCGGCTGGCAGGTGGCGAATGTCGGCGACTTCAACGGTGACGGCCAGTCCGACCTCCTGCTGCGCAACAGCAGCACCGGAACGGTCACCGAATGGCTCGGCCAGTGGGGCGGAACCTTCACCTGGAATTCGGCCGTCATCTACAATCTCGCGACCGACTGGCACAGCTGACCCGCGCCCAACGAGAAAGGAGCCGGTGACTTGGCGTCACCGGCTCCTATCCTACGCTTCACTGAACCGGCGACCCGCCAGGAGCCGCCCTGCCATCATCAGGTGAAGATGTGCCAGCTGGTGTCGAGGTTGTAGGTCGCCTGCGAGTTCCACACGAACCCGCCAGCGCTCGTTCCCGTCCACTCGGTCACCAGGCCGTTGTCGTTGCGCAGGGCAAGGTCGGCCCGGCCGTCGCCGTTGAAGTCGGCGACCGACGCGATGTTCCAACCGGCCGGCAGCGAATAGGTGGTCGCTGCGTGGTTGCTGAAGAAGGTGCCGCTCGCCTCGGCCAGCCAGTCGACGACCAGACCCGCCGTCGAATTGTGCAGGACGAGGTCGTCGCGCCCGTCGCCGTTCACGTCGCCGATCCCGGCCACCTTCCAATCGGTGCTGAGGGCATAGGTCGCGGCGCTGTTCCAGACAAAGGTGCCGTCCGACTGGCCGAGCCACTCCGTGACCATGCCATTGTCATTGCGGAACAGCAGGTCGGCCTTGCCGTCGCCGTTGAAGTCGCCGGAGCCCGCGACCTTCCAGTCCGTCGGGACCGAGTAGGTGGCGATGGCGTCGTTGCTGAAGAAGGTCCCATCGGCCTTGCCCAGCCACTCCGTCAGCAGGCCGTTGGTGTTGCGAAGCACCACGTCGGCGCGGCCGTCACCGTTGAAGTCGCCGCTCGCCGCGACGGTCCAGGACGCGTCCACCGTATAGCTCGACGCCTGGTTCCAGATGAACTGGCCGTTCCCGGAGCCCAGCCACTGGGTGATCGCGCCATTGTCGTTGCGGAACAGGATGTCGGTCAGGCCGTCGCCATTGAAGTCGGCGGTCGTCGCAATCTTCCAGTCAGTCGGAACGGAGTAGAGCGCCGTCTGGTGGTTGCTGACGAAGGTGCCGCCCGCGGCGCCCAGCCAGTCGGTGATCCGGCCGTCGGTGTTGCGCAGCAGCAGGTCGCTGAGGTGGTCACCGTTGAGGTCGTCGACGGGAGCCTTGATCTCGGCCACCATCTGCGACGTCACGGCGCCGTTGAGGCTCCACACCACGTCATAGCCGCCGCCCGCCAGCGCACTGATGTGCGGGAAGAAGCCGGCGCCGTCGCTCAGGCTCGTCGCGTTGCGGACCGCGACGCCGTTGGCGTTATACTCGCGAACATAGATGTGCTGGTCGCCTTCGTCGCGCCACGACAAGGCGAACCCGCCGTCGTGAAGCGCCGTCAGCGAGAAGTCATTGAGGTTGGTGTCGTCAACCTTGGTGACGCCGTTCACGGTCACCGTCGAGGAACGGTGGTTGTCGGCTACAAAGAACTCGTTGCCGATCGGCACGCCCGTCGCGGACAGCAACTGGCCGTGGATCTGCACGTTGGCGTTGCTGTAATCGGCCCAGGTCACGATGACATTGCCGTTGCTCAGCACGGCGACGTGCGGCAGCGCCTGCACGCTGTTGGTGACGTTGTTGACCTGGAACGAGGCGGCGATCGCCGTCCCGTTGGCATTGAAGAATTGCGCGCGGATATCGCCTGCGTCGCCGCCGGTTCCGGGCGCCGCGCCTTCGCGCCACACCTCGACATAGCCGCCGTTGGCGAAGCCGGCGATGGACGGGGCCTGAGTGACGGTCGCGGACGATCCGGCAACCAGGGTGATCGGGGCCGTGGTGGCCGCCGTCCCGCTGAAGTCATAGGCACGGGCATTGAGCGACGAACCGGCGCCCTCGCCATTGTCCCAGGTGACGACCAGCTGGTTGCCGGCAATGGCCAGTTCCGGCTGCGACACGTAGTTGGTCGGCGCAGTGCCCGAGGTGCTGGCCGACAGGACCCCCGACGCGGCCGTGCCGTTGGCGTTGAAATACTGCAGCGCGATGTCGCTGGTCGCGGCGCCACCGGCGGAATTGAGCGAATCGATCCGCACGCTGGCCACCGCGAAGCCGCCGTTGGGAAGCGCGATCACGTCGACGTTATGGGGGAATTCGAACCCGATATAGTCGTTGAAGATGATGACGGCATCGCTCTTCGGGTTTCCGAACGCGTCATAGACGCGGGCCTTCACATCGCTCTGGATGTCGCCGTCATAGCTCTGCCAGACAACCACATAGCCACCGCCCGCCAGGCCGACCGTCAGCGGAATGCCGTCGACCTGACCCGCTGCCGGCGCCTGCACCACATTCTCGGTGCCGAATTCATTGAACATCTTCTACTCCCTGACCAAAGGCAGCCGGCTCAAGGCCGCTGCCCGCGACGCTCGTCCGTGTTCACTCAACCGGGTGGTGGATATGAATGTGACGCAAACCCCAATGGCCCACCCATAACGGGGGCCTCCAGGGCGATAAAGCCAAGGGAGGCAAAGGGTTCCGTGCTGTCCACCAACGGGACGCTGCTAACTGCGTTTGTAACCTTGGAAGCACAGTGGCGCTGCTGCCCGGCGCCGGCACGGCCCGCCTTGCAGCACCGCTCGGTGCCGCGCTACACCGCCGCTCATGCCCATCGCCTCCCTCGACACCATCCGCTCTTCCGTTGGCAAGCCGCTGGGCGAATCCGCCTGGATCACCGTCGGCCAGGACCGCATCAACGTCTTCGCGGACGCGACGGAGGACCACCAGTTCATCCACGTCGACGAGGATCTGGCGAAGCAGACCCCGTTCGGCGGCACCATCGCCCACGGCTTCCTGACCCTGTCGCTGCTGAGCCGCATGGCCGCCGACGTCATGCTCGTCCCCGAAACGACCAGGATGGGCGTCAACTACGGCTTCGACCGCGTCCGTTTCCTTGCGCCCGTTCGCGCCGGCAAGCGCGTCCGCGGTCACTTCACCCTCGTCAGCTTCGAAGAGAAGCGCCCCGGCCAATACCAGTTCGCCCACGACGTCACCGTCGAGATCGAGGGCGAGGACAAGCCCGCCCTCACCGCCACCTGGATCGGCCAGGTCTTCGCCTGAGCCTTTTCGCCCAACCAGTAGGAATTCGCCCATGTCCACCGCCGCCCGCGACGCCGTCATCGTTTCCACCGCCCGCACCCCGATCGGCCGCGCCTATCGCGGCGCGTTCAACGCGACGCCCTCGCCCACCCTCACCGCCCACGCCATCCGCGCAGCGGTCGAGCGCGCCGGTGTGGACCCGAGCGAGATCGAGGATTGCGTGATCGGCGCCGCTCTCCAGCAGGGCGTGCAGACCACCATCGGCCGCACCGCCGCGCTTCGCGCCGGCCTCGGCGTGGGCGTCGCCGGCATGTCGATCGACCGCCAGTGTGCGTCCGGACTGATGGCCATCGCCACCGCCGCCAAGCAGGTCATCGTCGACCGCATGGACGTCTGCGTCGCCGGCGGCGTCGAGAGCATTTCGCTCGTCCAGACCCCCGACATGCGCGTCGGCCCGGACCCCGAGCTACTTTCCATGCACAATGCGGTCTACATGCCGATGATCCAGACCGCCGAGGTGGTCGGCAGCCGCTACCAGGTCAGCCGCGACCGGTGCGACGAATATGCCCTTCGCTCGCAGCAGCGCACCGCCGCCGCCCAGGCCGCCGGCAAGTTCGACGACGAGATCATCGCCGTCACCACCCGCATGTCGGTCAAGAACAAGGAAACCGGCGAAACCAGCATGAAGGACATCACCCTCGCCAAGGACGAGGGCAACCGTCCCGAGACCACGCTGGAGGGGTTGAAGTCGCTGCAGCCGGTCATGGGTCCCGAGCAGATCATCACCGCCGGCAATGCCAGCCAGCTCTCCGACGGCGCCTCGGCCTGCGTGGTGATGGATTCCACCTATGCGGAGAAGAAGGGCCTCGAGCCGCTCGGCCGTTACCTCGGCATGGCCGTCGCCGGCACCGAGCCCGACGAGATGGGCATCGGCCCGGTGTTCGCCGTGCCGAAGCTGCTGAACCGCTTCGGCCTGAAGGTTGACGACATCGGCCTGTGGGAGCTGAACGAGGCCTTCGCCGTCCAGGTCCTTTACTGCCAGGACAAGCTCGGCATCCCGGACGAGCTCCTCAACGTCAACGGCGGCGCCATTTCCATCGGCCACCCCTACGGCATGAGCGGCGCCCGGATGACCGGCCACGCGCTGATCGAAGGCAAGCGTCGCGGGGCGAAGTATGTGGTGGTCACCATGTGCGTCGGTGGCGGCATGGGCGCGGCGGGGCTGTTCGAAGTCCTGTAAGCCAAAGCCGCCGCGGCCAAGCCAAGCGGAGCGAAGCGAGCGCGGCTTTGCGAAGAAACGGCGAAGGCCGGCCAGCCTGCCCGGCTCGCCGGGACAGGTCTGACGTCACGGGATTTACTCCCGTGACGGCCTCCCCGCTTGTCGCTACCCTCAGGCCATGACCGGCGTGAACCTCCTCGCCCTCGCCGCCTCGACCAGCCTTCTCGCCGGCTGGCGGCTCTACCTCGTCACCTTCCTTACCGGTCTGGCCATGAAGCTCGACTGGCTACCGCTTCCCGAGCAGCTCCACGGCCTCGCCGTTCTTGCCAACCCGTGGATCCTGGTCCTTTCGGGCGCCGCGGCCCTGTTCGAATTCTTCGCCGACAAGATCGCATGGGTCGACAGCGTCTGGGACGGCATCCACACCCTCGTCCGTCCGCTCGGCGGCGCGCTGCTGGCGCTCGCCATCGTCGATCCGCGCCGTCCTGAATGGCAGGTCGCCGCCTTCCTCCTCGGCGGCGGAGCGGCGTTCGTCGCGCATGCCGGAAAGGCCGGCGCCCGCACCCTCGTCAACGCCAGCCCCGAGCCGTTCAGCAACATCGCCGTCTCCACCGGCGAGGACATTGCCACCGCGGGACTGATGGCGCTGGCCCTCGCCAACCCCATCGCCGCCGCGCTCGTCGCGCTGATCCTGGTGCTCGCCTCGCTCTGGCTCGTCCTTGCCGCGCGGCGGTTCGTCCGGCGCATCACCACGCGCATGAACCCAACCGGTCCCTGACGGGTTACGCACCCGAAACAGGAGAAGACAGATGCCCGAAGGCGGTCAAACCGATCTCGTCGAACGCATTGCCCGGGTCCTTGCCGGCGCGGCGCACAGCAGCAATGCGGAGGGCAGCGACCCGTCCGCCGGTCAGAAGGTGGACCTCGTCTGGCACGAACATCGCAACGCGGCGCTGGCGGTCCTGCATTCGATCCGCGAAACCGACCGGGCCGGCGCGTCCGCCGGCGACCCCGCTTTGTGGCAGCGTATGGTTGATGCCTCCATCGCTGCCGCCAGTGCCACCAGCGACGCCTGAGGAAAGCAAGCCAGCGCACCCGCGCTGGACGCTGCTCGCCTGCATCCTCGCCTCCTCGCTGAGCTTTGTCGAAGGCTCGGTCCTGAACGTAGCTTTGCCTGCCATCCGCGCCGGCTTCGGCGCGGGGGCAAGCGAGGTGCAGTGGGTGGTGAACGCCTACCTGCTGCCGCTGTCGGCCCTGCTGCTGCTCGGCGGGGCGGTTGGCGATCATTATGGCCGCAAGCGCCTGCTGATGCTGGGCACGGCCCTGTTCGGCGCCGCCTCCCTGCTTTGCGCGCTCGCGCCCGGGCTGGAGTGGCTGCTGGCGGGGCGTGTCATCCAGGGCATCGGCGCGGCCTTGCTGCTGCCCAACAGCCTCGCGCTGCTCAACGCCACCTTCGAGGGTGAAGAGCGCGGCCGGGCGATCGGCATCTGGGCCGCGGTCGGCGCGGCCGCCGCCGCCATCGCCCCGCTGATCGGCGGTTGGCTGGTCGAGCATGTCGGCTGGCCCTCCATTTTCTACATCAACCTGCCGCTCGCCGCCGGCGCCATCCTCCTCGCCTGGCGCTTCGCCGCCGAAAGCCGCAACGAGGCCGCCGCCCGAACCGATTACCCGGGCGCCGCGCTCGCCACCCTGGGACTGCTCGGCCTGACCTACGGCCTCACCCTCTGGTCGGTGCAGCTGCGCTTCACTCCCGCCGTGACCGGCCTGCTGGTTGCCGGCGTAGCCCTGCTGGCCGCCTTCCTGTGGATCGAGGCACGGCGCGGTGACAAGGCGATGATGCCGCTCGCCATGTTCGGCAACCGCTGCTTCGTCGGCACCAACCTGATGACTTTCCTGCTCTACGGAGCATTCGGCGCGGTCATGCTGCTGCTGCCTTATGTGCTGATCGAAGCCGGGCACTACTCGCCGCTTCAGGCTGGGCTCGCGCTCACCCCGCTGGCGGTCATCATCGCCGTCCTGTCGCCGATCATGGGCCGCTTCGCCGCCCGCATCGGCGGCCGCCTGCCGCTTACCGCCGGACCGATCGTGGTCGCCGCCGGCCTGCTGCTCGGCCAGCGGATCGAGGCGGGCGGCAGCTACCTTGCGCAGGTCCTGCCCGCCGTCCTGGTAATGGCCAGCGGAATGGCGCTGGCGGTCGCCCCACTCACCAGCACCGTCCTGTCCTCCGTCGATCGCAAGCACAGCGGCACCGCCAGCGGCCTCAACAGCGCTGTCGCCCGTACCGGCGGCCTGATCGCCACCGCGCTTCTCGGGTCGGTCCTGGCTGCCAGGGGCGACGCGCTCGTCGGCCATTTCCACACCGCCCTGCTGGTCAGCGCCGCCGTCTGCGTCGCGGCCGGGCTCACCAGCTGGTTCACCGTCGCCGGCTCATCCCAGGGCGCCAAGGTGGCCGAGGCCTGACCCACAAACAAGAACGGCCGCCAGGGGAGTGCTCCCGGCGGCCGTTCCATTGTCTTGCTCGGCAAGCCGAACCGTTAAGCGAGAACCTCGCTGGAGGCAGTGCTCACCGACTTGGGACAATGAGACATCTGACCACCTCCTTTCACTTGTTGACGATGACAGGAATGTGGTTTCGCTTCCTGCAATTTCAAGAACTTATCGTCAGGCGTTGGCGGCGATGAATTCCTCCACCACCGGCGCGATCCGCTCGCGCCACTTGCGCCCGTTGAAGATGCCGTAGTGCCCGACGCCTTCGGCCATCAGGTAGCGCTTCTTGCCCTCCGCCAGGCGCGTCGCCAGCGTCAGCGCCGCCTTGGTCTGCCCAAGCCCGCTGATGTCGTCGCGCTCGCCTTCCACCGCCAGCAGCGCCGTCTCGGTGATGGCGGCCAGGTCGACCGGACGCCCACGGTGGGTCAGCTCGCCCTTGGGCAGCAGGTGGCGCTGGAACACCACGTCCACCGTCTGCAGGTAGAATTCCGCCGTCATGTCGCAGACCGAGCGATATTCGTCGTAGAACGCCCGAGTGCCATCGGCGCTCTCCTCGTCGCCGACCACCAGATGCTTGAACATCTCGTAATGGCTGAGGAGATGGCTGCCGAGATTCATGGTCATGAAGCCCGCCAGCTGCAGGAAGCCCGGATACACCTTCCGCCCCGACCCCGGATAGATCCCGGGCACGGTCGCGATCACATTCTGCTGGAACCAGGAATGCGGCCGCTCGGTCGCCAGCGTGTTGACCGCCGTCGGCGCCTCGCGCGTGTCCACCGGGCCGCCCATCATGGTCAGTGACCTGGGCGTGCACGGATCATGGTCGGCGTTCATCAGCGCCACCGCGGCATAGGCCGGCACCGACGGCTGGCACACCGCCAGCATATGCCCGCCGCGCCCGATCGCGCCCATGAACTCGATCAGATAATCGATATAATCGTCAAGGTCGAAGCTGCCCTTGTCGGTCGGCACCAGCTTGGCGTCCTGCCAGTCGGTGATGAACACGTCCTGGTGCGGCAGCAGCCGCTCCACCGTTCCGCGCAGCAGCGTGGCATAATGCCCCGACATCGGCGCCACGATCAGCAGCTTGGGCTGCCCTTCGGGCCCGCCCTCCTTTACGAAATGCTTGAGCTGCCCAAACGGCTTCCGCAGCACGATCTCCTCGCGCACGGGCACCAGCTTGCCGTCGATTTTCGTGTCGAACAGGTCGAAGCAGGGCTTGCCTCTTGGCGCGGCGGCGTGGGCGAACACGTCCAGGCTGGCCGCGATGTAGGGGCTCATGCCCGAATAGCGCAGCGGGTTGGCGGCGCTGTTCAGCCAGCTTGCGGAGAGGTCGGCCCAGCGGCTCGCCCCCGCCAGCCAGGAGCGCTGCACTTCATAGGCGTCGTAAAGCATCAACTTCCGATCAAAACCAATTTGCTTTCAAACTGGTGTGGCGGGCAAAAGGTTGCTCGGCAAGACTGTTCGTTACCGGCCCGCAACCACGCGTCCCGCACCGGACCATTCGACCGGCTTTGTTTCGCACCGTCCCCCTGCTAATCGCCCGCCCATGGCCACTGCTCCCGCTTCTCCTGCCGACTCCAAGGACAAGGGGAGCCGGAGCCTCGGCAACCTCAAGCTCGTCTACAAGGCCGCTGGCCGCTACCCCGGCCGGATCGCCGGCGCGCTCTTCTTCCTGGCGCTGAGCTCGGGTGCCACGCTGGCGATTCCCTGGGGCTTCCGGCAGATCATCGATCGGGGCTTCAGTCAGGGCTCGCTCAACAGCACCGCGGTCAACCACGCCTTCCAGCTGCTGCTCGCCATCGTGCTGTTGCTGGCCGTTGCGACGGGTTGCCGCTTCTACTTCGTCTCCTGGCTGGGCGAGCGCACCGTCGCCGACCTCCGCCGTCAGGTGCAGGCCAACCTCCTCACCCTCCCCCCGCGTTTCTTCGAGGAGAACCGCCCCTCGGAGATTGCCTCGCGGCTGACCGCCGACACCGCCATCCTCGAACAGGTGGTCGGCTCCTCCGTCTCCGTCGCGCTCAGGAACATCGTCACCGGCATCGGCGGCATCGTCTATCTGTTCACCTTGAGCCCCAAGCTCGCCGGCCTTCTGCTGGTCGCCATCCCGCTCCTGTTCGGCCCCATCCTGCTCTTCGGACGCAAGGTCCGCGCATTGTCCCGCGCCACTCAGGATCGCATCGCCGACGTCGGCGCCAACGTCGCCGAAGTGCTCGGCGCCATGCGCATCGTGCAGGCCTTCGGGCAGGAACCGCGGGAGCAGCAGCGCTTCGGCGACACGGTGGAACGCGCCTTCATGACCGCCCGCACGCGCATGCGCCTTCGGGCCGTGATGACCGTGGTCCTGATCGCGCTCTTCTTCGGCGCCATCGTGCTGGTCATCTGGGAGGGCGCGCGCGACGTCGCCGCGGGCCGCATGACCGGCGGCGCGATCGCCGCCTTCATCTTCACCGGAGTGCTGGTCGGCGGCGCCTTCGCGGCGCTGTCCGAAACCTATGGCGACCTGCTGCGCGGCTCCGGCGCGGCCGGCCGCATCGGCGAGCTCCTCGCCGAGAAGGCGGAGATCCGCGCTCCCGCGAACCCGGTCACCCTTCCCACCCCGGCCATTGGCAGCCTTGCCTTCGAGGACGTCGAGTTCCGCTATCCCACCCGCCCCGACGACAAGGCGCTGCACGGCGTCACCCTCCACGTCGCGCCCGGGGAAACCGTGGCCGTGGTCGGCCCCTCCGGCGCCGGCAAGTCGACCCTGTTCCAGCTGGCGCTGCGCTTCTACGATCCGCAGTCCGGCCGAGTGCTGGTCGATGGCGTCGACGTCCGCGACGCCACCCCGCAGGACGTCCGCAGCCGCATCGCCCTCGTCCCCCAGGAAACCGTGATCTTCGCGGCCAGTGCCAAGGACAACCTCCGCTACGGCCGCTGGGACGCGTCGGACGCGGACATCGAGGCCGCCGCCCGGGCCGCCAACGCCCACGATTTCCTCCTCTCCCTTCCGGAGGGCTACGACACCTTCCTCGGCGAAGGCGGCGCTCGCCTGTCGGGCGGCCAGCGCCAGCGCCTCGCTATCGCTCGCGCGCTGCTCCGCGACGCTCCCCTGCTCCTCCTCGACGAGGCGACCAGCGCGCTCGACGCCGAGAGCGAGGCCGCCGTCCAGCAAGCGCTAGAGCGCCTGATGCAGACCCGCACGACCGTGGTCATCGCCCACCGCCTGGCCACCGTCCGCGCCGCCGACCGAATTATCGTCATGGACGGTGGCCGCATCGTCGAGCAGGGCACCCATGCCGAGCTGAATGCCCGTGGCGGACTCTACGCTCGCCTCGCCCGCCTTCAGTTCCAGGGCGAGGCCGCCTGACCGACGCGCGCGGAGGATGATTGACTAGTAGGAGTTGCCGCGCTCCCAAGCCGACATGAGCGCGCCCTCCACTCCGCCCTCCGCCACCATCCTGCGCCCGGGCAAGGACGGGCTCCAGCGGGTCCCGGGCAACGGCCGCTGGAACGCGGAGACGGAGCGCATCTTCCTCCAGGCGCTGCAGGGCAGCTGCAACATCCGGGCCAGCGCGCTGGCGGCTGGCTTCAGTTTCCAGAGCGCGCACAAGCGCCGCCGCCGCAACGCCGACTTCGCCCGCCGCTGGGACGAGGCGCTGGAGGAAGGGCTGCTGCGGCTCGAAAGCGAGCTTCTCACCGCCGCCCGGCACACGGTCGAGGGCACCCGCTACAGCGGGCCGATCACTGAAGTCAGCTTTGAATCCGCGCTCCAGCTGCTGGCCTTCCACACCCGCCGCCGGTTCGGCAAGGCCTGGCGCCCGCACCCCAGCGAACGCCAGCGGACCCACGCCGAGTTGACCGCCGAGCTGATCGAGCGGGTCGCCCGCGTCCGGCGGGTGGCCGACTGGCGCAACGCCCTTCCCGACGATCCCGCCGCTGCCATCTGACCAGAACGCGCGCTAAGACAGCCTCATGCACCTCAGCCACGACCCCGCCGCTCCGCCGGCTCCGCAGATCAGCTTCGACCAGTTCCTCGCCGTCGACATCCGCGTCGGCCGGATCGTCGCGGCCGAGCCCTTCCCGCAGGCCCGCAAGCCGGCGTATAAGCTGACCATCGACTTCGGCGCGACCATGGGCACCCGCCGCTCCTCGGCCCAGATCACGGAGCATTATACCCTCGACGACCTCCCCGGCCGGCTGGTCGCCGCGGTGGTCAATTTCCCCCCACGCCAGATCGGCCCCTTCATTAGCGAAGTCCTGACGCTGGGCTTCCCGGACGAGGATGGAAGGGTGGTGCTGGTCACCCCCAGCCAGGAAGTCCCCCTCGGCGGCCGCCTGTTCTAGGCCACCTGCCAGCGGCCGCCTTGCAATCGAGCCATTGTTGAACGATCCTTCGGCGGAAATTGGCCGAGGAAGGCATGCCGCAAGAGCGATCGAGACGGCGTCTTGCGGCAATATTGGCCGCGGATGTCATCGGCTACAGTGGCCTGATGGGCCTTGACGAGCGAGGCACCCACCTCGCCGTCAAGCGCTTACGAACCGATCGCCTTGAACCGCTCCTCCGGCGCTTCGACGGTCGCCTGATCAAGACCACGGGCGACGGCTTCCTGTTCGAATTCGACAGCGTGTTCGACGCCTTCGACTTCGCTTCTGTCGTTCAGGGACAGGGCGGCGGAGAAGCAGACCTCCGGCTTCGCATGGGCCTCAACATCGGGGACATCATCCTCGACGACGGTGACGTGTTCGGCGACGGGGTGAACATCGCCGCGCGGCTTGAGCCGAAAAGCCCGCCGTGTGGCATCCTGATCTCCCATCGCGCGTGGGAAGACCTGCGGCGACTGCCCCTGACGTTCAGTGATGCGGGCCTGCTCGATCTGAAGAACATCAGGGAGCCTCTGCGTGCCTGGAGCCTCGATGGCGAACAGCTCCGGGCCTATTCGCAGACGCTCGAGGCACCTGACCTGCCGGTCACTGCCACCAGAACGGACGACGCCGTCGTTGCCGCAGACCCGCCGGTGGCGGCGGGGAAAGGCTCGACGAACCGGCGGCGGTCACTGGTGCTCGGCAGCCTGGCGCTGCTGCTTCTGGGCATAGGCGGGCTGTGGTTCGCCCTCCGCCCCGCCAGCGCGGTTCAGCATGCGATGGAGGTCCGGCTGGCGGACTTCCAGCTTCTCTCGAAAGAGCTGCCGGACACCCTCGGCACCGCCATCCGCGATGAGATCGTCGCCGCGTTCAACAAGGACGGGGTGGTTGGCGTCTCCACGGCGGCCGGTCCGCCACCGGGTCAGGCGCCGGCCTATCTGCTTGCCGGCACCGTGCAGCGTACCGACCGCAACATCCGGGTCATCACGCACCTCACCAATGAGCGCTCGACGGAAACGCTCTGGTCCCGCAGTTTCGATTATGGCGCCGATCAGGTCGCGAACATCCCGCGACACATCGCCGTGGACGCGGGCAACGTCGTCCGGTGCGGCCTGTTCGGAGCGTCGACCTACCGCAAGCCGCTGCCCGACAATGTGCTGAGCGACTATCTCCAGTTCTGCCAGGGGCATTGGAACCCCGACATGGCGGAAGGCCGCAATGCCCTGATCCCTGCGCAGCGGGTGGTGGCCGCCGTCCCGGACTTCTCCTGGGGCTGGGCCGCCGTTGCCGGTGCCTATTGGAAAGTGGCCGGAACGGCCGGCGACGAAAGGCTCGCGGCCAAGGCGCGGGCCAGCGGACGTGAGGCGGCCGACCGCGCCGTGGCGATCGATCCCCGCAACAGCGAGGCGCTATACATCAAGGCCATGCTGCTGGACCCGACCGACTGGCTCGCCCGCGAAGCCCTGTTCAAGCGGGCAGTCGCCGCGCGCCGCCTCGATTGCGGGTGCGAGCATCATCAATATGGCTGGATGCTGGCCAATGTCGGGCGCACCGCCGAAGCGCTCGAAGAGCTTCACCAGGCCAACAACATGCTGGCGCTTTACGTCTACACGCCCCTGACGCTCGCCGACGTGCTGGTCGCCGCCGGGCGGATTGATGAGGCTAAACCAATCTATGACGCCGCCATCGCCCTGGCACCCAACCCGGAGTTCATGGAGGACCTGACCGCCACCAAGGCTCTGCGGACGAGGGATGCGGAGGCGCTGCGCAGGCCCGACCTGCCGATCCCGAACCCGGTGCGGGCGGCGCTATTGCAAGGCTATCGCGCGCTCGCCGGACAGGACCCCGCCGCGCGCACGGCCGCCGCCCAGGCTCTGCTCGCGCTTCCCCAGGACCAGCAGACCGCCGCTGTCGGAATGCTGCTCGCCGACCTCGGCAAACCGCATGAGGCGCTCCGGATCGTCGCCAGGCTCGCCGCGGTCACGGGCAATGGACCGTCGCTGTTCTGGTATCCAAGCATGCGCAAAAGCCTGGACGATCCGGCTTTTCCACAGATTGCCAGGAGCCTCGGGCTCATCGCCTACTGGACGAAAAGCCGCACCAGGCCGGACGTCTGCAGCGGCCAGGCCCCGCCCGCCTTCTGCCAGCTGCTCTGATCGACCGGCAGGAGCGCTCCGCCAGTGCTAGCTCGCGACTCCAAGGTCATCCAGTTCGGCGAGCTTGGCGGCGAGTTCTTCCTGGCGGAAGGGCTTTTCCAGTCGCACGAGGTCCGGGCCGATGCCGCCGGCTTCCGCATAGCCGGACACGAGCAGGATCTTGAGCGCGGGGTTGTTCGCCTTGGCCGTGCGCGCCAGTTCGGCGCCAGTCATGCCCGGCATCAGGTGATCGGTGACGAGGAGGTCGATTTCCCCGCCCCTCAGCAGCAACGGCAGCGCTTCGCTGGCGGAAGCGGCTTCGACGACCGAAAAGCCAAGCTCCGTCAGCATGTCGGCGGTGCTGATCCGAACCACCTCCTCATCGTCGACCAGCAGCGCCCGGCCGCCTGTCCGCGGCGCCGGCGCGGCATCGGCGCGCATGGGTTCCTGATCGCCCAGATCGCTGGTGGTCGGCAGCCAGACTTCGACGTTGGTTCCAAGCCCGGGCTCGCTCTCGATGGTCAGGGTGCCGCCCAGCTGGACGGCGAGCCCGTGCACCATCGACAGGCCCAGCCCCGTTCCGCGCCCGACGCCCTTGGTCGAATAGAACGGCTCAATGGCCCGCTCGCGGGTCGCCGGGTCCATGCCGACACCCGTGTCCGACACCGACAGGGTGAGGTACCGGCCCGGCGCCAGCCCGGTTGGTCGTGGACCGTTCGTTCCCCGGTCGCTGACCGATAGTCGGAGCAGGCCCCCGTCAGGCATGGCGTCGCGGGCGTTCACGCACAGGTTCAGGACCGCCATCTCGACCTGATTGGCATCGGCGATGGCCGGCGGCAAGGCGTCGCCGATCTCCACCTTCACCTTGATCTGGGGTCCGCTGGTGCTGGCGATGAGGTTGGCCATCCCGGCCACCAACTCGCCGATCTCGACTGGCCGGGGCTGCAGTGGCTGGCGCCGCGCAAAGGCCAGCAGGCGCTGCACCAAGATGCGCGCGCGTTCCGCCGATTGCAGCGCGCCGTCGATCAGCCGCTGCTCCCGCTGCCCACCCACCTGCCGCCGCTGCAACAGGTCGAGCGAGCCGATGATCGGGCTCAGAAGATTGTTGAAGTCATGGGCAACCCCTCCGGTAAGCGCCCCCATCGCTTCCATCTTCTGGCTCTGGCGAAGCTGTTCGTGAGCCCGCTCCAGTTCGGCCGTCCGTTCGGCCACCCTCTGCTCCAGCGTGTCGTTGAGTTCGCGCAGCGTTTCCTCCGCGCGCTTCTGGTCCGTGATGTCGACCTGGATACCGTCCCACACCACCGTTCCGTCAGGTTGCGAACGTGGCTCCGACCGCAAGTGAGCCCACCGCACCTCCCCATTGGCGTGGCGGAACCGCACCTCGATCTCGAATCGCGAGCAATTACGGATCGCCTCGACCGACGCCAGGGCAAAGCGTTCCCGGTCTTCCCCCACGATCATCTGGTACGGCAGGGTCGGATCGGCCATGACCTGCTCGACGCTCAGTCCACTCATCCGCTCGTGACTTTGCGAGAGGTAAGTGAAGTGACGATTGCTGCCGTCGGCATTGCCGGACATCTGGTAGACCGAACCGCCGGGCAGATTATCGGTCAGGGCGCGCAGCCGCGCCTCACTCTCCCGCAGGGCGTCAACCGCGGCATGATGGGCCGTAACGTCGTGGCCCTCGACGAAAATGCCCGTGACCTGCCCGTTTGAATCGATCAGCGGCTCGTAGATGAAATCAAGCAGCCGCTCTTGCGCCGGTTCCCTGTTCGGCGACTCGATCCGGATCGGCACGCCATCAGCGACAAAGCGTTGCCCGGTCCGGAAGACCTGTTCCAGCAGGCTGAAGAACTGCTGACCTTCCAGCTCGGGAAAGGTTTCGCGCACGGTCTTGCCGACATAATCGCGGTCTCCGAACAGCCGGCGGTACGTCGCGTTGACGAACTCGAATTCGTGCTCCGGACCTTTCAGGATGGTGATGAACCCCGGCGCCTGCTCGAACATCCGCGCAAGACGCTCCCGCTCTTCCTCTTCGCGCCGTCGCAGCAGGACCGCTTCGGTGGTCTCGGTGCAGGTGCAGAACATGCCTGCCACCTGGCCGTCGTCGTCGAACACCGGCGAATAAGAGAAGGTGAACCACGTCTGCTCGTCGAAGCCCTTGCGGTTCATCAGCAGCGGGAGGTCCTGGTGGAAGCTCGCCTCGCCCGCCAGTGCGGCGTCGATCAGCGGCGAAATGTCGGCCCAGATTTCGCCCCAGATATCGCGAAAGCGCCTACCCAGCGCCGCCGGGTGCTTCTCTCCGAGGATGTCCGCATAAGGGTCGTTGTAGAGGAAGGCGAGTTCAGGCCCCCAGGCGACAAACATGGGAAAGCGCGAATTGAGCAGCAGCGAGACGATCGCCCGCAACGCCGCCGGCCAGCCTTCGGGCGGACCAAGCGACGATGTCGACCAGTCGTTCGTGCGCATCAGCGCACCGACGGCGGAGTGCGGGAACAGATGATCCGACGATTTGGGGGAGTTCGTGTCGATCACGCATGCCATCTGCGCCGAAGCTCTCGTTCCGTCTACCACGAAGAAGGGTCGCAACGACGGCCAGGTCTTCGACGGACAACTTCAGGCTGATCTTTCCCATTGGCTTCGACGAAGCGCAAACAGAAGAGCTGCAGGAGGTTCGATCTTTTGCTGGCGGCGCAATACCCCATGCAGGCAGTCAACCGGAGCGTAGCAAGGCGCGCAGGCCGAGGTTGATGACGACTTCGCTCGCGAACTCGCGCCAGCCGTCCAGCCGCTTGGGAAAGACGAAAGTGCAGGCGAGATCCCGAGGCTTCGCCTTGCCGTCATGGCTTTGCTGAGGGCGCTCCGCGGATTAGCGGAGCGCCCGCCGAGCCTACTTGCCCTTGAGGTCCAGCTCCTGCAGCAGGATGGAGCCGCGCTGCTTGCGCATGACGGCCCGACCGCCCATCGCCGTATCCAGGGCATGAGCGTCACTTTTCATGAACGCCTCATACTCGGCCTGACGGCGGAGATCTTCCGCGCGGGTCGTCATCTCCTTGAACCGCGTAACCAGGTAAAGGTCCGGCTCCCCGTCCCGCTTGTTGACGTTGGCGAGCACGAAGTAATCGTCGATATAGCCCTTCTGCTTGGCGAACTCCTGCGTCCGCTTCCACTGGCCGGCCAGGAAGTCCGCATAATTCTCGGCCTGGCCTGGCAGGACCTCGATGTCCGAAACGGTCCAATAGCTGCCCGGCGTATAGGAACTGCTCTGCGCCAGAGCCGGACTCGCGAACATCAGCGCGCCCGCGCAGGCGGCGATCATCAGCTTTTTCATGGTAAGTCCCCCAAACAAGCGACAAGCCATTTGTCGCTTTCAGCACGCAAACGCGGCTCGCAGGCATACCCGGCGCTTGCGGGACTCGGAGACGAGACGTTACCAATCACCACGGGTGCAAACAGTTGGCAAGTTAATGTTAATATAACGCGAGGCTCGCGGCTAAGGCGGAAACGTCTGAAGCGAAACGCAAGACCAACCGACACCACCCACCATCATCTCAGTGCGGCGCCGGGCGGCAACTGGCCGGCGTCCCACTTCGGCTTCTTTCTGTCCGGCACCGCTCCTCGCCTCAGAACTGACCGTAAGCCTCGTTTCCGACGAACCCCAGCCGAGTCAGATGGGCCCGGCGGGTCATCACCAGCACCTCATCGACCGGACCGTAGGGGGCGCCGGCCACCGGCTGCAGCTGGAGCTCGGGCTCGTCGCGCGCCTGGCCGGCGGAGTCGAGCAGTGCCTGCAGCTGGGACCGGCTAACGGACACCCCGTTGAACAGCAGTCCACCACCTTCTGTCACCACCAGCTTGTTCTTGATGGGGTCGAGCGTCACCGGCGGCGGCGCACCGTTGGGCAGATCCAGCTTCACCGCATGGGTCTGCAGGGGAATGGTGATGATCAGCATCACCAGCAGGACCAGCAACACGTCGATGAGCGGGGTGGTGTTCATCTCCACCATCGGCGAGGAATTCATGCGGACGGCGGGGGCGGACAGGCTCATGCTCAACCTCCTCATCACTATGAGACATTGTAACGTCTCATACTCTTTGGGGCTCCGCAAGGCCGCTGTTTTCGCTACCTTCAACCAGTCGAGCTTCGGCCTTGGCCGGCTAGAAGCGCCTCGCGCAGGACCGTACGACGACGTCGTGTCGGCGAGAGTTTATTGTTAAATTCTCGTTTTCCTTGATCGTTAATTGGCGTCGGCGTAATATGTCGCACTTGCTCGCAGGGGAGCAGGACCATCTCCGAACTCACCGTCGTCATATGCGTGTCATTCGACCATCGCGCCGACGTCGAAGGCCTCGACGCCTTCCGTCGCTGCATTTGCTCATGCCCGTTGGTGGATGTGGCAATGGAGGTGACAGGCACATTCGACATGATCGTTCAGGGCCACGTCGACTCACTGTCCGAATACACCAGGCAGATGGAGGCGATTCGCGTTCCGCTCGCCAAATATGTCGAGCGGATCGAGAGCAATTTCGTGAGCAGCAAGATCGTCCGGACGGCCAGCAGCCAAAAGTTCATCTGGGTGCCATGCAAGGACGGTCGGAAGCGGATCGATGTCGGCTTGATCGACAAGGTCATCGCCGAGGGCGATTATATGCGTCTGTTCATCGGTGACTGGCATTGCCTCATCCACGCGACGATTTGCTCGCTCCGCAGCCAACTCGACGAGCGCTTCATTCAACTCCACCGGTCGGCGATCGTCAGGGTCGACTTCATCGACCGCCTTACTCACTCAGGGCGTCGGTGGGTGGCGCGTCTCAACGATGGATCGCAGCAAACTGTCGCCAAAAGCCACATCAGCGACGTCGCCCACCTGCTTGCGAACGGTTCAACCAAGCCTCAGGCCCATTCATCGAAGATAGATCAGTCGGCAGAACGTCCGGCCCGAAACACCGAAAAACCGATGAAGATACTCACCTGATCTGACACCAATCCTTTCGGGGCTTGAGGCCCTTTTCTCGAAAGGAGGACGTCATGGAAGCCCGGACTATCGGCTGCATCATCGCGGCAGGGTTCGTCGGAGTTGGACTGACCGCAAGCGCTACTCACGCGTTTGCCCAGCCCCCCAACGTCACAGTCCAGGCCGAGCGGATCGACCCGGCGCTACAGCGCCGCGTCAGCTATGCCGACTTGAACCTTGTGGATCGTCGCGACCAGGGCCGGCTGAGAGGCCGAATTTGGCAAACAGCGGACCAGCTTTGCTTCGACCTGAATGGGAACCTGGACACGAGCGAATGTACCAGCTTCGCGATACATAGCACGGACTCTCAGGTCGCCGCGGCAATCGACCGTGCGAAAAGGCAAATGGCTGGCCTTCCGGTCGGCCCCGCGATTGCCATTTCCATGGTGATCAGCGGTCAGTAAACGAAAGAGGGGCGGCGCGAGCCGCCCCTTCTTTACGGGTGCACGGAATCTACCCTCAGCGCTCACTGGCGTGAGCAAACCGGGTCACGCTCCACAGCTATCGGACCCTTCGCAAGGCCACTTTTTTCATCACCTTCAACCGACCGGGCGGTTACGCTGGTGCAATATACGGAACAGATGCGGTCCGTGTAACGTCGTGTCATCATGAGCAGGAACACCTACAGCCGGGCGAGCGACGTCTCGTCCGAAGAGGGCCGGGTTCTACTCGATGGCCCTGACCATGTGAGCATTGCGCTCACTCCCGAAGCCGCGCTGGATCTGGCCGACCGCCTGACCGAGCATGCGGCCATCGCGGCTGGCAAACGCCGGGAAGCCATGGTCGACCACCGGCCAAAATAGCCCGCCCGACCATAACGCCTTTGCCGACCTGCTGACCATCGGCCGCCTTCGCAGGGAACCGGGGCGCGGCAGAAGGACGGCAGCGGTCCCCTTCTGGGTGAAGAAGGCCTCGCATCGAACCGCGGGCGCCGCGACGGACGAAGGAGGTTCTGAGCGCACTAGTCGAGAGCCCGTCGCCAAGGACCGGCGTTCGTGGGCCTGTGCGTGCCGGGAACCTGCCTCGCACAATACCGCCCGCGAGTGTCGCGACGACCTCAGGGAGTTCCGAGCGGGCTCGTCGAGAGCAGGTCGCCAAGGACCGGCGTTCGTCGGCTTTCGCGGGCCCCAAGCGGGTCGCGCAGGCCCGCACGAGGACGTCGCGCCGGACCGAAGGAGTTCGGAGGGCACTAGTCGAGAGCAGGTCGCCCACGACCGGCGTTCGTCGGCGTTCCCGGCCGGACTTGCGGCGCCGGGGCCTGGCGTTCGTCATTCCTCGCCGACGAGAGGTGCCTCGCGCAGGACCGGGGTCTCTGCGAGTTCGGACTTCTTCGAACCATGAAAAAAGGGGCGACACCTTGCGATGCCGCCCCCAGGATTCATCGGGATGGCCCCGATGGAAACTTCTCAGCCTAGAAGGTGCCGTAGGCCTCGTTGCCGACGAAACCCATCTTGGTGACCTTGGCCTGCTTGGTCACCACCAGCACCTGATCCACCAGCTCGTAGCGGGCGTTCGGCTCCGGCTGCAGGTGCAGCTCGGGCTCCGGGTTCATCTGCTGGGTGATGTCCAGGTACTGACGCAGCTGAGTGAGGTTCACCGGCGCGCCGTTCCACAGCACCGCACCGTTGCCGGCGACGACGATCTTGTTCTTGATCGGGTCGATCGGCGGCGGTGTCGGGTTGTTGTTCTGCGGCAGATCCAGCTTCACGGCGTGAGTCTGGATCGGGATGGTGATGATCAGCATGATGATCAGCACCAGCATGACGTCGATCAATGGAGTCGTATTGATCTCCATCATCGGTTCGCCTTCGGCGTTGTTACTGGTCGTCTGCATCGCCATGGCTGGCGGTTCCTTTCCTCAAGCCCTGTTCAAGTGCGGCACCAGGGCCGCGGCTCTTACAGGCGGCCTGCCTGGTAACCCGGGGGCGGTTCCGAGATGAATCCGACGCGAGCGAACCCGGCGCGCTGCATGGTGAAGATCGCTCCACCAACGCACTTGTACTGGGTGTTCACGTCGGCGCGGATGTGCGCCTCCGGCATGTTTTCTTCGTTGAGATTGTCGGGTCCGCCGGCGGCGTCGACCGCCGCCTTGAGCTTCTTGACCGAGAGATCGAGGAGGTCCTGCGAATTGACCTTCTTCATCCCCCAGTAGACGCCGCAGCTGCCGTCAGGCTCGTTGCGGACCGACAGGGAGACGTTCTCGGGCTTGGTCTCGGTCGGGATGTACGCGACCTTGGGCAAGGTCAGCGGAACGGTCTCGACCACCACCGGAATGGCGATCAGGAAGATGATCAGGAGCACCAGCATCACGTCGACCAGCGGCGTGGTGTTGATGTCCGACATGGGGACGTCTTCGCCCTCTTCCTTGCCGACTGTCATTGCCATGGGGGTGTGGCTTCCTTGTTTTCAGTGTCGGGCGGGGCCGGCGATGAGCGCCGACCCCTCACGTCCCTGTGCTTAGCGGCGGTCGACCGTAGTAGTACCGGTGCCGCCAGCCTGCTGGCCGGTCGACGTCTGACCGGTAGTCAGCGGCTGGGTGCCGGCCGGGGTCGGCGCGGCGCCGGTGCGGGTCTGCGAACCGCGGGCAACCGAAGCCGAACCGGCGTTGGCTGCGCCACCAGCGATCATCGCCGGCTTAACCTTGCCTTCCGACATGATGTAGCCGTGCAGGTCGTTCGTGAAGGCAGCGAGGTCCTCCATGATCGACTTGTTGCGACGGATCAGCCAGTTGTAGGCGAGCACGGCAGGAACCGCGACGACCAGGCCGAGCGCGGTCATGATGAGCGCTTCACCGACCGGACCGGCGACGGTGCCGATCGAGGCCTGACCGGCAGCACCGATCTTGATCAGCGCGCGGTAGATGCCGATGACGGTGCCGAACAGACCGATGAACGGAGCGGTCGAACCGACGGTCGCGAGGAAGGCCAGGCCCTCACCAAGACGCGCGCCGATGGAACCCTGCGAACGCGCCAGGCTGTTTGCCATCCAGTCATGCTGGTCGATCGGGTTGGTCAGCTTGCCGTGCTGCTCCTGCGCAACGAGGGCGTCGTCAACGATGGCGCGATAAGCGCTGCGCTGATCAAGCTTGCTCGACGCTTCCTTGAGATTGGCACTGTTCCAGAAGCTGGAGCGGACCTTCTTGCCCTGGCCGATGATCTTCTGCTGCTCGAACAGCTTGGTGAAGAGGATGTAGAACGAGAAAACGGAGAAAGAGACCAGGATGATGAAGACGGTCCAGCTGATGACGCCGCCTTCCTTCAGGGCCTGGAACAAGCCGTAGGGGTTGTCGCCGGCAGCGGCCGGTGCACCGGCGGCAGCGGTCAGCACAGTCACGAAGCTCATAGTGCGGTTCCTTGCTTAAAACGTGTATCTCAGTGGGCAGTAAGCTTATTCGGACGGCAGCACCCAACGAATGCGAGCGTTGTCCGTACCGGCGATCGGGGCACCATTCTGGTCCTTGGCCGGCGTGTAGCGGGCGCGGGACCGGATGATCCGGCAGGTCGCCTGATCGAGGCTGCTGGAGCCGCTCGAACCGGTGACATCGCAGCCGGACACGCGGCCATCGGTGCCGATCGTCAGGTGCACGGAAGTCGTGCCCTGCTGCTCGTTACGAATGGCGTCCTGCGGATAGTCGTCGGTCGAGAACAGGCCAGGAAGCGAGCCGCGAGCCTGAGCGGCCTGGCTGATCCTTGGCGGCGGCGGGGGCGGCGGCGCCGGGGGCGCCGGCGGTGCCGGACGGGCGGTCGGGGTGATCACCGGCGGCGGCGCAACCGGCGCCGTCTGGATGATCGGGGTTTGAACGTTGCTGCGAACCAGCGGCGGCGGGGACACAACCGGCGGTGGCGGCGTCTCAACCTGCTTCTGCTCCGGGGGCGGCGGTTCCTCGGGAGGAGGCGGGGGCTGATCCTCGACGTCGAACGTCTTCAGATCCTCGGCCGCCTTCTTGATGACATTGTACGCCAGACCAGTGATCAAGGCGTAACCGATCAGAACGTGCAGAAGTCCAACGATCACGATCGCGACCGTCTTGTTTCCGCTCATCTGCCTGCGATTGGCGTAAGACATTCTGCCGCAATTCTCCTTAAGCGGGCCCCGGAGTCTCACCTCTCGAAACGGCGATGTCGTGCGCCGCTCCGACTGGTGAGGCAAGCCGACGTATCAACATATCATCGGCAGGCCGGGGCGCTTCCTTAATAAGGCCATAATGGCGGCGCAATGATAATGTTCCTTGCTGACGCTCGGGCAAACCGCACCGTCAAGGGACTGCGCCGCAAAACGAGGCGATTTCAACGCCAACGCCTCGAGCGTTCGGATAGACGTCAGGCTTGCACGTTTCCACCCGAAGCGCCTTCACTCCATCCCGGGAAGCAATCCAGTCGTAGATTTCCGCCAATAATGTTTCCTGGAGATTGAACCGGCGCGCGCCGGCAATCCGCTCGATCTCCTGCTTGAGGTGATCATAATTCCAGGCACTCTCAGGCTGGTCGTCGGTCGGAAGCGGATGGTTCAGCCAGACGTCGACGGTGATGAGCAACCGCTGCGGCGTGCCGACCTCAAAGTCGTGAAAGCCGATGTCGGCGCTCACCTCTACCGAATCGAGGTGAATTCTGGTCGATCGCACCGCAAGCGATTCGGGGACCATGCCATCAAGGCGCGGCGTGAATGGAAGGACGTCGCTCAAAGCGCTCTCTTTCGCTTACAGATCAAGGTTTTGCACATCGCGGGGCAGGCCCATGAAGCGCTGCCCCCCGTCAAGGGTGAGCACCTCGCCGGTGACCACGGGCGAGTCCAGCAGAAAGCGCAACGCCTGCCAGACGTGCTCAGGGTCAATTCCACGCCCCAGCGGATTGTAGGCGTGCGCCTTGGCGTAGTTTGCCGCACTCTGACCGGGCGACTGAAGCATCAGCGCGGGCGCGATCCCGTTCACACGGATGCCCTCCCCGGCAAGGGCACGGGCCGATAGCTCGGTCAGCGCGGAAAGTGCCGCCTTGGACAGCGTATAGCTGAGGAAGTCCGGATTGGGCGCGGAGAGCTTGGCGTCCAGGATGTTGACGATCAACCGGTCTCCCTTTGCCCCGGCGCGGGCGAAAGCGCTGGTCAGCAACGCCGGCGCGGCGACATTCACCGCCATGTGCGCCGCCAATTCCCCGGCATTGAAGCCGCCCAGAACATCCGGCGCAAACCGTGCGGCGTTGTTCACCAGCAATCGTGGCGGTTCTGGGCAAGCACCAAGGATCATCTCGGCGCAGCCGGGGTCCGCAAGGTCGGCGGCGACCTTCATTGCGCCCGCCGGGACCTCGTCAGCAGGCCGATGCACGTGAGCCAGAACGGCCCAGCCCGACTTAAGCAGGCGCTCGACCAGCACTGCTCCCACGCGCTTTCCGCCGCCGGTTACGATTGCAAGTGGTGCACTCATCGGTCGCAGCCTACCGGCGCGCCCTGCCCTCGCGCAACCGCGCCCATCTCCCTACATGGCTCCAATGCCCGAGAGCCTTGCCCCGATCGACCTTGCTGGCCGCAGTATTGCGGAGATCGCCGCGGACATCGCAGGGCGGACACCCGCCCCCGTCGAGCGCTGGCATCCGGACCATTGCGGCGACAGCGAGATGCGCATCGCGCGCGATGGCCGATGGTACCACCAGGGAACGGAGATCCGTCGCCCCGCACTGGTGCGCCAGTTCTCCCGTATCCTCCGCCGTGAACCCGATGGTAGCTATGTGCTGGTCACGCCGGGCGAGAAACTGACCATAGACGTTGAACTCGCCGCCTTTGTTGCCACTGCCCTGACCAGCGAAGGTGAAGGCCGAAACCGCCGGGTCGCACTGCTGCTCAACAGCGGCGATGCCTTGATCCTCGGGCCCCACCATCCGTTGCGCATCACGGAAGACGGCGTGCCCCTTGTCGCTGTTCGCCACAGGCTCGAGGCCCTGCTCGCCCGTCCGGTCTATTACGAACTGGCCGAGATCGCGCTGACGGAGGGGGCTGATCCGGCCGGCGTCTGGAGCGATGGCATCTTCTTTCCGCTAAGCTCATGACCCTGGCGGAGCGGCTTCGGGCCGCGCTCGACTTTCCTCCGCCAGTCGGCCTGCTGCCCGGTGATCTGGTCGAAGGTACCGCCGGCCAGCCCGTGCCCGCCGCGGTGCTGGTTGCGGTGACGCGCCGCTCCGAGCCTGGAGTGATCCTGACCGTACGCCGGGATGACCTTCGCACCCATGCCGGCCAGGTCGCTTTTCCGGGCGGCCGGGTCGATTCGGCGGACGCTGGCGTGACCCATGCCGCACTAAGGGAGGCGCAAGAGGAGGTTGGGCTCGATCCTGCCCTCGTCGACGTATGGGGAGTCGCCGACCCTTATGTCACGGTGACGAACTTCTCCGTCATTCCGGTGCTTGGATCGGTGCCGTCCGACCTGCCGCTGGTCCCACACGAGCGCGAAGTCGCCGACCTGTTCGAGGCGCCGCTTGCCTTCCTGCTCGATCCCGCCAATCAGCGCGCGATCACCGCCGAATATCAGGGGCGCATGCGGACTTATTATCAGATCGACTGGGAGGGCCGCCGCATCTGGGGCGCGACTGCCGCCATGCTCGTCAACCTCAGCCGACGGCTGCAATGGAGCTGAGCGCGCTCGAAGCCCTGGCCCAGCGCCCGGGCATGGCCCCTCTGCTGGACGCACTCGGCTCCGGAACCTGCCGCTTCGTGGGCGGGGCCGTGCGCGACACGTTGCTGGGGCTGCCGGTGGTCGACGTCGATCTGGCAACCGTGCTCACGCCTTATGAGGTGATGCGGCGCTGCGGCGCGGCCGGCATCCGTACCGTCCCGACGGGAATCGAACATGGCACGGTGACTGCTTTAGTCGAACGCCAGCCGGTCGAGATCACCACCTTGCGCGCCGACGTCAGCACCGATGGACGACGCGCCACCGTGGCCTTCACCGATGACTGGCGGGCGGATGCGGAGCGCCGGGACTTCACCATCAATGCGCTCTACTGGGACCCGGCGTCCGCCACCCTGACCGACTATTTCGAAGGGCAGCACGACCTCGCCGCTGGCCTGGTCCGCTTCATTGGCGAGCCGCTTACGCGCATCGCCGAGGATCACCTGCGGATCCTTCGCTTTTTCCGCTTCCAGGCACGGTTCGGCCGTGGCGAGCTGGACAAGGCGAGCCTTGCGGCCTGCGTTGCCCGAGCCAACGATCTCATGGCGCTGTCTCGCGAACGCATCGCGGACGAACTGCTCAAGTTGCTGGCGCTGCCCGATCCGGCTCCCACGTTGTGGCTGATGGTCGAGAACGGCATCCTCGCGCCCGTGCTGCCGGAAATCGATGCCACGGGATGCGAGCGCCTAGACCACCTCATCGCCACCGAGCGCGTGGCAGATGTCGAAGCCGATGCCGCCCGCCGACTGTCGGCTTTGCTTCCAGCAGAGCCCCTGACCGCCGAGAAGGTCGCGGCCCGCCTGAAGCTGTCCAACAAGCTGCGCAAGCGTCTGGCGCTGGCAGCGGAGCAGGACCTTAATGGTCATCCGCGAGCGCTCGCTTACGCCATTGGCAAGGAGGGCGCAGAGGACCGATTGCTGCTGGCCGGCCGGGCGGCGGAGGTCCGCGGCTTGCACGACTTTGTCGTGCCGCGGCTTCCGGTCGGAGGCGGCGAACTCATCCGCCGCGGCCTCAAGCCGGGTCCGATCGTGGCCACCACGTTGAAACAGATCGAGCAGCGCTGGGTCGAGGAAGGCTTTCCCAACGAAGAGCGCCTCGCCCAGCTGGTGGACGAGGCGCTCAAGTCCGCCCGCTGAGCAGGGTTTGCGGGCGTCAGGGTTCCGGGGGCTAGTCCGGTCTCCAGGGACATTTGCTGCAAGGGGAACGCAGCGTTTGTCCGGACCAAAGCAGGGAAGAAAGATCCGGACTACCACTAGCTAGTTGGTGGGGCCGGGAAGAACGATACGGCAGTGAGGCCGTATTCGTTTACAGCCCCGCTTCGACCGCAAGCCGAATAAGGTCGGCCGAGGTTGGCACGCCCAGTCGCTCCATCAGCAGCGCGCGGTGCATCTTCACCGTCTTCTCGCTGATCCCCAGCTCCCAGGCGATCTGCTTGTTGAGCAATCCCTTGGCGATGAGCTCGAGCACCTGGCGCTGGCGATTGGGTAGGCCTTTCACCGCCAGTACGGCTTTCTCGCGCCTACCAGTGAAAACGGCCGACGACTGGTCATCAGGCAATTCCACCTGGCTGCCCAGAAACCATTCAAGCTGTCCGCCCTCGCCGAACAAGGGGGTCACCAGCACCGCGTTGCGAAAAGGCGTCCCGTCTTTCTTGTAGTTGAGGATGTCGACCAGGACCGGCCGATGGGCCCGCACGCCATCCCGGATCCGGTCCGTCAGCCACGGCTCGGTGCTGGCGCCCGAGAGAAAGCGGCAATTTCGGCCGACCACCTCATTCTCGGCATAGCCCGTAAGCGAGCAGAAGGCCTCGTTGGCAACCACCAGGGGATTGTCGGGCAGTCTGGGGTTACTCACGACATAGGGAATGGGACTTAGTCCCACGCTGTCGAGCAGCATCCTGTCGGCGCGATCATCAAGCACGCAAGCCCTGCCCTTCCTTCAGTGGCTCCGGCATTATCACCTGCTCGGACATCACGCGAGGGTAGCCGGACACACTTTTCGTGGGCGCAACGAGCGAAGTGTGACATGGATGCAACGATTTCGTCATTCCTGTCCCATGGCCCGCCTAGACGGCAACTTGCCACCTGTTCTAGAGGTTAGGTGCGCCATCCAATCTGAAAAGGGGAACGCATGCGCAATTACCTCCTGGCGGCTGTTGCAGCCGCCGCCATCGCGACGCCAGCAATGGCCCGCGATCACTCACCATATGTTGGCATCGAAGGCGGTGCCATGATCGTTGAGGATCTTCACCTCGGCCGCACCGTTGGCACCACCAACACTGCCGACGCGCTGATCATCAATCACTCGACGGGTTATGACGTCGACGCGATCGCGGGTTACGACTTCGGTCCGGTCCGCGCTGAAGCCGAAGTCGGCTACAAGCGTGCGGCTCACGACGACTACACCGGCCCGTATGTCGGCACCAACACCACCGGCCTGAACGGCAATGGCCACACCAGCGCGCTGTCGCTGATGGGCAACGTGCTGCTCGACTTCGGTGATGACAATGGCGTTCAGGGCTATGTCGGCGGTGGCGCCGGTATCGCTCGCGTCAAGGTCAGCTATGCCGACAACGTCGCGACGACGACCGACTTCAATCTCAGCAAGAGCGGTTTCGCTTGGCAGGCGATTGCGGGCATTCGCTTCCCGATCACACAGAACATCGATCTTGGCCTGAAGTATCGCTTCTTCAACGCCAAGAAGGTGGAGGATAACTTCCTCATCGGTACTGCCAACAACGATTTCAGCGGTCGCTACCGCTCGCACTCGCTGCTGGCCTCGCTGATCTTCAACTTCGCGGCTCCGCCGCCGCCGCCGCCGCCCCCGCCCCCGCCGCCGCCCCCGCCGCCTCCGCCGCCTCCGGCGACGCAGACGTGCCCGGACGGTTCGGTGATCCTGGCGACCGACGCGTGCCCGGCTCCGCCGCCGCCGCCGCCGCCGCCGCCGCCCGCTCCGGAGCGTGGCTAAGCGCTAGCGGCTGTGTGATCCGTCGCTTCGGTGACGGATCAGGCAGTGCAAACGATCAGCCCGCGGGGGGAAACCTCCGCGGGCTTTTCGTTGTCTCCACGGCATCCCATCCGTCCGTGCACAAAAAAGGCCGCCCCGGTCACCCGGAGCGGCCTGTCTTCATGTCCGCAATGTCGGCGGAAGTTACTCGGAACGCGATACCCCACTCCCGGTGACCGCCAATTGCTTCTGCGGATTACCATCCCAGCCGTAGTAATCGTTCGAATAAGCGATCTGCCCATCCGACCCGACCTTGGCCGTCAGGTAGGTCACATAGACCGGAACGCCGGCCGGGATTTGAACATGCTGCTCCGGCTTGTCACTGGGCGGCGTCGGGTCCCGTCCGAGCAGCCACTGAGCTAGCCGCTTCGCGTCCTCGAGCCGGATGCAGCCGTTCGACAGCGTCCGCACGTCCCGGTTGAAATATTCCCGCATAGGCGTGTCGTGGAGATAGATGTCTTCCGAATTGCGGAAGTTGAACTTGTAGCGTCCCATCGAATTCAGCTTGCCCGGCAGCTCGCGAATGCGGACCGTCTTGGTGCCGGCCGCAACGGCCTTCCAGTCGACCTGGTCGTACGGCACCACCGTCGCATTCTCGCTCCAATCGCTGATCACCTCGAAGCCCTGGGCCTTCAAGTACGATTCCCCCTGATCGCGCGCCTTGTGCCCGATGTTCTTGAGGATGAGGTTCTGCGGCACGTTCCAGTAAGGATTGAACGTGACATAATAGATGACGCTCGCGATCAGCGGGGTCGGCAGGTAGTTCGGCTTGCCGTCCGGGAACTTGGTCATGCCCACCACGACCTTCATGCTGTCGACGGGCTGTCCGTTCTCGTACATGGTCAGACGCGCATCGGCGCTGTTGACCATGATGTAGCGGCCACCGGCGGGAAGCACGCGCGCCCGTTCCAGGTTGGACAACAGGCGCGGATCGACCGGGCCGGACGGATTGCTCTCCATCGCCTTCCATCCCGCGTCACGCAGCGAGGCGTAGGTCGGATTGGGGCTGCTGGCCTTCTGGAGGTACTGCACCAGACTCGGCGCGGCCGCGGCGGTCAGCAGGATCTGATCCGGACGACTGCCCTGCGGCGCCAGGTAGGAATAGCCGAACAGCATCCCGGCCGGCGCCTTCTTGAGCAGCTGAACGTAGGCGACCAGCCCGCGGCTGGCAGTATATTCCAGGGCCTGATTATCGGCCGGGCTGTTGCTTGCGGCGGCACGGCTCATGGCGGCGTCGATCGCATCTGCCAGCTGCGGACCTTCATTCAGGCCCTCGATCCGGGCGCGGCGCAGAATGCCGGTCAGCACCGGCAGCGCAGCCTTGGTGTCGGCCGAGCGGGTCCAGATCGGCGCGTCGGCGTGACTGTAATAGTAGAGCTCCACCGGATCAGTCGGCGCGATCCGCACCGGCGCAGGCGGCGGAGGTGGCGGCTGGCGCCTGGCTTCGGCAACGCCGGGAACGGCCACAAGGCTGGCGAGACTGACCGAAAGCAGGAACTTGTTCACGTGGGCTACCCCGTTAACCGAGACAATATTGCTCCCATCTAGGCTTCACGCCCTGTCGGGCAAGTGAACCGGGCCACGAGCGGTGCAGCTGAGTCGCCAGAGTGACTCAAAGGCCACGCCCCATCTGGCGTTTCGGGCTTGCTTGGCTAGTGCAACAGGATGACCTCGATCGACCATCCCGTGCTCGGCGACGTGCTGGAGCAGTTCACCCAGGCCGGAAGCGTGTGGAAGGGCGAAGCGCCGCTCAGTTGGGCGCAGGGGCGCACGCTCTACGGTGGCATGACCGCCGCGTTGGCCTGGGCGATGGCCACTCGCTCGCACGCCGACCTGCCGCCGCTGCGCTCGGCGCAAGTTGCGTTCGTCGGGCCGGCGTCAGGCCAACTCACTATCACCCCGCGCCTAATCCGCCGGGGGCGCTCCGCCGCTTTCGTCGCCGTCAGCGTGGCAGGCGACGCAGGCCCAGCGGCCGAATGTCTTTTCTCCTGTGGCGCGCCGCGCGACAGCATCATCCGCCACACCGCAGCGTCGGCGCCGGACGTCTTAGCTCCGGACGCCTGCCCCCCGTTGTTCGGCGGTGCGCCCGGTCCGGATTTCGCGCGAAACTTCGATATGCGCCTGGCGGCGGGCAATCCGCCGCGCGGCCAGGGGGAGCCGATGTTCACCTGCTGGACCCGCTTCACCCGCTCGCAAGCGGTCGACGCCCTCACAGGCCTCATTGCGCTTGCCGACGCTCTTCCGCCTGCCGCCATGGTCAGCTTTCCGCAGCCGGCCGTCATCTCCTCCATGACATGGAGTATCGAGGTCGATGCATTGCCGCAGGACGCTGACTCCTGGTTCCTTCAGCGCTCGGTCGCGGAGGATACCGCCGACGGCTACTCCCGCCAGTCCATGACATTGTGGGACGCGGCGGGGCGGCGCCTGTTCGACGCTCGCCAGACCGTGGCCATTTTCGTCTGATCAGAATGGCTTGACCGAAGCGCCGCGCCATGTCCCATTGCGGAGCGTGCCCATGATCGACCTGCCCTCGCCCAATCATGACGAGCGGGCCCTGCCTGTGTCGATGATCGTGCTTCACTATACCGGCATGCCTGACTGCCAGGGCGCGCTGGACCGGCTTACCTCGCCGGAGGCGAAGGTGTCCTCGCACTACTGCATCGATGAAGACGGCAGCGTTTATCGGCTCGTCGATGAGGAACGCCGCGCCTGGCATGCCGGCAAGAGCTACTGGCGCGGAGTGCGCGATATCAACTCGGCCTCCATCGGGATCGAGATCGTCAATCCTGGCCACGAATTCGGCTATCGCCCCTTCGCCGACGAACAGATCGCCGCGCTCATCCCGCTCGTCGCGGAATTGAAGGACCGGTACGGCATCGGCCGCGGCAATGTGGTCGGCCATTCGGACATTGCCCCCGTCCGCAAGGACGATCCGGGCGAGCTGTTCCCCTGGGAAGCGCTTGCGAAACGCCGGCTCGCCTTGCCCAGCCCGACCCGCAACCTGATCGACCCTTACTGGTCTGACGCCGCGTTTCACCTCGCTCTGGAGCGATTCGGTTATGACGTGACCGATCCGTGGAAGGCGACCGTCGCCTTTCAGCGCCGCTTCCGCCCTGATCGCATTGACGGAATCGTCGACGGGGAATGCCGCGCTAAGCTCCTTGCCCTCTTGCTCCCCCGCCCGATGGGGGAGATGTGACGAACGCTCGGGACTAGGCTAGAGCGTCCGCGCCAGAGGGCCGGGCGACCGCGTCGGGATTTGTCCCGCCGAGGAAAGTCCGGGCTCCACGGAACGACGGTGCCGGGTAACGCCCGGCGGCCTTTCGTCTTCGGACGCGGGGTCAGGGACAGTGCCACAGAAAGCAGACCGCCGTGCTTCGGCACGGCAAGGGCGAAAGGGTGCGGCAAGAGCGCACCGCGGGACCGGCAACGGAACCGGCACGGCAAACCCCACCGGGTGCAAGACCGAATAGGGGTGGCGCATGGGCCTGTTCCGGCCCGCCGCCCGGGTTGGTCGCTTGAGCCCCTCCGCAAGGACGGGCCTAGAGGAATGGTCGCCCATCTGCTTATCGGCAGAGGACAGAACCCGGCTTACAGGCCCTCTGGCAAACATCTCCGTTCATCGACCCGCGGCATGGTCTGCGGCTCGCAATGATCGGAGAACACACTTAGTTAGGGCCCAATGGCACGTTCGACGCGATCCGATGACTGGGGCTTTCCGCGCTGGCGCTCCTATGGCGCCAAAGGGCGCGAGGCGGCGCGCGTACGGCTATGCGATCGCGAAGGCTGCGACCTGCCTGGTGACCGCCCCGCCCCCAAGGCTCCGAACAATCCGGAACGCTGGTATTTCTGCGAAGGCCACGCCGCCGAATATAACAAGAACTGGGACTATTTCGCCAATCTGGGTGCGGGCGAGGCGGCGGACAGGGAGCGCGCGGAACGGGCGCAGGCGAATGGCTTCCGCTCGAGTGCGCACTGGAGCTGGGGTGGCCCGGGCGATGGCACCCGCTCGCGCGATGAGATGCGCGCGCTGGAAACGCTCGACCTCGAGAGCGACGCCAGCTTCGATGAGATCAAGGCCGCGCACCGCCGTCTTGCCAAGGAAAACCATCCTGACCTTCGCCAGGGTGACGATGCTGCCGCCGCCACCTTCCAGAAGGTCCAGGCAGCTTATGAAGTGCTGCGCAAGGCCGAAGAGCGGCGCACCGCCTCGGCTTAGTCCATCAGCATGAAAGTGGCGGCGACATGCGCCACCGGACGCTCCGGATCGCCGCCATGCGCCTGCCCGCGAACGAAGGCGATCTTGCGCGTCACCTTGTAGCAGACACAGCGCGCGATCACTTCCTCGCCACGAAGTGCGGGACGGAGATAATCGATGCGCAAATCCATCGTCGCCGCCGGCCGGAACCGCCCAAGCTTGCACCAGATGGACGTGCCCGCGCAGGTGTCGAGCAGGCTGACAATCGCGCCGGTTGCCATGAACCCCTCGTCCGGCACGGCCACCAGTTCCTCGCGCCAGGGGAGCGCGAGCTCGACCCAATCGTCGCCATGCGCCCGATAACCCAGGCCCAGCGCGCGGCCATGGCCGACCGTTCGAGCGAGCTTGAAGAAGCGCTCGGGATCGAAGCCGTCGCTCATGCCAGCCGCTCGGCCGTTTGGCGCACCAGCGCGATCATGTTGGGAATACCCTGGGTCCGATTGGACGACAGCTGTCGGCCCAGCTCGAAAGGCGCCAGTTCGGCGGCGATGTCGGTCGTGGCAATCTCCCCGGGCTCCCGGTCCTGCACGGCCGCCAATACCAGCGCGACGATGCCCTTGGTGATCGCGGCATTGCTGTCGGCCAGGAAGTGCAGCCGCCCATCCTCGCGCCGGGTCGGATAGACCCACACCGAAGCCGAACAGCCGCGCACCTTGGTGCTTTCGGTTTTCAGGGCCTCCGGCATCGGCTCCAGTGACCGGCCAAGGTCGATCAGTAGCCGATAGCGCTCCTCGGCGTCGAGCAGCTCATAGTCTTCGTAGATGGTGGTCAGGCTTGGAAGGTCGGTCACGTAAGGAGCGATAGCGGCCCCGACCGCTGCCGTCATCTGCCGCCGCCGCTGGTCAATGGCCCCAGCGGATCGAACCGCGCCAGCAATTTCTGATCCCGGCTGTACGTGTCGCGCGCGAAGGCGAGCTTGCCGTCAGGCGTGATCCCGGCGGTCAGGTAGGTGATGTAGACGGGGATGGGCTGCTTGAGCTCCACCCGCTGCTCCGCGTCCGCTGACGTCGCGCGCGGCATCTCGCCAAAGACCCAGCGCGCCAGCGCCCGGGCATCCTCCAACCGGACGCAGCCATTCGACAGATGCCGATCATCCTGCCCGAACAGGGCCTTGGCCGGCGTGTCGTGCAGGTAGATGCCATAATGGTTGGGCAGCATGAACTTGATGTTGCCCATGAAATTGCCCTGGCCGGGCAGCTGCCGGACTCGCAGGTCGGTCGTCCCCGCCGCCACTGCCTTCCAGTCCACCGTTGCGGGATCGGCGACCTTGGCATCATCCTCCCAGCTGTCGAGCACCTCGTACCGCTTCGCCTTGAGGTAGGCCGGGCCTTGCGCCAGCACTGCCGGAGCGATCGACTTGCGGACGAGGTCGGGCGGGATGTTCCAATAAGGGTTCACGTTGGCGTAGCGCATCAGCGCGGCCATCATCGGCGTCGGCGAGGCCGGAGTGCCGACCACCACCTTCATCGTGCCGGCCACCTTGCCGTCGTCCATCATCCACAGCCGCGCCGCAGCCGCGTCGACCAGAATGTACTTCTTGGCATTGGCCGTTCCGGGCGCGGGCAGGCGACGCGCCCGCTCCATGTTGAGCAGCAGCAACTGCTCGTAATAGTCGGGGCCGCGATTCAGCAGGCGGACGGTTTCCGCGTTCGCCTTTCCGTCAGCCGGTAATCCGTGCGCCGCCTGGAAGTCCTTGAGCTTCTGCTCAAGCGCCCCATCGAAGCCGGTCGGAAGCAGCGGGTCCGGCACGGGCAGGCCGAGCCGCCGGCGCAACGCGTCGACCCGTTCGCCCGTCGCGCCCTTCGCCAGGACCGGCCCGCTTTCCCCGATCAGGACCCGCGGAAGGCCGCCCCACTCCAGCTTGTAGCGAACGTAAGCGCGGCGCAGCTCCGTGTAGAGTGGGTTCACCGCCTGGACGAGGTCCACCGGAGCTCCGCTCCACTGCTCGTCGGGCACGGCTTCGCGAAGACCGTCCGCCGCCTGCTCCGGCTCCTGAGGCATCGCGTCCTCGTCAACGACGGCCATGTCGAGACCCTGCTCACCGCCCTTGGGCAGCGAATAGGGATCGTCCTGATCGCCCTGCCCGGTCGCCCCAGCCGGTGCGGCGGCCAGCAGCAGCCCGGCAAAAATGAAGCTCAGTCCCTGTCTCATTGCGAGCCCCCTTGGCACGGGCGGCCTGAACCGCAAGCGAACGGCCGGGCATCAACCATCAGGGTGGCAACAGACAATTAACGCCTCCGCCCGCATAGCGCTCGCCATGGCATCTGCCGCAACGCGCCGGCCTCCACCCGAGGCTCAGTTCCCTGCGTCTTCTTCGACGGCCCAGGATCGTGTGCTGCTGGACGCCCTGCCAATCGCCGCCGCTGTCATCAGCCGCGGTTGCACCGGCACGCTGACGCTTGATGCCCATAACAATCGGTTCGAAGACGCGGTTGCGCAATCCACCGTTCCGGGCTTCGACAAGGTCACCGAGACTTGTCTTCGTGACGGCCTGCTTCACGATCACCTCCAGGGCTGGTTCGACGGCCGCAATTCGGACGAACTCGACTTCCGCGACGGCTGGGGCCTGGAAGCCCGTCACTACCGCCTTCGTCTCGCCCTTCTGCCGAATGCCGCGCTGGATCGGTCCCGCGCGTTGTTGTCGGTCGTCGACCGCACGACCGAGGTCCGCACCGAACGGTCACTGCGCGAGGAGATGCTGCGCGACAGCCTGACCGGCCTCCCCAACCGCGTGGCCTTCAGTGAGATGATCGAGGCGGCCACGCTGGACAAGGGCGATGGCCGCGGGGGCCACGCCGTGCTGGTGGTCGATCTGGCCCGGTTCAGCCGAATCAACGAAAGCATGGGCAGCCTCGCCGGTGACGAACTGCTGATCACTTTCGCCCGGAGGCTTATCTCCGCCCTTCGCGCCGGTGACCGGCTGGCCCGTACGGGCGGCAACGAGTTCGGGATCATCGTCGCGCTTCGCCGCGGGGTCGCGGATGCGAACCGGGCCGCCGACCGGATCCTCGAGACGATCTCGACCCCGTTCCGGTTGTCCGAGCTTGAGATAAGAGTCGAGTGCGCGATCGGCGTGGCCGTTGCCACTGCCGGCGCCGACGCCGAGGAATTGTTCCGCAACGCCCAATTCGCATGCAAGCAGGCCAAGGGCAGCGGCCGTCCCGAGATTTACGAGCCGGGGGAAGCAAGCGCCGCCCGCCGCCGCTTCTCGATCGAGACGGAGCTTCGCCGCGCGCTCGACCGCGACCAGCTCGATCTTGCCTACCAGCCGTTGATCGACCTCAACACCGGCGAGGTCGCTGGTTTCGAGGCGCTGGCCCGTTGGAACCACCCCGACCGGGGCGAGATCAGCCCCAACGAGTTCATTCCGGTTGCCGAGGAAAGCGGCCTGATCCTTTCCCTCGGTCGCTGGGCGATGCACCGCGCGGCCGCCAGTCTCGCTCAGTGGGATGCGACGGCGGGCGAGAAATTGCCGGTCAAGGTTGCGGTCAACCTGTCCGCCATCCAGGTCGCCCGTGACGACGTTGCCAAGGTCGTCGACGACGCCCTGCGCAGCGCCAAGATCGGCGGCGAGCGCATCAGCCTGGAACTGACAGAAAGCTGCATCGTCCAGGACCCTGGCCGAGCCACCCGCGTGTTCGACGCGCTGAAGAGCCTCGACACCACTCTGGCGATGGACGACTTCGGAACCGGCTATTCCAGCCTGGCCTACCTCCAGCGACTGCCGATCGACGTGCTCAAGATCGACCGCAGCTTCGTTTCCGCGCTGATGGTCGACCCGGACAGCGTCGCCATTGTCAGAGCGGTGCTCAGCCTGGCCGAAGCGCTGAACATGAAGACCACGGCCGAAGGTATCGAGACCCGCGAATTGGCAGCCACCCTCGGAGCGCTCGGCTGCGACCTCGGCCAGGGCTTCTATTACGCCCGTCCGCTTGAAGCCGACGTCGCCCTCGACTTCTGGCGCAGCCGCCGCCGCCGCCGTTGAGGGACGGTCGGTACCGGTCTAAGCCCTCCCGGCAATGACCGAACCGACCCAGCAGACCGCCACCCGCCTCGTCCACGGCGGTCGTCGCCGCGAATGGCGGGGCAAACTGGTCAACGTTCCCCCCGAGCGCACGTCGACGATCCTGTTCGACAATTTGGCGGACATGCGCTCCTCCTATGCGCCCGCGGACGGCCGCTACCGCTACGGCCGTGACGGCACGGCCAGCCAGTGGGCGCTGAGCGAGGCCCTGACCGAGCTGGAGCCTGGCGCCGCCGGCACCCGCCTGTTCCCGTCCGGCGCCGCGGCCGTCGCCATGGCGCTGACCAGCGTCCTGCAGCCCGGCGACGACCTGCTGATGGTGGACAGCGTCTACGGTCCAAGCCGTCATTTCTGCGACGGTGAGCTGAAGCGCCTTGGCGTCACCACCCGTTATTACCCGCCCGGCCTCTCGTCCGATGAGCTTCGCGCCTTGGTCACTTCGCAAACCCGCGCCCTGTTTCTCGAGAGCCCTGGTTCCCTGACCTTCGAAGTGCAGGATGTGCCGGGTCTCGCTTCCGCGGCGCATGAGCTTGGGCTCGTCACGCTGCTCGACAACAGCTGGGCAACCAGCCTGTTCTTCCCCGCCATCGCCAACGGCATCGACCTCTCCATCACCGCCTGCACCAAGTACATCGGCGGCCATTCGGACGTCATGTTGGGGGCCGTCACTGCCTCGACCGACCGCTTCGACGCGCTCGACAAGGTTGTTCGCCAGTGGGGCGTGGCGGTCAGCCCCGATGACGCCTGGCTCGCCTTGCGGGGGCTTCGCACCCTCGACGTGCGCTTGCGCCGGCATGAAGCCAACGGGCTTGCCGTCGCGGGCTGGCTGGCTGAGCATCCGCGGGTCGCCCGCGTCCTCCATCCGGCGCTGCAAACCTGCCCCGGCCATGAGTTCTTCACCCGCGATTTCAGCGGTGCCAGCGGGCTGTTCAGTATCGTGCTGAACGCCACTGCGACCGAACGCGACACGGTCATCGACGCGCTTCAGTTGTTCGGGCTTGGATACAGCTGGGGCGGTTTCGAAAGCCTGGTGTGCCCCGTTCAGCTGAAGGGCATAAGGACTGTCGCCGACCCGCTCGAAGGTTCGGCCATCCGCCTGCACATCGGACTGGAAGACCCGGCCGACCTCATCGCCGACCTCGACCGGGCACTTGCTCGAATCTAGCCGTTGATGCTTGCCATTCCGGGGGCGTGGTAGCGGTCGCCGGCAGCGGCGCCGGGCGGCAATATCTCGTCAAGCCGCCGCAGCTCTTCCTCGCTCAACTGGAGCTCGGTCGCGGCGATGTTCTGCTCCAGATACCGACGGCGCTTGGTGCCGGGGATCGGCACGATGTCATTGCCCCGGGACAGCACCCAGGCCAGTGCGAGCTGCGCGGCCGTACAGCCCTTGCCATCCGCCAGCCGCTCCAGCTCATGCACCAGCGCAATGTTCTTGCTGAAGTTCTCGCCCTGGAAGCGCGGGTGATTGCGGCGGGTGTCGCCTTCGGGAAAGTCTTCCGGCTTTGTGATCTGCCCAGTCAGGAATCCGCGGCCAAGCGGTGAATAAGCGACATAGCCGATGCCAAGCTCCCGCACCGTCGGCAGCACGGCGTCTTCCGCATCGCGGCTCCACAGCGAATATTCTGTCTGCAGTGCGGTGATCCGGTGGACGGCATGCGCCCTGCGGATCGTCTCCGGCGCGGCCTCACTGAGGCCGAGAAAACGAACCTTCCCCTCCTCCTTCAGGCGGACCATTTCTCCAACAGTTTCTTCGATCGGCACGTTGCGGTCGACGCGGTGCTGGTAATAAAGATCGATGGTCGCGACCCCGAGCCGCCTGAGGCTCGCCTCGCACGCGGACCGCACATAGGCGGGGTCGCCACGCACGCCGAGGAACTCGCCGTTTTCGCCGCGCACATTGCCGAACTTGGTGGCCAGGAAGACCTTGTCGCGTCGGTCGGAGATCGCACGCCCGACCAGCTCCTCATTCTTGAACGGCCCGTACATGTCGGCGGTGTCGAGGAAGTCGATGCCCCGCTCGATCGCGAGGTGAATGGTGGCGATGCTCTCGCTGTCGTCTCCGCTACCGTAGAACTCGCTCATCCCCATGCAGCCAAGGCCAATGGCGGAGATTTCGGGACCGTTTGGGCCAAGACGACGACGCTGCATTTCACTCACTCCTGAAAATTCGATCGATCAATCCATGTGCACGGGCTGGCCGTCGGCAGCGCCTGGCTTCGCTTTCTTCATCAGCAGGACGAGCGGCAGGGCCGCGAACGTCACCAGCATCATCAGCTTGAAGTCGTCGAGGTATGCGATGAACAAGGCCTGGCGGGTCACCTCGGCATTGATCACGGCCAGCGCGATATCACCCTGGCCGCCGATCTGCTCCAGCAATCCCCCGCCGAGTGTGGGAATGACGCTCTCGGTGACGTGGCTCGCAAGGTCGCTATGGGAAATCTGCGTGTTGCGCACCAGCTCCGAGCTCACCACCGCGATTCCGACCGATCCACCGATGTTGCGGGCAAGGTTGAGCAGGCTCGCGGCGTTGGTGCGCAGGCGCGGAGCCAATGTCGCAAACGCCAGCGTCTGCAGCGGCACGAAGATCAAACCAAGGCCAAGTCCCTGCACCAACCCGCTCAGGATGACGGGCTTTGCGGGTTGATCGAGCGCGAAGCCGGTCATCATCCAGAGGCTGATGCCCATCAGCGCAATGCCAGTGGCAATGACGAAACGCATATCCACCTTGCCGATCAGCTTGCCCGCCAGCAGCATGGAGATGAGCGTGCCGACGCCGCGTGGGGCGGTCAGGAAGCCCGACTGCAGCACGGAGTAGCCATAGAGCCGCTGCAACAATGGGGGCAGCAGCGCGAGACCGGCCAGCAGCAGCACGCCCGTTACCGCCATGAACAGCAGGCCGGTGGCGAAGTTGCGATCGGCGAACATGCCTTTCTCGAAGATCGGCTCGCGCCCGGTGATGGTATGCACCACGAACATCCAGAAGAAACCAATCGCGAGCCCAGCCTCGATCGTCACTTCCCAGCTCTGGAACCAGTCATTGGTCTCGCCACGGTCAAGGAACAGCTGCAACGAGCCAATGGCGATCGCGATCATGAAGAAGCCTGCCAGGTCGATCCGCCGCTTGAAGGGCTTGGTTACCGGCATCGTCCGCCACAGCATCAACGCGGCAAGAATGCCGACCGGCAAGTTGACCAGGAATACCCAGCGCCAGTCGAAGCTGTCGGTCAGCCAGCCGCCCAGTACCGGCCCAAGGATCGGTCCGATCATGATTCCGCCGCCGAACAGCGCCATTGCCTGGCCGTGCCGCTCCGGCGGGTTGATGTCGAACATGGTCGCCTGCGCCAGTGGCACCAGGAAGGCGCCGCTGACACCCTGCAGCAAGCGAAACAGCACCATTTCCGGCAGGCTCGTCGCAATGGCGCACAGCAGCGATGAAATGGTGAATCCGATCACCGCAATCAGCATCAGGCGCTTGCGGCCGATATATTCACTCAGCCACCCCGCAATGGGGATCGCGATTGCGCTTGCCACGATATAGCTGGTCAGCACCCAGTTGATGCTGTCCTGGGTCGCGCCAAGGCTCGCCTGCATGTGCGGCAGGGCCACGTTGGCGATGGTGGTGTCCAGCACCTGCATCAGCACCGCCAGCATCACCGCAATGGTGACCAGCATGCGCTCACCCGATGGCAGCACGGTTGATGTTGGCGGGGCCGTCGTATCGGCCATGGCTTGACCCTAGCTTCCGAGCTCGACGGTGATGGTGGCCGACAGGCCTGCGATCATCGGCTTGTCGGGAACCTGGTCGAACTTGATCCGCACGGGCACGCGCTGTGTCACCTTGACCCAGTTGCCATTGGCATTCTGCGCCGGAAGGATGGCGAATTCGCTGCCGGTTCCGGCACCGATGCTCGACACATGGCCAGCCCACTTGCGGCCCGGATAGGCGTCGACCTCAATCGTCGCGCGCTGGCCAGGAACCATCCGAGCAAGGTCCTTTTCCTTGAAGTTCGCCTCGAGCCAGGCCTGCTCGCTGCCGACCAGGCTCAACATTCCGATCCCAGGCACCGCCTGCTGACCCGGCAGCAGCCGGTCGGCGTTGGCGACGGTGCCACTCGCCGGTGCGCGGACGTCGGTCCGGCTGAGGTCGAGCTGCGCCTTGGCGATGGCGGCGCGCGCGGCGGCCTCACTCGGCTGCTCTCCGCCGGGGGCGACGGCCGCGTGGGCGTTGGCGGCGCGAGCACGGGCATCGGCCAGAGCGGTCTCGGCATTACGGACGGCGGCCAGCTTCTCATCATAGCTGACCCGCGTGGTGAAGCCCCGCTTCAGCAGTTCGGCCTGACGTGCAAGGGCGCGCTGAGCGATGGAAAGCTGGTTCTGCGCGCCAGTGATATCGGCACTGGTGCCGGCCGCCTGCGTCACCACCTGGCGTTCGGCAAGCTGAGCGGCGGCCAACTGGGCCTGCGCCTGGGCCAGCGCGACGCGGTAGGGCGCCGGGTCGATGCGGAACAACAGCTGTCCCGCTTTCACCTTGTCGCCTTCCTTGACGAAGACTTCCGAGATCGGGCCAGTGACCTGGGCCCCGACCGAGGTGATGTCCTGCTTCACCGCGGCATTGTCGGTGGACACCGACTTACCGCTGGTCAGCCACCAATAACCACCCACCCCGAGAAGAAGCGCGGGGACGATGAGCATCAGTACCAGGCGCAGCCAATTGCGCTTGGGCTTGACGGTCTCCTGCAGTTCTTCGCCGGTGATCTCTTGGCCGCTCAGGGGCTCGCTGTTCATCTTGTTCATGCGGTTGCCCTTCCTTTGGGCGATGTCGTGACGTTGGCGCGCACCCGCGCCAGAGCGGCACGAACGGCGTCGATGGTGGATTGGTCGAGACCGGCGAAGGCGTCAGCCGCCAGGTCGGCAGCGAGAGAATGCAGCCGCTCAACCAATGGTTCCGCTTTCGTGGTCAGGAAAAGGCGCCATGCCCGGCGGTCGGCCGGGTCGCGTTGCCGCTCGACCAGGCCGCCCTCTTCGAGGCGATCGACCATTCGGCACAGCGTGATCGGCTCGATTTCCATGCGCTCCGCCAGTTCGACCTGTCGCTGACCGGGCACCCGATCCAGATGTGCAAGCACCCGCCACTGCGCCCGCGTCACCCCGACCTCGGTTGCCTTCCGGTCGAATGCACGGCGCAGCGCGTGCGACGTTTCTCCAATTTCCCAAGCAAGCATTTGCATGAGTTCGCATATAGTAAGTGTGCTTATTAATTCAACAGCTGTTCGCAGGCTTGTGTTCGGCCTGACTGCTCGGGCTTGCCAGCTGACGCCGACTGGCCCAGAGACCCATCGTCAATGACCCAGATTGACGACATTCCCGACATCCTCGACCAGCTTGCCCGGATCTACGACGAGTCCGCAGGCAACTTGCGCCGCGCCATCGCCGCTTATGTGAAGGACGGGGTTCGCCCCCATTCGGAGGCGCGGGCGTCCGGCCACTTCGCCTACCCGGAGCTGCGGATCGCTTATGATGCGGCCACTCCTCCGGTGCTGCCCAACCGCGCCTTCGCTCGTCTCAACCAGCCGGGCCTCTACGTCGCTTCCATCGCGCGGCCGGCACTATTCCGCGACTACCTGACCGGCCAGCTGGAGCATTTGCTGCGCGATTACGCCGTCGACATCTCGGTCGGCCGCTCCGCGAGCGAAATCCCTTATCCCTATGTCCTTGACCTCGGCGACGACCTGCAACTCGGCGGCATCCAGTCGGCTGAGCTCGGCCGTTGGTTCCCGACGACCGAGCTCGTCCACATCGGCGACGAGATTGCCGACGGGACCTGGGACCTGTCCGCTCACGCCGGGCGCCCGCTCGCCCTGTTCGACGCGCCACGCACGGACTTCAGCCTGGCCCGCCTGCGCCACTACACGGGCACGCCGCCAGCGCATTTTCAGCGCTACGTGCTGTTCACCAACTACGTCCGTTATGTCGACGAGTTCGTCCGCTACGCCGCCGACACTCTCCGCCAGAACGACACGCCCTATCAGGGCTTGTCGGTGCCTGGCGGCCGTTATGAGCGGGGCATGCTGGAGAATGCGGAGGCGGAGATCGCGTCAGGCAGCTGGCGCCGCTTCCAGATGCCGGCCTATCACCTGATCGGCCCGAACGGCGACGATGGCATCACTCTGGTCAACATCGGCGTCGGACCCAGCAACGCCAAGACCATCTGCGATCATATCGCCGTGCTCCGGCCAGAGGCATGGCTGATGATAGGTCACTGCGGCGGCCTCCGCCCGAGCCAGACCATCGGCGACTATGTTCTCGCCCACGCTTATCTGCGCGACGACCATGTACTCGACGACGTGCTGCCCGTGGAGATCCCGATCCCGGCTATCGCCGAAGTGCAGACGGCCATGCACAACGCCGCGCTCAGGGTGACCGGCGAGGACGAGGACAGCCTGAAGAAGCGCCTCCGCACCGGCACGGTGATCACCACGGACGACCGTAACTGGGAGCTTCGCTACACTCAGTCGGCGCTACGCTTCAACCAGAGCCGGGCAGTAGCCATCGACATGGAGTCTGCCACGGTCGCTGCCCAGGGCTACCGCTTCCGCGTCCCCTACGGCACGCTCCTGTGCGTGTCGGACAAGCCGCTGCACGGCGAGCTCAAGCTGCCCGGCCAGGCCAATGCCTTCTACGAGCGCGCGATCAGCCAGCACCTGCGGATCGGCATCCACAGCCTGGAACTGCTGCGCGAGGAAGGCGACGCCCTCCACAGCCGCAAGCTTCGCAGCTTCGACGAACCGCCGTTCCGCTAGAGCTATTTGGCGGCGGCGGTCCGCCGATCGGTCGGGACGGCCGGATCGGTCCCTAGCCACGCTTCGAGCGCATCGAGGTCGAGGCCGGCATCGAATGCGTCGGTCCCCTCGTTGAACACCGAGAAGGCATCGCCGCCGCTTGCCAGGAAGTTGTTGACCGTGACGCGATAACGCGCGGCAGGATCGATCGGTCGACCGTTCAGCTTGATGCTGGTGATCCGGTCACCGGCGGGACGCGTCAGGTCGTAGCCGAAGGCGAATCCGGCGGACGGCACCAGCAGCGACTTGAGCCGCCCGACCCCACGCTCATCACCGAACTGCTGTTCCAGCAGGCGCTTCAGCTGCGCGCCGGTCAGCGTCTTCACCACGAGGTTATTGCCGAACGGCTGCAGGGCGAAGATGTCGCCGAAGGTGACCGTTCCATCCGCAGCGGGCTTTAGGTCCGTTCGAACACCGGTCGCATTGATGAAACTCAGCTGCGCTGCTCCACGGTCCGCTGCCCTGGTCGCGCCCAACTGGGCATCCGCGATCAGCCGCGCGGCCGTGCTCTCGCCATCATGCTCATCCTTCAGGGCCGGGCCGTTCAGTTTGCCTACCGGCCGCATGGCCGCGGGCTTGGCGGCAGTCGCATAGCGCTGAACCAGTGCGGCCACCTGCGGGTCGGCGGCGTTCCCTTTCACCGGCAGGTTCTCCGCGCGTGCCGCGAGCAGCCGCCTGGCGCCCGGATCGTAGCTGACCCTGATATCCGTGATGAAATAGCCGTTCTTGCCGGCGCTGGTCAGCAAGCGGTCTACCCCACCCTGGTTCACATGACAGGCATAGGCGTTGTGCGTGTGCCCCGACACCACGACCGCCACCGCCGGATCGAGCTTGTCGAGGATCGGCAGCAAGTCGCCGGACAGTCCGTCGCAATCCCCAAGCCGGTAGGTTTCGCTGACCCGGCCACCCTGGTGGATCAGCAACACGATCAGATCCGCGCCCGCTGCCTTCAGCTGCGGGACCAGCGCATTGGCGCTCGCCGCCTCATCGGCGAAACGCAGTCCGGCGACGCCCGCCGGGGTCACCAGAGTCTGCGTGTCGCGCAGCGTCATGCCGATGAAGCCGATCCGCATCGGCCCGACCTGCTTGACGGCGGTGGCCGGGAACAGCGTCTTTCCGTCGCCCGTGAAAACGTTGGCGGAAAGGTAGGTGAAGCCAGCGCCCGTGAACGGCTCCAGCCGGCACGGCACCCTTGTCGTATATTTCGCACAGCCGCCCCGCTGCATCCGAAGCAACTCGTTGGCGCCCTTGTCGAACTCGTGATTCCCGACCGAGGCGAGTTCGAGCCCTGCCATGCTAAGGGCACGTATCGACGGCTCATCCAGGAAGTAAGCGGATGTGAGCGGGGACGCGCCGATCAGGTCGCCCGCCGCCACCGTCACGCTCGGGTGACCGGCTCGCAACTGCTGCAGCGAAGCCGCCAGCGGCGCCGCGCCGCCTAAGGCTTCGCTCGCCTTGGCTCCGCCCACTTGGGCGTAAGCCACCGTTCCCGGCGGGGTCTCCAGATTGCCGTGGAAGTCGTTGATACCGAGGATCTGAACCTCGACCGGTACTGCCGAGACCGCTGCCAGCCGCGGCGCGGCGGAGCAGGCGGCAAGCAGTGCTGCGGCGCTACACGCCAGCAGCGAACGGCGTGAAATCAGTATGTTCGTCGTAGACATCCAGACCCTCGGCACGCTTCAACCCACCGACCACCAGATAGGTGACTGGCGTCAGCAATGCCTCCCAAGACACTTTAAGCGCCCACTGCGTCAACAGCAGCTTGATGACGAGATCATGACTGAACCCCGCCGCGCCCCAGAATGCCAGCGGGTAGAAGATCAGGCTGTCGACGCCCTGCCCGGCCACCGTGCTGCCGATCGTCCGGGTCCACAGATACTTTCCAGCGGTCCAGATCTTCATCCGCGCCAGCACGAAGCTGTTGACGAACTCTCCGCCCCAGAACGCCGCGATGGAGGCAAAAACGATCCTTGGGACCTGGCCGAACACCTGATCATAGGCCGCCTGACCGCCCCACTCTGGGCTGGGCGGAAGCTTGACCACGACCCAGCTCATGAAGGCCATGAACAGCAGCGCAGCCGTGCCCACCCAGATGCAGCGTCGCGCCCGGGCGTAGCCGTAGACCTCCGTCAGCACGTCGCCGATCACATAGGACAAGGGGAAGAAGAGGATGCCGGCGCCGAACGGCCAGGGACCAATGCCGGGCAGATCGACCAGTGCGACCTTGCCGGCCCCAAGCACATTGCTGAGCAACAAAATGGCGACGAACGCCGCCATCACGATGTCGTACCAGCGCAAGGGCCGCCCGTGCAGCGCCTCGGCCCCGACCTTCTTTACCCCCTCGGTCATCGCTCCTGCTTAGGCTAGAGGCGTCCCATGACCAACGATGAACTGATTGCCGCCGCTCGCGAAGCTGCCCTCAAGGCCTATGCGCCCTACTCCCGCTTTCACGTGGGTTGCGCGATCCTGTCGCGGGACGGCCAGCTCGTCACCGGCGCGAACATGGAGAACGCCTGCTATAGGCTTGGCATCTGTGCCGAGCAGAGCGCGCTGACCACCGCTCAGCACCTTTTCGGGCTCGAGAACATCGTGAAGATGGCGGTCGCGGGCGGAGGAGCGGCGGAGGGATCGCTCACCGGCGACGGCGTGGCGACGCCGTGTGGCGGCTGCCGCCAGGCGATCCTTGAGGCTGCGCAGCTGGGAAGCACGGACATCGAGATCGTCTGCGCCAGCGGAGACGGCTCGGCTCACGAAATCCACCGCATCGCCGACCTCATCCCGCACGGTTTTGGCCCGGCGAATCTGACTGACGCAGGCTAGGCTGACAGCACGCTGTCGTCACCGCCAACCGGAGGCGACGCCAACAGCGGCGCTTAGCCGACCGCCTGCTCCAGTACCGGTGTAATGCGGTCGATGGTGTAGGGCTTTTCAAGCATCGGCGCCCGCGCGAAGGCTGCGGGCGGCGGCTCGACATGACCGCCGGTGGCGATGATGAAGGGAACGCCCATCTCCTGAAGCTTCTTGGCCACCGGCCACACGGCCTCGCCCTTCAGGTTGACGTCCAGAATGGCGCAATCGAATCCGCCGGCCTCTGCCTGCAGGAGCGCGTCGCCGACACTGTCACAGCTGGCGTGGATGGAATGACCGAGCGTCTCGAGAAAATCCTCGAGCATCATCGCGATCAGCGGTTCGTCTTCAACGACGAGAATGGCACGCCCGTTATTCACGAAACGGGGCATAGGCAGCCCGGGGCCCGGGCGCAAATCTATTTTTGCGCCAACGCCTTACGCGCGGCCTCCGCAAGTTCCTGAACCGAAAAGGGCTTGGGAAGAAAGGCCACATTGTCGATATCGATCGATTTTCGCAGCTGTTCCTCGGCGTATCCCGACATGAACAGCACCGGTATCTCGGGCCGCAACTTGCGTGCTTCGCGGACCATGGTCGGACCGTCCATCAGCGGCATCACGACGTCGCTGATCATCAGGTCGATCGCGTCGCCCCGACTGACGATCTCGAGTGCCTCCTCGCCGTTGCTGGCGGTCACCACCGTATAGCCCTGGCGGGTAAGCGCGCGCTCGGCCACCGTGCGGACCATGGCTTCGTCCTCGACCAGCAGGACGTTGCCGGACCCCCACAGCTCCTCCTGTACCGGCTTTGCAGCCTTGCGCGCTGGCTCCTTGCCAGGCTCCTCGCGATAGACCGGCAGGTAGATGACGAAGCTGGTCCCCTCGCCCACCTTGCTGTCCGCAAAGATGTAGCCGCCGGACTGCTTCACGATGCCATAAACCGTCGACAGGCCCAGGCCCGTACCCTTGCCCACTTCCTTGGTGGTGAAGAAAGGCTCGAAGATCTTGCCCAGGACGCTCGCCGGGATGCCGCAGCCGGTGTCGGAAATGCTCAGCGCGGCATAGTCGGCCACCGGCAGGATTTCGCTGCCCAGTTCCGCCACCTGGTCGGCGCGCACCGAATAAGTCTGGATGGTGAGCTGCCCACCGCCGCTGGCCGCCATCGCGTCACGCGCATTCACCGCCAGGTTGACGATCACCTGCTCCAGCTGCCCGGGATCAGCTCGAACGGAGCCGAGGTCGCGGCCATGTTTCACCTGCAAGGTCACGGTCTCGCCCAGCAATCGCTTGAGCAGGTGCGAGACCTCGCTGACCACGTCCGGCAGCTGCAGCACTTGCGGTCGCAGGGTCTGCTGGCGCGAGAAGGCCAGCAGCTGCCGCGTCAGGCCGGCCGCCCGGTTCGAGTTCGACTTGATCTGCTGGATGTCGTCGTAATCGCTGTCGCCGGGTGTGTGCCGCATCAGCATCAGGTCGCAGTGACCAATGATGGCGGTCAGGATGTTGTTGAAATCGTGCGCTACGCCGCCGGCAAGCTGGCCGACCGCCTGCATCTTGGTCGCCTGGGCGATCTGCCGCTTGAGCTTGGCTTCCTCACTATTATCCTTGAGCAGCAGCAGCACCGCCGCGTCGCCAAGCCCGCGCAGCCCCGCGATGGTCAGCGCGACCGGTTCGGCGGGCTGGTGGACGAGCCTGACCGCCAGATCGGTCGACATTGCCGGCCCGCGCGTGTTGCGCCTCACGGCGTCCGCAACCGCGCCCTTGTCCTCTTTGACGACCAGGTCGCCGGGATAGGCGGGCGTGCCGTCCTCGCCGATGCCGCCAGCGGTGCGGAAGGCCTTGTTGGTGGTAATGAACCGCCCGTCACGATCCACCAGCGCCAGGCCAACCGGCAGAATATCGAGCAGCGCCTGCAGATTGGCGCTGTTGCTCAACGAGGCCGCCTCGGCGGTGTCGAACATCAGGGTCAGCCCGGCCCGCCCCATCCTCTCCGGATCGACCGGAATGTGCAGCAGGCGGAGCGGGCGGGCCGTTTCACCCTCCGCAAGCAGCTGCACCCGCTCATTCTCGCCCCCGCTCAGCAGATCGCCGATGGGGATTCCAGCAACATCCTCCGCCAAGCCGGCGCGTTCGCGCAGCAGCCGGTTGACCGCAATAAGCTCACCGCGCGGATCGGTCACTGCCGCGAGCACCCCGGTCTTGGCCAGGATCTCGCCCTCGGCACCATCCATGCGCGCCTTGAGAATGTGGACGGGATCGCGGCGAGCGCGGGGGAAGCGCCAGAGCAGCAGGTCTCCCCGCACTCCGACCCGCTCCACCTCGACTGTCACCGGTCCCGACGCGGTCTCCACCGCGGCCACGCTGCTTCGCCCGTCCCGCCAGGCGACCGTCCGCGCCTGAGCAAGCGCCTGAAGTGCTTCCGCCCCCGCGCCGACGTCAGCTGGCGACGGAGCGTCGGAGAAGCGCTGACGATAGGAAAGGTTGACCGTGACCGGCTTGCCCTCGCCGTCCGTGATCACCGCCGGATCGGGCGACAGGGACAGGGCCGACCCGACGAGAGCGAAGTCGGTGGCCGCCACGGGTGCGGGAACCGCCGCCCCTGTGCGCCCTGCTGCAAACAACGCAATTGCGACGCCAATGAGCGTTCCGAGCGCCAGCAGCCCGGCAACCAGCGGCGAACCCGTGACAAACGCAATCGCCGCCCCGCTCAACAGCGCGGCGGCGATCAGCGCGGGCACCAGCCAAGGCTCGCCACGTCCGAGCGGTTCAGCGTCGAGCGTAGCAAGCCTGGAGTGCAGCATCAGCCTACCATACGCGGACGCGCTGCTCGGGCGCCAGATAAAGCTTCTGCCCCGGCTGAACCGAGTACGCATTGTACCACGGGTCGAGATTACGGACGACCGAGACGCGCTGCTCGTTGGGCGAGTGCGGATCGGTGATCAGCCGCTGACGCATGGCCGCCTCACGATACTTGCCGCGCCACACCTGCGCCCAGCCAAGATAGAAGCGCTGGTCGCCGGTCATGCCGTCGATCACTGGCGCTTCCTGACCGCCAAGCGAATGCTTGTAGGCATCGTAGGCGACCGTCAGGCCGGCCAGATCGCCGATATTCTCGCCGAGCGTGAGCGCGCCCTGCACGTGAGCGCCGGGGAAGATCTCATAGGCATCGTACTGCGCCACGAGCTTCTGCGTCGCCGCCTTGAAGGCCGCGAGGTCCTGCGGAGTCCACCAGTCGCGCAGCTGCCCGGTCTCGTCATACTTGGAGCCCTGGTCGTCGAAGTGGTGGCTGATCTCATGCCCGATCACCGCGCCGATACCGCCATAATTCACCGCCGGATCGGCGTTCGGATCGAAGAAAGGCGGCTGCAGGATCGCGGCCGGGAACACCACCTCGGCCATGCCGAAATTGGCGTACGCGTTGATGGTCATGGGGGTCATGCCCCATTCCCACTTGCGCACCGGGCCGCCCAGCTTGCCAAGCTCGTAAGCCGTGTCGAACTCGTTGGACCGCATGGCGTTGCCGAGAAGGTCGTCAGGCCGCACCTCCAGCCCGCTATAGTCGCGCCACTGGCTCGGATAGCCGATCTTGGCGTTGAAGTTCGCCAGCTTCAGCCGCGCGCGGCGCTTGGTTTCCGGCGCCATCCACGCCAGCCCGTCGATCCGCCGCCCCATCGCGTCGATGACATTCTTGACCAGCTGGTCCGCCGCCGCCTTCGTTTCGGGCGGGAAATACTTCGCAACGTAGAGTTTGCTGACTTCGTCGGCGACCGCACCCGTGGTGAAGTTCACCGCGCGACGCCACCGCGGCTCCTGCTGCGGAACGCCGGACAGGGTCGTGCCGAAGAAGGCGAACCGCTCCTGGTCGAACTTCTTGGGCAGGTAGCTCGCATAGCTGTCGAGCGCCCGGATCAGCAGCTGATCCTTGAGGACATTCAGCGGCGCAGCGCCGACGACCTTCGCAATTCCGGTCATCGCGCTCGGCTGGCTGACGATAACTTCGCCGACGTTGACGCCCTCCGAGCGCAGCATCTTGGCAAAGTCGAAGCCCGGCGCCCGGCGGTTCAGCGCCGCCACCGTCATCTTGTTATAGGTCAGGGTCGCGTCGCGGCTCTGGACCTGGGTCCAGTGCGCCTTCGCGATGGCCGTCTCGAGCGCCATGATCGCCTTGGCGCGCGCGGCCGCATTAGGCTCGCCCGCCAGATTGAGCATGTTGGTCAGGTGCTGGACATAAGCGGTGCGGATGGCCGCCAGCTTGGGATCGTCCTTCAGATAATAGTCTCGGTCGGGCATCCCGAGCCCGCCCTGATAGACGGTCAGCGCATATTGCGTGTTCACTTTGTCATCGACGCCGACAAAGCCGATCACCGGCCCGAACACTCCGACCCTGCTGGTCCGGCCCAGCAGCGCCGGATAGTCGGCCTTGCTCTTGAGCGCCTTCACCTCGTCCATGAACGGCTTGAGCGGGGCCAGGCCCTTCGCCTCGATCCCGGCCTCGTCCATGAAGCTGGCGTAGGCCGCACCGATTTTGCTGCTCGGGTCCTTGGCGGCCTCCTCGATGATCCCGCGAGTGCGGGTCTTGGACAGGTCATCGAGGACGTTGAACGAGCCATAACCAGCCTTGTCGGCGGGGATGGACGTGTTCTTCTGCCAGGTGCCGCTGGCGTAGTTGTAGAAGCTGTCGCCCGGCTTCACGGTCTGGTCCATGCCGGCCGTGTCGAACCCGTAATCGCCATAGGTTGGCTTGGGCCGTGCGGCCTCCGCCACATCAGGGGTCGCGGTCGCGGCGGCCTCGGCCGCGGCGGCGGCTTCGACCTGCGGCGACGGCGGCGCGAAGCATCCGGTCAGCGCAGTGGTGGCACCAAGGAGAATCAGCCAACGCTTCATGTGTTTTTTCCCACCTTTTCAGAGATCAACGATGAACGATCAGGTCCGCGCGCGCCTGCGCCACTTGGCCCCGATGCGCCATCGCCAAACGACAATCGACATGGCCCAGCCGACTAACGCCACGGCGGCGGCAATCACAAACAGACCGCTGATCATTGCCGGCGCCGCATCGGACAGCAGCCAGCGCGACCATTCGCCGATACCCGCGCCACGCTGGAGAAGCGCCTCGAACGTCGCAAGGTCGGCATGGAAGCCCATCCTGTTGCCGACGAGGATTGCCATCGCGACGAAGAAAGGCGTTGTCGCCGGATTGGACAGGAAGGTCATCGCCGCGGCCACCGGGATATTACCCCGCAGGGGCACGCACATCAGCGCCGCGCCGACGATCTGCAGTCCCGGCACCATCAGGAAGATGCCGACGAACAGCCCAGCGAATACTCCCCGCGGCACGGAGCGCCGGCTGAAACGCCAGAATTGCGAATGGCGGATGCGTGATCCGAACGGCTTCAGCCAACGGCTCTCCAGCACCTGCTCGCGCGACGGGGTCGCCTTGGCCGCCAGTCGCTGGATGAAGCCAACGCGCTCAGCCATGCGCGCGCAGCAACCGCCCCTGCTCGCGCTTCCAGTCGCGCTCCTTGATCGTCTCGCGCTTGTCGTGGGTCTTCTTGCCACGCGCCAGCGCCAGTTCGAGCTTCGCGCGCCCGGCCGAGTTGAAGTAGATCGACAGCGGCACCAGCGTCAGGCCTTGGCGGGTCACCGCCCCGTTCAGCTTGTCGATCTCGCGCTTGCGCAGCAGCAACCGCCGCTTCCGCCGCGGCTCGTGGTTCATGTAGCTGCCGTTCTTATATTCGGGAATGTGCGAGTTGATCAGGACGATCTCCTCGCCCTCGACCGTTGCATAGCTCTCCGCGATCGACCCCTCGCCCGCCCGAAGCGCTTTCACCTCGGTGCCCTTAAGCTCGATCCCGGCTTCGAACCTGTCCTCGACGAAATAATCGTACCGCGCCCGCCGGTTCTCGGCGACGACGGTCTGCTTGTCGAAGGTGGGAGGAAGCGGACGGCCCATGCTGGCGACGCAGGTAGAGTGGCCCGGCGCCTTTTACCAGCGTCAGACCAGCGCGGCGTGTGCGAGCGCGGCGTCCACCGCTCGCCGGCTGGCCTCACCCGCCGGGGTCATCGGCGCCCGCAACTCCTGCGGGAAGCCTGGCCGCACCCGCCCAAGCGCATATTTGACCGGTCCGGGCGACGCATCGGTGAACAGCGCACTGTGCAGCGGAAAGAGGCGGTCCTGCAGCGCCAGCGCCGCCTGGTAGTCGCCGCGCAGGGTCGCTTCCTGAAACTCCGCACAGAGCTTTGGTGCGACATTGGCCGTCACGCTGATGCAGCCGCGCCCGCCATGAGCGTTGAACGCCAGGGCCATGTCGTCGTTGCCGGAAAGCTGCACGAAGTCCGCGCCGCATGCCGCGCGCTGGGCAGAGACCCGGGCAATCGCTCCGGTCGCGTCCTTGACGGCCACGACGTTCGGCAGCTCGGCAAGCCGCGCCATGGTCTCCACCGATATGTCCGTCACCGTTCGTGCCGGCACGTTGTAGAGGACGATCGGGATCCCGACCTCTGCCACCCGGCTCAGGTGCAGGTAAATGCCGTCCTGGTTCGGCCGGTTGTAATAAGGCGGCACGTGCAAAGCCGCGGCAGCGCCCAATTCGGCCGCCATCTGAGTCAACCGAACCGCATGCGCCGTATCATTCGCCCCGCAACCAGCAATCACCGGAACCCGTCCGGCCGCCACCTCGAGCGTCAGCTCGACCACGCGGCGATGCTCTTCGAAGCTGAGCGTGGCCGCTTCGCCCGTCGTTCCGCAGGCCACCAGCCCATGGGTCCCTTCCCCGATCTGCCATTCAACGAACTCTCGGAATGCCGCCTCGTCGAGCTTGCCTGCGGTGAACGGTGTCACCAGCGCGGGGATTGAACCGGAAAACATGGACTTGCCCCTTCACCGGGATTCACCCGGTCCTGTAGAACGGAGGTTAATAGCGTTCAGCAGACGATAAGGACTGGGGGCCGATAATGTCCAGCATGAGACGAATGGGCCTTGCACTGACTGGTATGCTGGCGTCGGCGGCGATTGCCGGTTCCTCGCAGCTTCTGGTTCCGGTCCAGCAGGCGCCGGTCGTGTCGCCCGCGGCATACTCCTATGCCGGCGACGTCAACGGTGCGATCAGCGACTGGCGCCGCCTGCGGCAGTCCAGCGGCTATGCATTCGCAGATTATGCCCGCTTCCTGCTCGCCAACCCCGGCTGGCCCGGCGAAACAACCATGCGCCGCGCCGCGGAGAAGCAGATGCGCCCCGGCGAAGATGCCGCCACCGTTGTCGCTTTCTTCCGCACCGACAAGCCGACCACCGGCAACGGCTGGGCTCGCCTGGCCGAAAGCTTGGCTGCGCAGGGCCGTTCCGCCGAAGCCCTCTCCGCCGCTCGCGAAGCCTGGGCGGGTTCCGATCTCGGCAGCACTGACGAAATGTCGCTTTACCAGCGCTTCGGCAGCCAGTTCACCGCGGCCGACATGGATCGCCGGATCGATCGCCTGCTGCTGGAGAAGGATGCGACCAACGCGCAGCGGCTCCTCGTCTCCGCCAGCGCTGCGCGCCGGCCCGCTTTCGCTGCCCGCGTGGCGATGCTTCAACGCTCGCCCGACACGGAGCTGCTCTACAATCAGGTGATGGGCCAGGTCACCAGCGACGCTGGCCTCATGCAGGATCGCGCCCGCTACTTGCGCGATGCGGGCTGGGACCCCGCCTTCAGGCAGCTGCTTGCCCGTCCGCACCAGTTCACCACTCGGCCCGTCGACGCCGAGAAGTGGTATGAGCTGCTGCTCTCGGCAGCCCAGGGCGCCGCGCGCGATCGCCAGTTCACCACTGCTTACAACATCGCCCGGCAGGTCGACGACGCTCTCCCCGCCGGTGCCCAGCTCGCGCTTCAGGCCTATGGCGTCCGGGACGATTATACATCGCTGACATGGCTGGCCGGCGTCAGCGCTCTGCGCGGCATGAACCGGCCCGCCGACGCGGTGCCGATGTTCGATCGCTATTCGCAGGGCGGACGCTCGCTCCAGGTCGTCTCCAAGGGCGCTTATTGGGCGGGTCGCGCCGCTGCCCAAGCGGGCCAGTACGCACAGGCCACCTCCTACTTCAGCCGCGCCGCCGCCTATCCGGAACTGTTCTACGGGCAGCTCGCGCTGGAACGCCTCGGCCGCCAGGTGCCGGTTCCGGCCACTTCTCTCGCCTATCCCACTCCGCTTCAGCGGCAGGCCTTCCAATCGCGGCGGCTAGTCCGCGCATTGCAGGCGCTCGATGCCGGGGGATACCGCCAGGAAGCCGCGCTGTTCGTCCGGGCGATCAGCGAATCGGTTCACTCCGACTCCGACCGCCAGCTCGCCATCGAGCTAGGCAACCAGATCGGCCGGCCCGATCTGGCCGTGTGGACCGTGCGCTCGGCCCGTAACGACGGCAGCGCCTTCTATAATCGCCTCGGCTATCCGACGGTCAGCCACGCCATCGCGGACCCCAGCCTGTGGAGCCTCGCCCACGGCATCGCCCGCCAGGAAAGCTCGTTCGATCGCTCGGCGGTGAGCGGCGCCGGCGCACGGGGCTTGATGCAGTTGATGCCGGGCACCGCGGCCGAACAGGCTGGCAAGCTCGGTTATGGTTATGATGGCGGCCGACTCACCAGCGACCCGGCCTATAACGTCATGCTCGGATCGGCCTACTTCCGCCGGCTGGTCGACCGGTGGGGCGGCAACTATCCGCTGGCGATCGCCAGTTACAACGCCGGATCAGGCAATGTCGCCAAGTGGATCGCCAACAACGGCGACCCGCGCCGCCCCGGCGGCGACATCGTCGCGTGGATCGAGGACATCCCCTTCACCGAAACCCGCGGCTACGTGCAACGCGTGCTGGAGAATACGGTGGTCTACGACCGCCTGAACCCGCAACCGGCGAACCAGCCGCGTTACCTCAGCTACTTCCTCGGCAAGGATCGTCTCGGCTAAGACTCCCGGATGGGAGATCGCTTCATCACGCCGCAGGGCTTCGCGGCTATCCGCGCCGAGTATGACCAGCTGTTCGGGACCGAACGGCCCAAACTCGTCGAGGTGATCAGCTGGGCAGCCGGCAATGGCGACCGTTCGGAGAACGGCGACTACATCTACGGCCGCAAGCGCCTGCGGGAAATCGACCGGCGGCTCGGCTATCTCGCCAAGGTGATGAAGACCGCCAAGGTCGTCGACCCGGCAAGGCAGGGCGACCAGGGACAGGTCCGCTTCGGAGCCACCGTCGAACTCGCCGACGAGGACGACGCACGGCGCACCCTCACCCTGGTCGGTGACGACGAAGCCGACGCCGCCGCCGGCCGGATCAGCTGGCACTCACCGATCGCGCGCGCCCTGGTTGGGGCGAAGGTCGGCGACGAGCGGGTCGTGCGCCTGCCCGCCGGCGAGAAGAGCTACGAGGTAACCGCGATCAGCTACCCCGGCACCTAGCCGATCGGCTGCGCTGCATTCTCCCCCACGACCCGGATCGACAGCTCGCGCAGCTGCTTCATGGTCACCGGTGCCGGGGCGTTCATCATCAGGTCCTCGGCCTTCTGGTTCATTGGGAAGACCACCACCTCGCGGATGTTGGGTTCGCCCGCCAGCAGCATGACGATGCGGTCAATGCCCGGCGCTGACCCGCCGTGCGGCGGCGCGCCATATTTGAAGGCGTTGATCATGCCCGAGAAGTTCTCGTCCACCTGCTGCTGGGTGTAGCCGGCGATCTCGAACGCCTTGTACATGATGTCCGGGCGATGGTTCCGGATCGCGCCGCTCGACAGCTCCACCCCGTTGCAGACGATGTCATACTGCCACGCCAGAATGTCGAGCGGATCCTTGGTCTCCAGTGCCTCCAGCTCGCCCTGCGGCATGGAGAAGGGGTTGTGGCTGAAGTCGACCTTCTTGGCCTCTTCGTCATATTCGAACATCGGGAAGTCGACGATCCAGCAGAATTCAAAGCGGTTCTCGTCGATGAGGCCGAGCTGCTGCCCAACCCGCGTCCGCGCAAGGCCGGCGAGCTTGGCTGCCTCGGCTTCCTTGCCCGCCGCGAAGAAGATGCCGTCGTCCGGCCCAAGGCCCAGCTCGTCCGCCAGCCGGTCCATGCCTTCGGTGCCGTGGTTCTTGGCGATGGGCCCGCCCCACTCGCCGCCCTTCCGGGTGGCGTAGCCGAGCCCGGCGAAGCCTTCGCCGCGCGCCCACTCGTTCATGTCATCGAAGAACTTGCGGCTCTTGTCGGCCGTGTTCGGCGCCGGAATGGCGCGGACGAAACCGCCACCATCGACGATCTTCGAGAACAGTCCGAAGCCTGAGCCGACGAAGTGCGATCCGACGTCGCTGATGATCAGCGGGTTCCTGAGGTCCGGTTTATCGTTGCCATACTTCAGCATCGACTCGCGGTAAGGAATGCGCGGGAAAGCCCCTTCGGTGACGCTGCGGCCATCCGCGAACTCACGGAACACGCCCGCAAGCACCGGCTCGATCGCGTTGAACACGTCATCCTGCGTGACGAAGCTCATCTCGAAGTCGAGCTGATAGAACTCGCCCGGGCTCCGGTCGGCCCGCGCGTCCTCGTCGCGGAAGCAGGGCGCGATCTGGAAGTAACGGTCGAAGCCTGCCACCATCAGCAGCTGCTTGAACATCTGCGGCGCCTGCGGAAGCGCGTAGAACTTGCCCGGATGCACCCGGCTCGGCACCAGATAGTCGCGTGCGCCCTCGGGGCTGCTGGCGGTCAGGATCGGGGTCTGGAATTCGGTGAAGCCCTGCTCGACCATCCGCCGGCGGATCGACGCAATCACGTTCGAACGCAGCAGGATGTTGGCGTGCAGCCGCTCACGGCGCAGATCGAGATAGCGGTACTTGAGGCGGATATCCTCCGGATATTCCTGCTCGCCCGCCACCGGCAGCGGCAGCTCGGCCGCCGCGCTCTGCACCGTCACACTACGTGCGAATACCTCGATGTCCCCGGTCGGCAGGTTGGCATTGGTCGTACCCGGCGCGCGGTTCTTGACCAGCCCGTCGATGGTGACCACCGACTCCACCCGCAACCGCTCCAGGATCGGCAGCGCGGGGCTGTCGCTGTCGGCCACCACCTGGGTCATGCCGTAATGATCGCGCAGGTCGACGAACAGCACGCCGCCATGATCGCGCTTGCGGTGGACCCAGCCCGACAGGCGAACTTCCTCGCCGACGTTTTCGGCGCGAAGCTGGCCGCAGCTGTGGGTGCGATAGGCGTGCATGGTCATTGGCTCACTGTGTCGGAAAGGCCCGGGAAAAGCGGGCCGCGCTTCCCCTTCCGTCTTCGCTTTGTCAACCCGCGCGCACCCGGCTAGAGCGGCCACAACATGCAGATTCATCCACTTATCACCGACAGCGCCAGCCTCGCCGCCCTGATTGAGCGCCTCGCGACCCACGACTTCGTCGCTGTCGATACCGAGTTCATGCGAGAGAACAGCTACTGGCCCGACCTCTGCCTGCTGCAGATCGCCTCCCCGGAGGAAGCCGCCGCGATCGATCCGAAGGCCGACGGCCTTGACCTCCAGCCGCTGTGGGACCTGCTGGTCCACAATGAAGACGTGCTGAAAGTCTTCCACGCCGGCGGTCAGGACGTCGAAATCGTCGTCAACATGACGGGCAAGGTGCCTCACCCGCTGTTCGACACCCAGGTTGCCGCCATGGCGCTAGGCTATGGCGAGCAGGTCGGCTATTCGAACCTCATTGAATCCATGCTCGGCCACACGCTCGACAAGGGTGCGCGCTTCACCGACTGGAGTCGCCGCCCGCTCGACAAGCGCCAGATCGATTATGCCATCGGCGACGTCACCCACCTCGCCACCATTTTCCCCAAGATGGTCGCCAAGCTGCGCCGCACCAACCGCGGCCAATGGCTTGACGAGGAAATGGAGCGCCTGGCCGACCTCTCCTCCTTTGTCTTCGCGCCCGAAGAAGCGTGGAAGCGCCTCAAGCTGCCGAGCCGCAACCCCGTCGTGCTCGGCCGCCTGAAGGCGATCGCCGCCTGGCGCGAGGTGGAAGCCCGGGGCAAGAACCTGCCGCGCGGCCGGATCATCAAGGACGACACGCTCAACGAGCTTGCCGCCCATCCGCCTCGGACGCAGGACGACCTCGGCAAGGTTCGCGGGCTGTCCGCCGGATGGCGCAACAACGACATCGGCGCGCGGCTGATGAACGCCATCACGACCGCCAAGCCGCTCGAGCCCGACGAGCTGCCGGACCGTGAACCGCGCCGGCCAGGCCTCACCAAGGACGCGGCGCTGGTCAGTGACCTCTTGAAGCTGCTGCTCAAGATCCGTGCGAAGGAAGCTGGCGTGGCGCCCAAGCTGATTGCCCGCTCTGATGAGCTGGAGGCGCTGGCCGCCGGCGTTCGGAAGGACCTCGCCATCCTCTCCGGCTGGCGGTTCGAGGAGTTCGGGCGCGACGCGCTGGACCTCGTCGAGGGTCGGCTCGCCTTCGCCACCGAGAATGGCAAACTGAAGATGACCCGTACGCTGGAGACCGCCGAATGACCCGTCTCACGCCGCTTGTCGCCACCGGGGCGCTGCTGCTCGTCGGTTGCGCCACCCTGGGAAAGCCCGCCGCGCCGCAGCCGGTTTGCTCGGCCGACGAGCTTACCGATTACATCGGCAAGCCCGCCACCGCGAAGCTGGGCGAGGACATCATGCAGGCGTCCGGCGCCAAGATCCTGCAGTGGATCCAGCCCGGCCAGATGGTCACCATGGATTTCCGCGCCGACCGGCTGCGCGTCCGCCTCGGTCCCGATAACAAGGTAGCGTCCGCAAACTGCGGTTAGGCGAGCTCCAGCACCGGATCGAGGCCGACCATGGCGGCCAGCGCCCGAAACCGCTTGCGCACCGCGTCCGAGTAAAGGCTCGAGTCGCTTCTCTTCAGCGTCAGTACCAAATGCCCCTCGCTGGCGCTGATCCTGGCGCGCTTCAGCAGGCTTGCCGTCCCGCCACTCAGCCGCTGGGCGAGGCGGATCGCGGCGCCCCAGCGGTCCGCATGTTCCAGCACGCGTTCCTCGACCAGCTCGCAAAGAGCCGCGTCAAATATTTCGCCGCCGAACGCGCTGTTGAGGGTCCGGCCAAGGACCGTCCGTCCTTCCGCGTCGATGCCGACCCAATTTCCATGCAGCCCCATGTCCACGGCCCATTCAGCGCGGAAATCGGGATGGGCATTCCAGGCCACGTCGGCGAGCAGGCAAGCCGCCAGCCGCAGCCGTGCCGCGACCTCGCTGTCGTCCGGGAACAGTGGCGCGATCCAGCGGTCGAGCAACGCTCCATGATCACCGAAGCGTCCAAGCCGCGCGCCGACCTCAAGCGCCGCCACAAGCAACGGGTCCTCGCCCCGCTGAGCCGGCGCGAGGTCGTCGTAGAGGATGCCTTCACGAAGGCCGAAGGCGCTGGTCACCACCCGCGCCGGCTGCAGCACCCGGCAGGCCGCGTCGAGCACCGCCGCGGCCGCCGGCAAGGTCTGCAGGCGTGAGGTGGACACCCCGACCCGGGCCCGCAGCACGTCGATTGGCGTAGAGCGCACCAGGTTGCGCAGGTCGCGCACCCGCTGCGGCGTCATCCCATGCTGGTGAACGATCGGCAGGGGATGCTCGGACAGCTTGAGATCAAGCTGCGCGAACGCCCGGAACGACCCGCCAACGAGGTACAGATTGCGTCCCCGCGCCGCTTCGGCGATCGCCTGTGGAACACCGCGCTTCAAGGTGGTGACGATCGCCCGCGCGCTCGCCTTGTCTCCGAGCCGAAGCACACCGATCGGGAGCGACACACCGATTCCCGGCGTACCGTCCGCGATCGGCGTCAGCTCGAGGCTGCCGCCGCCAAGGTCAGCAACGACCCCGCGCGCCTGCGGAATGGCCGAGATGACCCCCAGGGCCGAAAGCCGCGCCTCCTCCTCGCCCGGGATGACCTTGGGCTCGATGCCGGCCTTCTTGGCCCGCGCCAGGAACACGCCGGAGTTGCTGGCGTCGCGCACGGCGGCGGTCGCCACCGCGTGCACCTTGACCAGCTTCATCTCCTTGGCGAGCAGCCGGAAGCGGGCCAGCGCCTCGATCGCGGCGTCCATCGCCCCCTCGCCAAGCTCACCCGTCTCCGCAAGGCCGCGCCCCAGACCCGCCATGACCTTCTCGTTGAACAGCATGGACGGGACCCGCTCGGAGCCGCCGTACGCGACGAAACGGACGCTGTTCGACCCGATGTCGATGATGCCCACCGGGCCGAAGGTCGACAGCGGCATCAGCCCCCCTGATCCAGCCGCAGCTTGGGCACCTTGCGGCCCTCCAGCGCATGGCCGCGGCCCGATAGCGAAGGATTCGTCATGAAATAGGTGTGGAGGTTGAAGGCCTTCCGCCCCGGCTTGACCCGCGTGTACTTGCCGCTCGCATCAAGCGTCCAGCTCTGCTCATTGTCGATCAGATTCGCGACCATCACCTGGTCGAGGACCTGCGCGTGCACCGTCGCATTCTCCAGTGGCACCGCCACCTCCACCCGCCGGTCGAGGTTGCGCGGCATCCAGTCGGCCGAGGAGATGTAGACCCTCGCCTTGCGATGGGGCAGTCGAGCGCCATTCGCGAACGCCCAGATCCGGCTGTGCTCCAGGAAGCGGCCGATGATCGACTTGACCCGGATGTTCTCCGACAAGCCGGACACTCCGGGTCGCAGGCAGCAGATACCGCGCACGATGAGGTCGATGCTGACGCCCGCCTGGCTTGCCTCATACAGGCGGTCGATGATGCGCGGGTCGACCAGGCTGTTCATCTTGGCCCAGATCGCCGCCGGCTTGCCCGCCTGCGCATTGGCGATCTCGGTGCCGATCAGGCCGTCCAGCTTTTCGCGCAGGCCGCGCGGGCTCAGCGACAGCAGCTCCAGTCCCTTAGGCGCAACATAGCCCGAGATGAAGTTGAACAACTTGCCCGCGTCGCGCGCGGCCCGGCGGCTGGCGGTGAAGAAACTGAGGTCGGTGTACACCCGCGCGGTCACCGGGTGATAATTGCCCGTCCCGAAATGGCAGTAGGTTCGGAACAGGCCGCCTTCGCGCCGCACCACCATCGACACCTTGGCGTGCGTCTTCCACTCGACGAAGCCATAGACCACCTGAACGCCGGCCCGCTCCAGCCGCGACGCCCACAACAGGTTCTGCTCTTCCTCGAAGCGGGCCTTGAGCTCGACCACCGCTGTCACCGACTTCCCCGCTTCGGCCGCCGCCACCAGCGCGTCGATGATGGCCGACTGCTTGCCTGCCCGGTACAGCGTCTGCTTGATCGCCACCACGTCCGGGTCGGCCGCCGCCTGGCGCAGGAAAGCGACGACCACGTCGAAGCTTTCGTAGGGGTGATGGACGACGAGATCCTTGGCCCGGATCGCCGCGAAGCAGTCGCCGCCATGCTCCTGGATGCGTTCAGGCAGGCGTGGGACATAGGGCTCGAACTTGAGTTCCGGCCGGTCCAGGTTGACCAGCGCCTCCAGATCGGTGACGCCGATGAAGCCGCTGCTCTCCGCGATGATCGCGTGCTCGGCCTTCAGCCCTGCGCGAACGATGTCCTCCAGGTCCGTCGGCGTCCCCGAAGAGAATTCCAGCCGGATCACCCGCCCGCGTCGCCGCTCCTTGATCGCCGAGCGGAAGGTGCGGACGAGGTCCTCGGCATCCTCCTCGATCTCGATGTCGGTGTCGCGCAGCACCCGGAAAGCGCCGGCCCCGACCAGCACGAAGCCCGGGAACAGCAGGTCGAGGTGCGCTCCCACCGCGTCGTCAATCGCGATCAGCCGCATCCGTTTGCCCGGCAACCGGATGAAGCGCGGGACCGAGGCGGGGATCATCACCACCTCGTTGACGGGTTCTCCATCGGCCGTGTCGATCATCGAGAAGGCCAGGCTGAACCCGAGGTTGGGAATGAACGGGAACGGGTGCGAAGGATCAATCGCCTGCGGTGTCAGGACCGGGAAGATCTGCTCGCGCAGATAATTGCGCAGATGCTCGTGCTCATCCTCGGTGAGGTCCGCCGGCGCCACCGCCTCGACCTTCTCCTTGGCCAGAAGGCCGCGCAGTTCCAGCCAGGTCCTTTGCTGCTCTGCGACAAGCGAATCCGCCTCGACCCGAACCATTTCGAGCTGCGCGCTGGCGGTCAGCCCGTCATAGCTCAGCTGCTCCACCCCTTCGAGCTGCTGCTCCTTGAGCCCCGCCACGCGAACCGAGAAGAATTCGTCGAGGTTGGAGCCGCTGATCGAGAGGAACCGCAGCCGCTCCAGCAGGGGGTGGCTCGGATTGGCCGCTTCCTCTAGCACCCGGCGATTGAACGCGAGCCAGCTAAGCTCGCGGTTGAAGTAGCGGCGCTCCTTCACCGGCGGGGGCGGTTCGACCGCGATCTCGGCCAGGGCGTTCACTGCGCCGCTCCGTCGATCAGGCCCGCGCTGACCAGCGCCCGCCGCACCGTGGGAATGCTCAGCCGCGCACGCTCAGCGATGGCGAACCGGTCGATCGCCTCCACCACCCGCTCGGCGGTCCAATAATCGCGCGCGACCCGCATCACCACGTAACGCAGCGCCTCGGTCGGAAGATGCAGCCCGCGATCGGCGAACAGCCGCTGGATCAGCGCCGCGAAAAGCGCATCATCGGGCGGCTGGATTGCAATGACGGGGGTGACGGCCAGCCTTGTTCGAAGATCGGGCAGGCTCGGCTCCCATGCTGGCGGCGCCGAGTCCGCGACCAGCACCAGCGGCCGCCCGCTCTCCTGCGCCTGGTTCCACGCGTGGAACAGCGCTTCCTCGTCATGCCGCTGCGCATCGTCGAACAGCCGCCCGCCCACCCGCGCGACGAAGCTTCGGGCAAGCAGCGAACGGCCCGAACGGCGCGGTCCGGTCAGGATCGTGGCCCTCACCGGCCACATGCTCCAGCGCTGAAAATGGTCAAACGCCGCCTGGTTGGGCTCACCGACGATGAACCGGCTGTCGTCGCTTCCTGGCGGCCAGTCGAGCGGAAGCGCGATCTGGTCGGCCGCGCGCATCAGTCCTCCCCCGGCCTGTTGGGCGCGGGCTGCACTGTGTTGCCGGGCTGTGCAGGAGCGGCTGGTGCCGGCTGCGGCTTCACCAATTGCCCTTTGTAGCCAGTGATCCTGAATACGCCGTCCGACGCCGTGTCGGTCTGCCAACCACGTGCATTGAGCGCCGCGGCAAGCTGCCCCTGGGTTCCCTTGTAGGTCACCGCCAGCACCTTGGCGCCAAATTCCTGCACGTTGGTCACCCCGGGGATGGAGCGCAGCCATGCGACCGGTGAATAGGGGCTGGTGACGAAGATCTGGATTACCCGGGTGGTCTGCTCGACCGGCTTGGCGACCGGCGCTTCTTCCTCGACCGGAGGCGGCGGCAGCGGTGGCGGCAGCAGGCTGCGATCGGGCGCCAGTTCGCCGGCGGCCTGCCAGCGGGCGAACAGCGCATCCATCTGAGCGACTCCGCGGTTCATCATGTCCTGCAGGCCGGCGCTGTTCTGCGCCGTCAGCGTGAAGCTCCCGAGCGGCTTGCGGTCGGCCCCGAAATAGCCGCTGAAGGTGCCCGTCGCAGGTCCACCTGGGTAGACCCGCCGCAACTGCACCTCGGCCACGAGGATGTCGGCCGCGCCATATTGATCGACGATGTTGCGCCACCAGCCGCGGCCCGGCCGGTCGGCCTGCGCCGCGTTCACCAGCAGCGGGTCCATCCCCATGCCGGAGACGCGGACATAATCGATCGGGCTGTTGGACGTGCGGAACTCGGCCCATGCCCGCTGCCAGGCGTTGCGCAGTTCAACGCTGGTGGCATTGCCGCCCGTGACCGTGATCGGCACCAGCAGCAGCGGTGCGGACCGGCGCACCGGGCCCGCCATTCCCAGCAACTCGCTCGCCCGCGCCCGGTCGAACAGCACGCCCAAGGTCGCGATGTAGCGGGTCGGTCCGATCTGCTCCGACTCGACAATGATGGAGCTCACCAACCCGTCCAGCGTGCTGTCGGGCAGGTTCGGCGCGGCGCTCAACGGTGCCCCATGCGCCTTGGCCCACAGCGCCTTGAACCCCTCGCGCTGGGCGATCCGCCACCCGGCATAACGCGCCTCGTCGGCGGTCTTGCCTGTCGTATCGACCTTGATTCCGCCGATCTCCAGCGTGTTGGAGCTGTCCAGCGGGAGGATTCCGCGGTCACCGCTCTCCAGCTGGGCATACAGCACCGCACCCCCGGCCATCCCAAGGACCGCGAGCACGAGGAGGAACGATCGAACAAGGCCCCGACGCAGCATGAGCCGCCTTCTGGCGACTGTTCGGTGGATTTCCAAGCGGCTTCTCGGCTAGTGCGCTCGGCTATGGGGCTGACCTACGAACAAGCCGGCGTGAACATCGCCGCGGGCAACGCGCTGGTAAAGGCGATCGGACCATTGGCGAAAAGCACTCGCCGGCCCGGCGCGGACGCCGAACTCGGCGGCTTCGGCGGCTTCTTCGACTTGAAGGCGGCGGGCTTCACCGATCCCATCCTGGTCGCCGCCAACGACGGCGTCGGCACCAAGCTCAAGCTCGCGATCGACACGGGCCGCCATGATGGCGTCGGCATCGACCTCGTCGCCATGTGCGCCAACGACCTGGTCGTACAGGGCGCCGAGCCATTGTTCTTCCTCGACTATTTCGCCACCGGAAAGCTCGATAACGCCGTTGCCGAAGTGGTGGTCGCTTCCATTGCCGACGGCTGCCGCCAGGCCGGCTGCGCCCTGATCGGCGGCGAAACCGCCGAGATGCCAGGCATGTATGCCGATGGCGACTATGACCTTGCCGGCTTCTGCGTCGGCGCGGTGGAGCGAGGCCAGCAGCTGACCGGAGAGACGATCGAAGCTGGCGACGTCATCCTCGGACTTGCCAGTTCCGGCGTCCACTCCAACGGCTTCAGCCTCGTCCGGCGACTCGTCGCCGACAATGGCTGGAAGCTCGACCGGCCCGCCCGCTTCGACGCGGACCGGCTGTTTGGCGACCTGCTGCTCGAACCCACGCGGATCTACGTGAAGAGCCTGCTGCCTCAGATTCGTGCCGACCGCATCAAGGGTCTGGCGCACATCACTGGTGGCGGCCTGCTCGAGAACATCCCGCGCGTCCTGCCCGCGGGCGCCCACGCCGCCGTCGATGCCGACCGCTGGACTCTCCCGCCGCTGTTCGCCTGGCTCCAGGCCGGTGGCAGCATCGAGCCGGCCGAGCTTGCCCGCACCTTCAACTGCGGCATCGGCATGGTGGCGATTGTCGCCGCCGAGCAGGCCGAGGCGGTCACTGCGGCGCTGACCGACGCTGGCGAAAAGGTCCACACGATCGGCCAGATCACCGCCGGGCCGCGCGGCTGCACCGTGACCGGCAGCACCGAGACCTGGAGCGCCCGCACTCCATGGTCCGCCACCCACAATCATGGCTGAACGCGCCCGAGTCGCCATCCTCATCTCCGGGACTGGCAGCAACATGGCCGCCCTCATTTATGCCGCACGTGCGGAATCCTGCCCCTACGAAATCACACTCGTTACCGGTGACAATCCGGACGCCCCCGGCCTGGCTCTCGCCGAAGCCGAAGGCGTTGCCGTCACCCGCCTGCCGAAGCCCACCAAAGACAGCCGCCCGGCGTTCTTCGCCCAGCTTGAGGCGACCCTGCAGGCCGCCGATGTCGACGTGGTCGCCCTCGCCGGCTTCATGCGGATCCTGCCGGCCGATTTCGTCGAACGCTGGTCGGGCAAGCTCCTCAACATTCACCCTTCGCTGCTGCCCAGGTATCGAGGCCTCGATACGCACGCCCGGGCGCTAGAGGCCGGCGACCCGCACGGCGGCTGCTCCGTTCACCTCGTCACGCCCGAGGTCGATTCTGGCGAAGTCCTCGGCCAGGTCGCGGTCGCCATTCTCACTGGCGATACGCCCGACAGCCTCGCGGCGCGGGTCCGCATCGCCGAGCACCAGCTCTACCCGCGCATCCTCGCCGACTACGTCTCACGCCCGCTCGACGCCGGCTGGATCGAAACACGAGTCGATGCGCTCGCCCGCCGCCTGGCCGAGGTCACCCGCAAGACCAGCCACGGCTCGCCCGGCTGGGCGGTCGGCCCTGAGAAGACGGCCAAGCTGTTCGCCATCATCGCCGACCATCATCACGGAGAAGAAGCGGTCGGCCTGCTCGTGAAGGCCAGCGGCGCCGATGAGATGACGGGGCTGATCGAGGCCCGCCCAGAGCATTACTACTGGCCCAAATATTACGGCGCGAGCGGCTGGCTCGGTCTCAAGCTCAACCGCCGCGATGTGGACTGGGACGAGGTCAGTGACTGGCTCGAACGCAGCTGGCGCACCGCGGCACCACCGCGACTCACCCGCCTGCTGCGGGCAGCCGACGACTTCTAGCCGCTTCCAAGGGCTGCTACACTCGGCTCAGCACGTGGCCGTACGCGTTCCTGCCCCCGGCGAGTCGCCATGCTCGCGCCCTTGGAGCCGTCATGCCATTCACCGCTCGCTGGCTGCTCGCCGCACTGATTCTTTTTGCCGCCGCTTCCACCGCTGCCGCCGCCGCCCCGCACGTGAAGCGGGATTGCAAGAATTGCCCCGAGCTCGTTCGCATTCCCGCCGGACTCTTCCTGATGGGCTCCGCCGACAAGGATCCGCTCCACGACTCGCTCGAGACTCCGCAGCACGAAGTGAAGGTCCGCGCCTTCTGGGCTGGCCGCCTGGACGTCACCCGCGATGAATGGGCGACGTTCGCGCGTGCGACCCAGCGCCCCACCGTCAAAGGTTGCCAGTGGACCGGGAAGGCCGACGGCAACCAGACTGCAAGCTGGAATGACCTCGGCTTTCCCCAGACCGGGCGTGACCCGGTGGTCTGTGTCACCTGGAACGATGCGCAGGATTACGTCCGCTGGCTGAGCCGCACGACGGGCCATCACTACCGCCTACTCAGCGAGGCTGAGTGGGAATATGCCGCACGTGCGGGCACGAGCACAGCCTGGTGGTGGGATGACGCACCCTCCCACGATCGCGCCAACCATGGGACGGAGACGTGCTGCAAGGGGCTCGCCGAAGGTCGCGATCGATGGCAGTTCACCTCTCCGGGCGACGCCTTCCCCGCCAACGCCTTCGGTCTGCACGACATGGGCGGAAACGTGCTGCAATTCGTCGAGGACTGCTTCTCACCGACTTATGCCGGCCTGCCGACGGATGGCAGCGCCTTCACCACCAAGCGGCCGATCGTCGCGACGGGCGATCTGAAGGACCTGAACGGGATGCCGACCTGCGACTTCCGGGTGGTGCGCGGTGGCAGCTGGGGTGACCAGCGCCGCTGGATCCGTCCTGCCGCACGCAGCTTCGCGCCGCCGCCAGAGCCTGGCTCCACGGTCGCCAACTACCGCAGTGGCGGCGTCGGCTTCCGGGTCGCCCGCGACTGACTGGCTAGCGCGCGGCCACCTGCTGCGGACGCGCCGCCGGGGCACCCGCCGGCGCCACTCGCCAGATCGTGTTCCCGGCATCGTCAGCGACCAGCAGCGCACCGGTACGGTCCACCGCCACCCCGACCGGCCGGCCGTGCACGTTATCGCCATCGCCCGCGATGAAGCCGGTCAGGAAGTCCTGCGCCTTGCCACTCGGCTTACCGCCGCTGAACGGCACGAACGCCACCTTGTAGCCGTTGAAGCGATCGCGATCCCAGCTGCCATGCTCGCCGACGAACGCGCCGCCGCGATACTGCGCCGGGAAGCTGGCACCGGTGTAGAAAGTCAGGCCCAGGGCCGCGACGTGACTGCTCAGCGCGTAATCGGGCGAGATCGCCTTCGCGACCATGTCCGGCCGCTGCGGACGCACCCGCGGGTCGACGTGCTGCCCGTAGTAACTGTACGGCCAGCCGTAGAAGCCGCCATCCTTCACCGAGGTCATGTAGTCAGGCACCAGATTCTGGCCGAGCTCGTCACGCTCGTTCACCACCACCCAGAAGGTATTCGTCCCCGGGTAGAAGGTCGGGCTGTTCGGGTTGCGCAGCCCCGTCGCGAAGACACGCGCCCGGCCGCTTTGCTTGTCGATCTCCCACACCGCCGCGCGGCCCTTCTCGGCCTCGAACCCGTTTTCGACGATGTTGCTGTTCGATCCGACCGTCGCATACAGCTTCGACCCGTCCGGACTGATCGTCAGGCTCTTGGTCCAGTGATGGTCGATGGGCCCGCCCGGCAGCTCGGTCAGCATTGTCGGCTTGGCGTCGATATGCGTCTGCCCTGGCGTGAAGGGATATTTCAGCACCCCATCCGTGGCCGCGACGTACAGCGCACCATCCGAATAAGTCACGCCGAACGGCGAGAAGACATGGTCGATCAGCACCGACTTGCCCTCGGCCACGCCGTCGCCATTGGCGTCACGGAGCAGCACCAGCCGGTTGGATGGCCCCTCGCCGGGCACGTCGCCATGTGCCTTGCCGAGGAAGTAGCTGATCAGGAAGTCCTTTGGCCGCTGCTTGCCCTCCAGGCCCGGATCCATGCTCTCGACCGCGATCACGTCGCCGTTCGGCAGCGGGTAAAGGAACCTCGGGTTCTTCAACCGCGTCGCGAACGCCTGCACGGTGAATCCGGGCGGCGCCGTCGGATGCTCGCCATCTTTCCAGCCAAGCACGCTGCCGACCTTCATCGGCGGCATCAGATATTGTTGAGCCGCGGGGAGCTTGGGATTGGGGCCGAGCTGCTCGTCCGGGTTGACCGCCTCGGCCGAGCCGCAGGCAGCTAGCGTTCCCGCCAGCAGGATGGGAAGTAGAGTGCGAGCATTCATCGCGGAGTCCCCACGCCTTGCTTGTAGACCAGGGTGCCCCCCAGCCATCCGCTCACGGCCAGCAACAGGACCGCGATGATCGACAGGGTAAGGCCGGTCGGCACGACCGACGTCCAGCCGTCGCGTGCATGAACGAAGCTGTTGAAGATCTGGATGATAAACACGACGATGTTGATCCCGCCGTGCGCGCTTGCTGCATGCGACCGCACTCGCCGGTCGCCGAGATAGTCGGTGATCCCGGCCACCGCGGCCAGTGCGCCGAAGACCAGTCCTCCAAACAGCAGCCACTGCGAGAAATTCGTCCACTGCACATCGGCCGTGCGCGAATAAATGATGTCGGTGATCAGCGCTCCGATCCAGAAGGCGATCGGAAACGGCACCAACATCGGGTGGATGGGGTGCCCGAAGATTTTGGCGGTGGAGCGAGGACGATCGTCGCCCTCATGCAGAACTTGTTCGACCATAAGCAGGTTACGAACAGGCGGCGCGAGCGGTTCCGTTAAACGCCGGTAATCTGCCAAAAAAAAAGACCGCCGGATCGCTCCGGCGGCCTTTCAAAAACTCGTCCGGCCAATGGCTTAGCCGACGATCTCTTCCGGCTTGAAGAAGAAATCGATCTCGATCTTGGCATTCTCGTCGCTGTCCGAACCATGGACCGAGTTCGCTTCGATCGATTCCGCCAGCTCCTTGCGGATGGTGCCCGGCTCGGCGTTGGCGGGGTTGGTCGCGCCCATGATGTCGCGGTTGCGCTTCACGGCGTCCTCGCCTTCCAGCACCTGCACGACCACCGGGCCGGAGATCATGAAACCGACCAGGTCGTTGAAGAACGGCCGCTCGCGGTGAACGCCGTAAAAGCCTTCGGCCTGCTCCCGGCTCATGTGGATGCGCTTGGAAGCGACGACGCGCAGGCCGGCTTCCTCCAGCATCTTGGTGACCGCGCCCGTCAGGTTGCGGCGGGTGGCGTCGGGCTTGATGATCGAAAAGGTGCGCGTCACGGCCATGGCCCCGCGGTCTCCTGTGCAAAAGTGGTTGGAATTGGCCGCGCCCGTAGCGGTGGGCGCCTCAGGTGGCAAGTCAGCCGCTCGCTTTCATTCCCCAGCGCCCGTCCTCGCGCGCCCAATAATGCCGCTCCACGCCCTCACGTCCGGACAGCAGCTTCCACGCCAGCCGCGCGCCTTCCAGCGTCGCCTCGTCGAACAGATAGAAGGCGCGTTCGAACGCCAGCGCGGCCTCCCGCCACTGGCCATCGGCAATCAGCAGGTTGCGGGCGAGGTTGGGCGCGTCGGGGGTGGTCGACAGCAGGATCGGCTGGCGCGCGTCGTCACTTCCGCCGGCAATCCCGTGCGGCAGGAAGCTGGCACCCGGCTGATCCCACAACAAGCGGTCCAGCCGGGACAGCTGCCCTTCGTCCTCGGCCACGATGAGCAGGTGGCCACCATCACTTAGCACCTTGGCCGCCAGCGTCGCGATCACTCCGTCCGGCGGCGCCTCGCCCAGCTGGTAGAAATCGACGCGCATGGGCCCGGCCGCGCCTACTTCTCCGCCGTCGCTTCCACGAAGGCGTCGAGCAGGCGCACGCCATAGCCGGTGGCGCCCTTGTCGTAGGTGCTGCTGGCCTTCTCGCTCCAGGCCACGCCCGCGATGTCGAGATGAGCCCACTTGACCCCATCATCGACGAAGCGCTGCAGGAACTGCGCCGCGGTGATCGAGCCACCCTCACGCGGACCGACATTCTTGATGTCGGCGATGGGCGAGTTGATCAGCTGGTCGTAGGCTTCGCCGATCGGCATCCGCCACAACTTGTCGCCGGTCGCCGTCCCCGCCGCGATGAGCTCGTTGGCGAGCCCATCGTCGTTGGAGAAGACGCCGGCATATTCATGGCCCAGGCTGATCACCATCGCGCCGGTCAGCGTCGCCAGGTCGACGATCCGCTTCGGCCCGAACGTCCGCTGCGCATAGGTCATGACGTCGCCCAGCACGAGCCGCCCCTCGGCGTCCGTGTTGATCACCTCGATCGTCTGGCCACTCATGCTGGTGACCACATCGCCCGGGCGCTGCGCGTTCCCGTCGGGCATGTTCTCGACCAGGCCGCACAGGCCGACCACATTCGCCTTGGCCTTGCGCGCGGCGATGCTGAGCATCGCACCGGCCACCGCGCCCGCGCCGCCCATGTCCCACTTCATCGATTCCATGCCGGCCGCCGGCTTGATCGAGATACCGCCGGTATCGAAGGTCACGCCCTTGCCGATCAGCGCCACCGGCGCTTCGCCATGGGCCCCACCGTTCCACTTCATGATCAGCAGCTGCGGCTTGCGGACGGAACCCTGCGACACGCCAAGCAGCGCGCCCATGCCAAGCTCTTCCATCCGCGCCTGGTCAAGCACCTCGATCTCGAGGCCGGTGCCCTCCATCGCCTTGCGGCAACGCTCGACGAAGCTCTCGGGATAGATGATGTTGGCTGGCTCCGTGACCAGTTCACGAGTCAGTGACGAACCCTTCAACACCGGCTCGTACCGCTCGGTCCAGCGAGCTTCCGCCCCGTCGGCCGCGCCGACGATCACCAATTCGGTCAGGGTCGGCTTCTGCTTGTCCTTGAGCTTGGTCCGGTACTTGTCATAGCGCCAGCCGCGCAGCGACGCCGCCAGCGCCACCTTTCCGGCTGCATCGGCGCTGTAGCCCAGGCCCGACAGGTCGATCACCGCCCGCGTCTCGCCCGAAGTCAGCAGCCGCGCCACCGCGGTCCCGCCCAGCTTCTCGGCCGATTCTTCGCCCTTGCTGCCAATGCCCACCAGCACGACGCGCCGCGCCGTGCCGTTGTCATCGATGAAGCTTTCGGCCGCACCGCCCGCTTCGCCATCGAACCGCTGGAGCCGGGCTGCCGCCTCGACCGCCGCACGCGAACCGCCGAGCGATTCCAGCCCGCTGCGATCAAGACCGGCAACCGGCAGAACCAGGGCATGGCTGCCCTCGGGACGCGAAGCGGCAAAACGGATCTGCATGAATGAACTCTCACGTGTTTGGATCAGGGAACGGCCAAGGGCTTTAGGCACTCGGGCATCCGATGCAAGGCATTGCCGCTTGGCGGACGAGGTGCGATAGGCCGCCTCTCCTTTCGGCAAGAAACACGCGGGCGGCAGAACCTTTGAGCTTGGGCAAGATCGGCTGGACGGCGCTGCCGCTGATCCTCGTGCTTGCGGTGCCCGCGGCCGCCCAGAGCGTGGCGGCACCCACCGCACCCGTTGTCGCGGCGACCCCCGCTCCGGCCGCGGCGCCGCAGCCGCCAGTCGACTTCAGCGCAGACATCGTCACCTATGACGACCAGCAGGACGTGCTGACCGCGCAAGGGCGCGTCCGCCTCGCTCGCGATGGCAATTACGTCGCCGCCGACAAGGTCACGTGGACCCGCGCAACCGGCCAGGTCGTCGCCACCGGCAACGTCGTCGCGGTGAATCCGCAAGGTGACAAGTTCGTCGGCGACAGCGCCGTCCTGACCGACGACATCAAGAAAGCTACCGTCCAGAACCTGCTGGTGGTGCTCGAAAGCGGTGCCCGCCTCGCGGCCCGCAGCGCCACCCGCGACGGCGACATCACGACGCTCAACAACGCGGTCTACACGCCGTGCCCGGTAACGCAGGCCGACGGCTGCAACCCGCGCAGGCCGAGCTGGAAGGTCACCGCTGCCCGGGTCCGTTACGACGCAGTCCGCAACCGGGTCCGGTTCGAGCGGGGACGGTTCAGCATCTTCGGCCTGACCCTGCCGCTGCTCCCGGTCTTCGCCGTCAGCACGGGGCGCGGTGACGAAGGCATCACCGGCGTCCTCTTCCCCGACTTCAAGATTTCCGGCCGCAACGGGTTCGAGATCGGCGTTCCCCTGCACGTCGCACTCGCCCGCAATCGCGACCTGACCGTGACGCCGCGGATCTACACCGAGGCGCTTCCATCGGTTGAGGCCAACTATCGTGAGGTCAATAAGCTTGGCGCCTACCAGGTGCAGGGCTTCATCACGGTCGGCGACAACAAGGCGACCGATCCGGAGAGCGGACGCCCGATCCGCGGCTATATCGACGCCAGCGGCAAGCTGCAGTTCGATCCGTTGTGGAGCCTGACGGGCCAGATCCGCCGCGCCACCGACAAGACCGTGACGCGCCGCTACGACATCACCCGCGAGGACAAGCTTCGGTCTTTCCTCAACCTCGAGCGGATCGACCTCGACAGCTACGTCAGCCTCGCCGCCTGGTCCTTCCAGGGCCTTCGCTCGACCGACCGCCAGGCCGCCATCCCGTTCGCCATGCCCGCCTTCGACGCTCGCTTCCGCCTGGTCCCGCCGACCATCGGCGGCCGGGTCGAACTGGAGGCCAATACCCTCGCCATCCTCCGTCGCGACGGGCAGGACACGCAGCGCGCCTTCGCTTCGGCCCGCTGGGACCGTCGCTTCCTCACTCCCCTCGGGCAGGAGCTGGTACTGACCGGGTTGGTGCGCGGCGACATCTACCACACCAGCGACACCGCCTCGACCAGCACCCTGCTCTACCGCGGCGAGGAAGGCTGGAACGGCCGAGTCATCGCCGCCGCTGCCGCCGAGGCGCGCTGGCCGCTGATCGGCCCCTTGTTCGGCGGTGTTCAGCGCCTGGTCCCCCGGATCCAGTTCGTCGCCAACGCGCCCACCCGCAACCTGGCCATCCCCAACGAGGACAGCCGCGCGATCGACCTTGAGGCAAGCAACCTCTTCTCGCTCAACCGTTTCCCCGGCTACGACCGCTGGGAAGACGGCAGCCGCATCACCTACGGGCTCGACTGGAACTACGACCGGCCGAACATCGCCATCTCGACCACCATCGGCCAAAGCTACCGCTTCAACCGCGACCTCAGCATCTTTCCGCAGGGCACGGGGCTCAGCGAACGCTTCTCGGACATCGTTGGCCGTACCAGGGTTCAGTTCGGGCGCTTCCTCGACGTCACCCACCGCTTCCGGCTCGACAAAGGCAACTTCGCGGTCCGCCGCAACGAACTCGACCTGACGGTCGGCACCGACCTCACCTACGCGCGGGTCGGCTACCTGCGCCTCAACCGAAACGTCGACACGTCGGTCGAGGATCTGCGCGACAAGGAGGAACTGCGGCTCGCCGGGCGCTGGCAGTTCGCCCGCTACTGGTCGGTGTTCGGGGCCACCGTGCTCGACCTCACCAGCCGCGCCGAGGACCCCTTGTCGGCCTCGAACGGGTTCGAGCCCGTGCGCCATCGCCTCAGCATCGACTATGAAGACCCGTGCCTGGCAATTGGAATCTCCTGGCGGCGCGACTATGACCGCGTCAATTTCCTGCGGGAGGGGAATACGTTCCAGCTTCGGCTGGTCCTCAAGGGACTCGGCCGCTAAGCCGCTCATCAGCCGTTAAGCGCGGCTTGGGCAGGGCGTTTTCATTAGGTTTACAAGGGATTATGAGCACAGTGGAAGCGCGCTTCAGCAAGTTTCTCGGCACCGTGGCGCTCTGCGCCGGGGCGAGCATGGCCATCGCCGCCCAGCGCCCTGCGCCGCGCAAGCCGGTCGTGCAGCGCCCCGTCCCGGCTCGTACCGCACCCGCTCAGCAGCAGCAGCCTGCCGCGGCGGCGGCAGCCGATCCCTCCCGGCCCAACAGCACCGCCAACCTGCGCATCCCCTCTCAGGTCACCGTCTTCGGCACGGCAATTCCTTCGGTGATCAAGGCCAGCGCCATCATCAACGGCGAAGTGATTACCCAGACCGATATCGACCAGCGCCTGGCCCTGCTGGCGATCAGCCAGGGCGGCAAGATCCCCGACAATGAGGTCGAGCGGCTGCGCGCCCAGGTGCTCAGCAACCTGATCGACGAGACGCTGCAGATCCAGGCCGCCCGGCGCGAGGACATCAAGGTGCCCGCCGCCGACATCGACAAGACCATCGCGCGCGTCGCCCAGAACGTGAAGCAGACCCCCGACGGGCTCGCCACGTACCTGAGAGCGAACGGCAGCTCGATCCGTTCGATGCGCCGCCAGATCGAGGGCGAGATCGCCTGGCAGCGCCTGCAGCGCGCCAAGATCGAGAGCGGCGTCAACGTCGGCGAGGACGAGGTCAAGGCCGTCATCGACCGCTTGAACGCCGCCAAGGGCACCGAGGAATATCGCGTCGGCGAGATTTACCTCGCGGCCAACAGCACCAACGACGCGCAGGTGCTCGCCAATGCGCAGAAGATCATCGCGGCCATCCAGCAGGGCGGCAGCTTCGTCGGCTATGCCCGGCAATTCTCCGAAGCGTCCACGGCGGCGGTCGGCGGCGACCTCGGCTGGGTCCGGCCGGAGCAGCTGCCGGAGCAGCTCTCTGCCGTGCTTCGCCAGATGGGTCCCGGCGCGATCAGCCAGCCGATCCGCGTTGCCGGCGGCTATTCCATCCTCGCCGTGCAGGACACGCGCAAGGTCCTCACCGCCGATCCGCGCAACGCCGAACTAGCGCTGAAGCAGGTTTCGATCAGCTTCCCCAAGGGCACCACCCGTGAGGCCGCCGAGCCGGTCCTTGCCCGCTTCACCGCTGCCTCGCGCGCGGTTGGCGGCTGCGGCGGCGCCGACAAGCTCGCCGCCGACTTCCATGGCGAAGTCGTCAGCAGCGATCAGGTCAAGCTCCGCGACCTGCCGCCGGTGCTGCAGCAGATGATGCTGCCGATGCAGGTCGGCCAGGCCACCCAGCCGTTCGGCAACATCGAGGAAGGCGTCCGAGTCCTCGTCATCTGCGGCCGCGACGAAGGAGCGAGCAACGACACGGTCAATCCCGAGCAGGTGCAGCAGCAGCTCACCGAAGAGCGGGTGAACCTCCGCGCCCGCCGCTACCTGCGCGACCTTCGCCGTGACGCGGTCATCGACTATCGCTAGGGCCGCCGGCCGGGGTGACGTACCTCGGCCCAGCCGCTAGTCGTCTTCCGATGGCCCCGTCCCTACCGCCGTTGTCCGTCTCGCTAGGTGATCCCGCCGGGATTGGGCCCGAAGTGGTCGCCAAATGCTGGGACCAGCGGGTGTCCTTCGGCCTTCCGCCATTCGTCGCCGTCGGCGATCCGCGCAGCCTTGCGCAGGTTTGGGACGGCGAGCTGGCGATCATTGACGAGCCGCGCCTCGCCGCCGAGGTCTTCCATCGTGGCCTGCCGTTGATCCCGGTGCCCGCCTCGGGTTCGAGTGTTCCCGGCTGCCCGACCACCGCCGGCGCCCACTGCTCGCTCGACAGCCTCGAGATAGCGGTCGGCCTCGCCCGTTCGGGATCGGTATCGGGCGTCGTCACCGGCCCGGTCAGCAAGCAGCAGCTTTACGCCATCGGCTTTTCCCATCCGGGGCAGACCGAATTCGTCGCCGAGCGCTGCGGCGTGGCGCCCGGCAATGTCGCGATGATGCTTGCCGGCCCGACGCTCCGAACCGTTCCGGTCACCACCCACCTTTCCCTGCGGGAGGTCGCAGACCGGCTGACAGCCGCGTTGATCGAGGCGCGTGGCCGCGCCACCCTGCGCGGCCTCCAGCGCAACTTCGGCATTCCGGAACCGCGCCTCGCCGTTGCCGGCTTCAACCCGCATGCGGGTGAAGGCGGTGCGCTCGGCACCGAGGAGATCGAGGTAATCCAGCCGGCGATCGAGGCCCTTCGCGCCGAAGGCTGGGACGTCACGGGCCCCCACCCGGCCGACACCATGTTCCACGCCGCCGCCCGTGGACGCTACGACGCCGCGCTGTGCATGTACCATGACCAGGCGCTCATCCCGTTGAAGGCGCTGCACTTCGAAGAAGGCGTGAACGTCACCTTGGGCCTGCCGATCGTCCGGACGGCGCCCGATCACGGTACCGCCTTCGACATCGCCGGCGAGGACCGGGCCGACCCTCGCGCCATGGCCGCGGCCATCCGCCTGGCCGCGAGCAGCGCCGCCCGCCGGGCCGCCTCCGCCGCGTGAGCCTGCCGCCGCTCCGCGAAGTCATCGCCCGTCACGGCCTCAGCGCCTCCAAGGCGCTTGGCCAGAACTTCATCCTGGATCGCCAGCTCCTCGCCCGGATTGCCGCCATCCCTGGTCCGCTGGAAGGCCAGACCGTCTATGAGGTCGGCCCTGGTCCCGGTGGCCTGACCGCCGCGCTGCTCGAAGCAGGCGCGCACGTCATCGCCGTCGAACGCGACCGCCGGTGCCTTCCCGCCCTCGCCGAACTGGGCGACGCCTTCCCGGAGCACCTGACGGTGATCGAGGACGACGCCCTGAAGATCGACGAGCGGGCGATCGTCGGCGACGGTGCGCACATCGTCTCCAACCTGCCATACAATGTCGGCACCGCGCTCCTGCTGCGCTGGCTGGGCGGACCCTGGCCGCCCTGGTGGCGAAGCCTCACACTCATGTTCCAGCGGGAAGTCGCCGAACGGATCGTCGCCCCCACCGACGGTGACCATTACGGCCGCCTCGCCATCGCCGCCCAATGGCGCGCAACGCCCCGGTTGGCCCTGCCGGTCCACCGCTCGGCCTTCACGCCGCCGCCCAAGGTCGCCTCGGCCGTCGTTCACATCGTTCCCGCGCCGCAGCCGGAAGGTGTCGACCCGCAGGTGCTGGAACAGCTTACTGCCGCCGCCTTCGGCCAGCGGCGCAAGATGCTCCGCCAGAGCTTAAAGGCCGTGCCGAACGCTTTGGACGCCCTCGCCAGGCTCGGCATCGCCGCGGAACGCCGCGCCGAAACCGTGAGCGTGCCCGAGTTTGTCGCGCTCGCGAAAGCGCTGTCGGCTTAATTCTGCTTGGTAGTCGGTGCCGGTGTGGTCTTCTGCGCGACCGCCGGTCCGCGCGCGATGACCATCGACAGCTGGGTCGCCTGCGGGCACGCGCCAGTGCCGCATAGCTGCTTCAACTTGGCGAGATTCTGCTGCGCCCGCGCGGTCGCGCCCATCTCGACCATCGCTTCGCCCTGCACTGCGATCGCATCGCGGTCGGTCGGCTCGAGCAGCAGCGCCTTGTTGGTGTAACGGATCGCTTGTCCGTAGAGCTTCTGCCGGGTCGCCACCTTGGCCAGCGCGACAAAGGCCGGGCGGTTGCGCGGATCAACGGCGAGCGCGGTTTCCAGCGCATCGTCGGCGGCCTGGAAATTGCCTGCCGCAAGCGCCGCCTCACCCTGCCGGAGCAGCTGCACCGAGGTCGGGTTCAACTGATTGTCCGGCGTCTGGCTCTGGCCCGAACTGGCCATCAGCGCCGCCATCAACCCCACTGCCCCAAGAATCGGCGTCACTCGCATCACAATCTCCAGCCACTCGGCCCGGGTCATCGCTTAGACCGGAACCGCGCGATGAAAAAGCCGTCGGTCCCGTCATGTCCCGGCGTGAGAAGTTTTCCCACCCCGTCCAAACGCCCGGCGGCCAAGCCTGTATCCTCCGCTTGAAACCCTGAATGACGGCTGAGGAAGTCCGCTGCCTGGCCCGCACCCTCTCGGCGCAACAGGGAGCAGACGGCATAGACCAGGGTTCCGCCCGGTTTCACCAGCGGCGCCGCCAGGTCCAGCACCCGCGCCTGCAATTCGGTCAACCGATCCAGCCGCTCGGGGTTGAGCCGCCAGCGCCCCTCCGGGTTGCGCCGCCACGTGCCCGATCCCGAGCAGGGCGCGTCAACCAGCACCACGTCGGCCCGGCCGGCGAGGTCGCTCAGGCCCTCGGCCTCGCGCGGTGTATTCAGTAGCCGCGTCTCGATCGTGGCACCGGCCCGCTCGGCCCGCGCCGCCAGCGGCGCCAGTCGCGCCCGGCTCACGTCGCAGGCGACGATCCGCGCCCCCGGCTGGGCAGCGGCAATCGCCAGACTCTTGCCACCCGCACCCGCGCAAAGGTCCACGACCAGCGACCCCGCTTCGGGCAGCGCGGCAAGCGCGACCAGCTGGCTGCCCTCATCCTGCACTTCGAGCCGGCCTTCGGTGAATGCCGGCAACCCCGTGACGTTCGCGTCCGTCGGCAGGCGCAGCCCCCACGGGCTGAGCGGACTAACGACTGCGTCCGCCAGTTCCGCCAGCACCGCTTCACGCGGCGGCTTGGCCCGGAGGTCGAGCGGCGCTCGCTCCACCAGCCGCCCGTCCACCTCGACCAGCGCCGACAGTTCGGGAAGCAGCCACGCGGGCACGACTCCGGCCGCCGCGGCCGCTTCACCCTCTGTCGCCGCCGCGGGCCCATGTCCTGAGCCGTCGAACAACTCCGGAGCGACCGCCAGCAGCGCCGACCGCCCATTCACCGGAGGATCGGCCGCATGGCGGATCGCCTGGAACACCAGCTCCCGCACCGTCCGCCGGTCTTTCGACCCGGCATAGCGACGTATCTTGAAGTAAGCCGTGACCAGCACGTCGGCCGGCGGACCGTTGTCGCGCGCCGATGCGATGACCTGATCAATGATCTCGATCGCGGCCTGGGCGCGCGCCGGGGGAGTCACTGGCTAGCGCGCCGGATAATTCGGCGCTTCCCGGGTGATCGCCACGTCATGCACATGGCTTTCGCTCAACCCTGCATTGGTGATCCGGACGAACTGGGCCCGCTCCTGCAAGTCGGGAATGGTGGTCGAGCCGGTATAGCCCATCGCCGCTTTCACGCCGCCGACCAGCTGGTGGACGATGGCGCTGACCGAACCCTTGAACGGCACCTGTCCTTCGATCCCCTCGGGCACCAGCTTCATCTGGTCCTTGATGTCCTGCTGGAAGTAACGGTCTGCCGAGCCGCGGGCCATCGCGCCGACGCTGCCCATCCCGCGATAGCTCTTGTAGGCGCGTCCCTGGTAGAGGAACACCTCGCCCGGCGCTTCCTCCGTCCCCGCCAGCAACGATCCGACCATCACTGTCGATGCGCCCGCCGCCAGTGCCTTGGCCATGTCGCCGCTGGTCCGAATGCCCCCGTCCGCAATCACCGGCACGCCGGCGTCGCGCGCCGCCGCCGCCGCGCTCATCACGGCGGTCAGCTGCGGAACCCCGACCCCGGCCACGATCCGCGTGGTGCAGATCGATCCCGGACCGATACCGACCTTCACCGCATCCGCGCCCGCATCGATCAGCGCCTTGGTCGCCGCGGAGGTGGCGACATTGCCAGCGATCACCTGCACCCGGTTAGACAGGCTCTTCACCCGCCCGACCGCTGCCGCCACGTCGACGTTGTGACCGTGCGCGGTGTCGATCACGATGCAGTCGACGCCCGCGTCGATCAGCGCCGCGCTACGCTCATAGCCCTTGTCGCCAACCGTGCTCGCCGCCGCGACGCGTAGGCGGCCCTCGGCGTCCTTGGTGGCGTTGGGGGTCGCAACCGCCTTCTCGATATCCTTGACCGTGATCAGGCCGACGCAATGCTCGCCGTCATCCACCACCAGCAGCTTCTCAATTCGCCGCTGGTGCAGCAGGCGCCGCGCCTCCTCCTGGCTGGTGCCCTCGCGGACGGTCGCCAGATTGTCGCGGGTCATCAGCTCGGACACCGGCTGCTTCGGGTTCTCGGCAAAGCGCACGTCGCGGTTGGTCAGGATGCCGCACAGCTTGCCTGACCGCTCCACGATAGGAATGCCGCTGATCTTGTTGACCCGCATCAGCTCGAGCGCCTCGGCCAGCGTCTGGTCGGGGGTCATGGTGATCGGATTGACCACCATCCCGCTTTCGAACCGCTTCACCTGCCGCACCGCGGCGGCCTGCGCCTCGACATCCAGATTGCGGTGGAGCACGCCGATTCCGCCCAGCTGCGCCATGGCGATGGCCATGTCGGCTTCGGTCACCGTATCCATCGCGCTCGACAGCACGGGGATGTTGAGCCGGATGTCGCGGGTCAGGAACGTGGAGGTATCCGCCTGGCTCGGCAGGACACTGGAAGCGAGAGGCTGGAGCAGGACGTCATCGAACGTCAGGCCCAGCGGAATGTCAGGAGATGAGAGGAGGTCGGCCATGCGCGCCTTTGGCCGGAGAGAGCCGATTCGGCAAGCCTCTACCGCCCCAGCAGCCGTTCCGCCGCCTCGACATGCATCCGTTCGATCATCTCGCCTTCGAACCGTTGCGCGCCACCCTGTGCTGCCGCGACCAGCCGTTCGGCCCGCGCCACTTCGTTTGCAGAAGGCGCGAAAGCGGCATGGCACGCGGCGACCTGATTGGGATGGATCAGGGTCTTGCCATCGAAACCCCACCGACGTCCTTCTGCCGCCTCGGCCGCGAATCCGTCTGCATCCTCCAGCCGGTTATAAACACCGTCGAAGCACGGCTTTCCGGCCGCGCGCGCTGCCAGCACGACCATCTGCAGCGCCGTCTGCAAGGCCGGCCGCCGCTCGCCCTCGGGCAGCCGCAGGTCGTTGGCGAGGTCGTTCGTCCCAGCGATCAGGGCCGCCGCCGCTTCCGCGATGTCGGCCGCGCGCTGCACGCCCAGTGCCGTCTCGACCATCGCTGCCACCGGCTTGCCCGTGACCGTCAGCACCTCTTCGATCACGGCGGCGCCGTCGACCCGCGGCACCACCACGAAATCGCAGGCAGAGCCCGCCACCGCCTCGACATCGACGCCGTGCCAATCGCTCGCGAACCCGTTGACCCGGATGGCCACCGGGCAAGGCCAGGCTTCCGCCACTGCCACCACCGCCGCGGCCCGTGCGCTGTCCTTGTCCGCCGGCTTCACCGCGTCCTCCAGGTCCAGGATCACCAGGTCCGCTCCAGCCTCGCGCGCCTTCGCAATCGCCCGTGAATTGCTCGCCGGAAGGAACAGCGCCGACCTCCTGCCGAACAGATTCACGCTCACGCCGATTTCCCTTCGCTTGAAGCCAGCCCAAGGGCATGATGCCGCGACAATGAATTGGGGGATTCCATGCTGACGACCTTCCTTGCCGCGCTGGCCTTGCTGGTGGTGCTCTATGCGATGATGAGCATCAAGATCGTTCACCAGGGCTACCGCTTCACCATCGAACATTTCGGCAAGTTCGTCCGCGTGGCAGAACCCGGGTTCAACTTCATGCCCGCCTTCTTCTACCGCGTCGGCCGCCGCATCAACATGATGGAGCAGGTGCTCGACATCCCGGGGCAGGAGATCATCACCAAGGACAACGCCATGGTGGCGGTGGACGGCGTCGTCTTCTTCCAGGTGCTCGACCCGGCCAAGGCCGCGTATGAAGTGTCCGACCTCTACACCGCGATCATGGCCCTTTCGACCACCAACCTGCGCACGGTGATGGGTTCGATGGACCTCGACGAGACCCTGTCCAAGCGTGACGAGATCAACGTCCGCCTGCTCCAGGTCGTCGATCACGCGACCGAGGCCTGGGGCGTCAAGATCACGCGCGTCGAGCTCAAGGACATCCGCCCGCCGTCCGACATCGTCAACGCCATGACCCGCCAGATGAAGGCCGAGCGTGAAAAGCGCGCGAACATCCTCGAGAGCGAGGGCCTGCGCCAGTCGGAGATCCTGCGCGCCGAGGGTGAGAAGCAGGCCAAGATCCTCCAGGCCGAGGGCCTGAAGGAAGCTGCCTTTCGCGAAGCCGAAGCCCGCGAACGCGCCGCCCAGGCCGAGGCCTCAGCCACCAAGGCGGTCAGCGACGCAATCGAGGCCGGCAGCGGCCAGGCGATCAACTATTTCATCGCCCAGAAGTACGTCGAGGCGATCGGCCAGTTCGCCACCTCGCCCAACGCCAAGACCATCCTCTTCCCGATCGAGGCGACCCAGCTGATCGGAACGCTCGGCGGCATCGGGGAGCTTGCCAAGGAAGTCTTCAGCGGTGAGGGAAAGCCGACCGCCCCCACCCCGCCGCCCCGGACCGAGCTGCGCGCCGAACGGGGTCCGCCGCCGTCAGGCGTCCCCGCCAGCCCGCGCATCGAGGGCTAGGCCGTCATGATCGACGGTATCGCGCCGGGCTGGCTGTGGCTGATCGGCGGCCTGCTGCTGCTGATGGCGGAGCTGATCGCGCCCGGCGTGTTCCTGCTGTTCATCGGTGCGGCGGCGATGATCACGGGCGTGTTCGTGCTGCTGTTCGGCCTCGGCCTAGCGCCCGCCCTCGCCCTCTTCGCCCTCTACACCGCGGTGGCGGTGCTGATCGGCCGCAAGGTCTACGCCAACCAGGCGGTGAACAGTCCCGACCCGCTGCTCAACGATCGAGGCGCGCGGCTGATCGGCCGGGTCGTCACCGCCACCTCACCCATCGATGCGAGCCACGGCCGGGTTCGCGTCGGTGACAGCGAATGGAGCGCGCGGGGTGGCCCCGCTGCCGCTGGCGACCAGGTCCGCATCACCGGCGTTGACGGCAACTGCCTGCGCGTGGAAATCGAGCGCAGCCTGCCGCCCGCCTGATTTTCGCCAGGAGTATCGCTTGACCTTGTCCCCTCTCACCCGCCGCCAAACCCTCGGCGCGCTTGCCGCAACCGCCGCCGCTCCTGCCGTCGCCGTTCCCGCCAAGGTCGTGGCCAAGCGCCCGCTCGACGAGGCCGGCGCCAAGCGCCTGATCCAGACCGTCACCGACCATCTGCTCGCACTCACCCCGGAGTCGGCCACCAGCAACAACGTGGACAAGGGCGCCTACGCACCCTTGCGCCGCCGCCTCTCCGACCGCAGCCAGGCCGGCCAGGACCGCTTCGCCGCCACCATCCGCAGCGACCTTGCGCAGGTTAGCGGCTACGACCTGTCACAGCTCACCCATTCCACCCGCACCACGCTGGAGGTCATCAAGAGCGCCTATCGCACCGGCCTTCAGGGCTATGCGCTCCCCTATGGCGACGTCGCCGTCGGCGGCTACCGCAATACGCCCTACGTCGTGATCCAGAACGTCGGCGCCTACCTCGACACGCCCAAGTTCCTCGACACCGACCACCTGGTCGAAACCGCGCCCGACGCCGAAGCCTATCTCGCCCGCCTGGCGGAATATCCGGCGCAACTGGACGGCGAGCTCGGCCGAATGAAGGCCGCCGCCGCCAAGGGCCTGGTCCCGCCCGGCTTCCTCATCGACAAGACGCTCGCCCAGCTGACGCGCAGCCGCGACGATGCGGCAAAAGGGGGCGGGCTGGTCAGCAGCCTCGTCAACCGTACCCGCGAGAAGAACATCCCCGGCGACTGGGACCGCCGCGCCCGCGCCATCGCGGTGAACCAGGTCGCGCCCGCCCTCACCCGCCAGATCGACGAGTTCCAGCGCCAGCGTCCCCGCGCCACCGACGTCGCCGGCATCTGGTCGCGCCCGCATGGGGAAGCCTATTACGCCTACGCCCTCCGCGCGAGCACCACGACCAGCCTCAGCCCCGAGGAGATCCACCAGCTCGGCCTTCACACGCTCGATACGCTCCACGGGCGGATGGACCCGATCCTGCGTCAGCTCGGCTATACGCAAGGCACCGTCGGCCAGCGGATGCAGGCATTGGCCAAGGACCCAGCCTACAAATTTGCCGAAGGCGACCCCGGCCGCGCCGAGATCATGGCCTTCATTCAGGAGCGGCTGAGGATCATCCGGGCCCAGCTGCCCCGCGCCTTCCGCACTTTGGTGAAGGGCAACCTCGAGGTGAAGCGCCTCCCGCCCGAGGAAGAGCCCGGCGCACCCGGGGCCTATGGCGGTCCCGGCTCACCCGACGGCAAGATCCCGGGCAAGTTCTGGATCAACCTCCGAACCACCGAGCTGCACAGCAAGTACAGCCTGCCCGACCTCGCTCACCACGAGGCGATCCCCGGCCACGTCTGGCAGGGCGAATACACCTTCTCGCTGCCGCTGATCCGCACCCTGCTCGCCTTCAACGCTTACTCCGAAGGCTGGGCGCTTTATGCCGAGCAGCTGGCCGACGAGCTGGGCGTCTACGACAATTTCGCGGTCGGCCGCCTGGGCTACCTGCAGTCCATTGCCTTCCGCGCCTGCCGGCTGGTGGTCGACAGCGGCATCCACGCCAAGCGCTGGACCCGAAGCCAAGGCGTCCAGTTCTTCGTCGAGCGCAACGGCTCCAATCCGCTCGAGGTGGCCAGTGAAGTCGACCGCTATTGCAGCTGGCCCGGCCAGGCCTGCGGCTATGAAGTCGGGCATCAGGAGATCAACCGCCAGCGCGACAAGGCAAAGGCGGCGCTGGGCGCTCGCTACGACCTGCGCGACTTCGACGACGCCGTGGTGCTCGGCGGCAACGTGCCGATGGACGTGCTCGCCCTCAACGTTGACGACTATATCCGCCGGGCCCGCGTCGCATGATGATCCTTGCCTTGTTCCTGGCCACAGCCGCCCCGGTGACACAGGGCCGGGCGGTCGCACTGGTCAGTGACGCGATGAAGCGGATCGACCCCACCACGCCGCTTGTCTGCCTGTCGATCACGCCCGAGAAGACCAGTTCGCGCCGCTTCGACATCACCGTTCGCGAGGTCCACGACTATAAGTGCGGCGGCGATGACGAGGTCGAGACCGTGCGCGACCGCTTCCGGGTCACTCGCCTTCCCGTCTCCGTCAGCCGGCTCGATGCCGCCAAGGACCGGTACATACCCTGCACCATCTCGAAGGGCGCGGTGACCTGCCCGGCTCCGACCAGATGATCCTCGCCCTGCTCCTCGCCGCAGGGACCCCCGCCGCACCGGTGCTGACCATCGATGGCCCCGGCCGAACGCCGCTCGTGCTCGACTCCGCTGCCTTGGCCAAACTGCCGCAGACAACCGTAAGCCGCACCGACCATGGCAAGTCCGTGCGCTGCACCGGGGTGCCCCTGCCGGCCCTGCTGACCCGCGCCGGCTTGCCGCAAGGCGAGGCTCTCCGCGGCGCCGCGCTCGCCACTGGCATCTTGGTCGTCGCCCGCGACGGCTATCGCGTGCTGTTCAGCCTGGGTGAGCTCGACGGCTCACTGGGCAAGGCCGAGGCCGTCCTCGCCAGCAACTGCAACGGCCAGCCGCTCGACTCCACGGCCGGGCCCCTGCGCCTGATCGTGGGCGGCGACATCCGGGCTGCCCGTTCGGTGCGTCAGGTCACCCGGCTCACCGTCGTTCGTCCGTGACGAGCTAGTCCATTACATCGTCAAGGCCGAGCGCCTCCGCCCGGCGCTGGCCCTCACGCCGCGCGCGCCAGGCGATCACGCCGACGAACACGGCGAGTGCGACCACGCTGGCGATGCCGAACCGCTGCCAGGTAAACCAGCGGCGGACCAGATGCGCGAGCTCCGGTCCGAACCACCAGCCCAGTCCCGCGCCGATGCACGCCCAGAGGAAGGCGGTGCACAGGTTGTAGGCGAGGAAGAGCCGGGCCGGCATTTGGCTGAGGCTGATCGCAACCGGTCCCACCACCCGCATTCCGTAGATGAAACGGTAGCCGATGCAGAACAGGGTCGGATGCTGGTCGATCCACCTGATGGCCAGCGCGAACGCACGCTTGTCGGTGACCTTGTGCACCCATCTAGCCTCGCGCTGCGAACGTCCGGCCACGAAGAAGAATTGCGCGGACAGCACCGCGGCGCTCCACGCCGCAAGCACCACGTACAGCGGATTGAGCTTGCCCAGGTGCGCCATCGCGCCCCCGACCACCACGCCGATCTCGCCCTCGATGAAGGCTGCCAGGAACACGCCGAGCACCCCATATTGCTCGACCCAATGGCTCACCGCGTGATGCATGACCTCGCCATGCCCGTGCTTCGAGCGAACGGCAATGCAGCCGGCAGCGGATCACCGACCGTGTAAAAGAAAGAGGCAGCCTCCTTCCGGGAGGCTGCCTCAAGACTCCTTTAATATCGGTTCAGGCGAGCCGCTGAACGGCCTTCGCAGTACGCCGGTGGCGCATTGACCAGCCAACGGCGCCGAAGCCGATCAGCATCAGCGCCCAGGTGCCCGGCTCCGGCACCGCACCGCCGACCTGCGTTACGGAGGCGACGTTCAGCACATCGAACGCCCAGGCGTTGGTGCGCCGGTTGCCGGTGACGTCCGTGAAGCTTCCGCCCCCGCTGAACCCGTTCGAAAGGTTCGGCCCGGTCGCGAAGTTTGAGAAGGCCATCACCGAGACGGTGTACGTACCCGGATTGAGCAGCGCGGTAAGGAAGGTGTCGTAACGCTGACCGGTAACGGCGTCGGCGGCGACGTTGCTTCCGCCATCGTCGTTCTGATTGATGATCGCCCCGGTTGAGTCGAACAGCGCCAGGATGGGGTCGAAGCCACCGCGTGCGATGGTGGCGCCGGCCGCATTCACCCCGCCGGCGTAGGACCAGGTCCGAAGCGTGACGTTGGACGGGCTGCCAACCGTGAAATTGAACAACAACACCTGGTTAGGATCGGACAGCGTTCCGGTGAACGACTGGTCCGCGGCCATCGCTGGCGTGCTGAACAAGGCAAGCGCTGATGCACCGAGCGCGACGCGGAGGAGCGACTTCGACATGGGCGAACCCCTTTTAGTGAACGACTAACGGAAAGCCGTTCACGAGGATTAACACGAAATTAACTTTGATTGCAATCAGAGGAGTCAAGCCTAAGCCCGGAAATGTCCCGTTCTGGGCCATTGCAAGCACCTCAATCCAGCGCCGCCTCCGGCAGCCGATGTGGTGTCCGTGGCGCCCTCAACCGCAGCAGGCTGAGCCCGGCCGCGACCAGCGCGGCCATGCTTGCCGCAAGCAACAGCCCGGGCCCGGCCCCCACGCCCGACAGGTGAAAGGCCGCCCCGACCGCCACCGCACCCGTGGTCTGCCCAAGCAATCGCGCCGTCGCCAGCATTCCACCGGCGGCGCCCGATCGCTCACGCGGTGCCGCGCTGACGATGGTGCGGTTGTTGGGCGACTGGAATAGCCCGAACCCTGCCCCACACAGCGCCATTCGCCAGGCGATGTCCCATGTGGCCGGGTGCGTTCCCAGCCGTGACAGGCTGAACAGCCCGGCGGCAAAGACGGCAAGCCCGATCCCGCCGAGCAATCCCGCGCGCACCTTGTCGGACAATCGTCCGGCAATCGGCGCCACCACGCCCAGCGCCAGCGGCCAGGGGGTCATCAGCAATCCGGTCTCGAACGCGCTGCGCCCAAGCACCATCTGAAACATGAAAGGCAGCGTGACATAAGCCAGCATCTGCGCCGCGAAACTGACCGTCGATGTGGCGATGGACATCCCGAAGATCCGGTTGCGCAGCAAATCGACCGGGAACAGCGGCGCCGGGTCTCCCCACTCGCGCCGCACCAGGCACGCGCCCGCGACGATCCCGCCCGCGATCATCGCCAGGCCGCTCATGCTTCCGGTCCGCGCCAGCATCTCGGCGCCGAACACCACGCCGCCCATCATGGCCGCGCTCAGCAGCGCCGATACCCAGTCCGGCCGCCGCCCCTGCCCGCCGGCGCTGGGCAGCGCCTTCAGCCCCACGATCACCGCAGCCACACCGATCGGAAGGTTGATCAGGAACAGCCACGGCCAATTCGCGACTTCCAGGATGAAGGCCGCCAGCGTCGGGCCGGCGGCGGCCGAGGCCGACAGCACCATCGCATTATAGCCGATGCCCCGTCCCAGCATCTTCGTCGGATAGGTCGCCCGGACCAGCGCCGCATTCATGCTCATGATGCACGCCGCGCCCACACCCTGGAACACCCGGGCAGCGATCAGGCCGCTCAGCCCATGCGCCATGGCGCAGCCGAACGAGCCGATCGTGAACAGCACCAGTCCCGGAAGATACACCTTCCGGTAGCCGATCGCGTCACCCAGCGCCGCCAGCGGCAGCAGCAGCATGGTGATCGTCAGCTGATAGGCGTTGACCACCCACACCGACGTCGCCGGCGTAGCGCCGATCTGCCGTGCGATGGTAGGAAGCGCGACGTTGGCGATGGATCCGTCGAGCACCGCCATCGCCAGCGCCAGCCAGATGGCCGCCGCCGACCAGTAGCGCCGTGGTAGAGGCAGTCCGTCGGAGTGCTGCTCGGCGGCGGGGTGAGCGACGACAGCGTCCCGCAACGTTACCGATTACCGCCCATCAGCCCGCCTAGCATGCCGCCCAACGGGCTGCCGCCGCCACCCTGGCCACCACCCATGGCGCCGCCGAGGATGGAGCCGAGCATCCCGCTCATGCCGCCGCCCGTCGCTCCGGCCAGCAGCCCGCCAAGGCCACCCTCCTGGCTCGCGCCGCCGCCTTGCCCGTGCGCCTGCTTGGCGAAGTAACCGGCCGCCAGCATCGCCACCAGCGGAAGCATTTTCTTGAGCAGGTCGGGACTCACCCCGCTCTGCTGCGATGCATGGTCCGCCACTGCACGGCTGGTGTCCTTGCTGCCGAACAGCTGCCCCAGCAGCGCATTGCCCTGCCCGACGTCGGTCGGCTGCGGACCGGTGACATTGTCCATCAGCCCGCCGCCGCCCAGGCTGCCCAGCATCCCGGCCAATCCGCCCAGCCCCTGAGGCTGAGCCTGCGCCTGGTTCTGCATTCCGCCGGCCACCGCCGGCAGCAGCGCGGTCAGCCCACTCTGCGCCGTCTGCTGGTCGACACCCAGCTCTCGGCTGATCGCCTCCACCGCGCCGTTCTGCATCAACCCATCAAGCAAGCTCATGACCCTCATCCTCCTGAACGCCGTCTACACCGTCAACGCTCGCTTCGATCGGGAGGTCCGCTTGAGCGGCGAGTGCGCGTACAGGCCAGCGCCACTCAAATGGGGCGCCGACCTGTAGTGGGGGACGCGAGGCTTGCTCAGGCCGCGGCGAGGGCCATTCGCCGCTGGCGGCGGATTGCTACGCCCGCCGCACCGAAGCCGAACAGCATCAGCGCCCAAGTGCTGGGCTCGGGGACCGCCGCAGCGGCGGTGATCGGATTGACCTGTGCCACACCAATCTGCGTGCCCGCCGCCAGGTTCAGCCCGAATACCGAGTTGAACGCACTGGCCGCTCCGCTGCTCAGCAGCAGTGTGTTACCCGAACCGAGATTGAACAAGGTGAGGTTGCTAGCCGCGCCGCCGTTCGCGCTGGCGTAGCCGTTAACGGTAAGCGCGCTCGTGTCGATTACGAAGTTGCCGATGTTGAGCAGCGCCCCCAACCCGTTGCTGAAGCTCAGCCCCGATCCGTCGTGAGAGATGAGCGCCGCGCCAGTCTGATCGTTGGTCGACCCGCCGGTGATCGGAAAGGTTGCGACCGGCAGGCCATCGCCATTGAGCGCCACAGTCGCCGTGCCGGTCGTGCCGACGGTCAGCCCTGCGGAGGTGAGCACCGGAGCCGAAGTGAGCGTGACCGATGTGGAGCCGCCGATGATGTTGGCCGCGGACGCCGGTGATGCGACCATGGCCGTGACTGCCAGCGCGGCAGTGGTAAAGAGCGAACGAAGTGTGGGCATGCCAATCTCCATGAGAAGAGGACGTGCCAATGATCCGCCGCAGCGGAGAGCACGCGTTAACCAAAAACATGGTCAACGCCTTCGTTCCGCTCGACAGAAAGCGCGAAAAACCGCTAAGTTGTTGAGCAATCAAGCAAAGTGCGACGGCTAGGGCTTTGGACCGTATCGGCTCGCTTACCGCCGGCTCAGCCCGCCTTCGCCACCGCCACCAGCGCCGGACGCAGCAGCCGGTCCTTGAGCATATAGCCCGCCTGCATCTCCTCGACGATCGTCCCGGGCTCGGCATCCGCCGAAGGCACCTCGATCATCGCCTGGTGCTTGTTGGGGTCGAGCGGCTGGCCCTTGGCATCGACCCGCACCACGCCGTGCCGGCCGAATACCGTGTCGAGCTCGCGCAGGGTCGCCTGGATGCCGTTCACGAAATTCTCGTCCGTGCCGACCGGCACATGGGCCAGCGCGCGGTCGAGGTGGTCACGCACCGCCAGCATGTCGCGGGCAAAGCCGGTCGAGGCATAGGCCGCCGCCTGGTCGCGCTCGCCTTCCAGCCGGCGGCGCACATTCTGCACTTCGGCGGCGGCATAGAGCGCCTTGTTCTTCGCCTCCTCGAGTTGCGCCTCGAGCTCGGCCACGCGGTCGTGCTCCTGCAGCTCGGGGGCATCGGCGGCGGTGTCGGCGCGCAGCTCGGCGGCCTCGTCGTGAAGCTTGTCGTCCATCATCCCATCAATCTCGTAAGTGCTTGTGCTGTGTAATCCACCATGGGCACCACCCGCGCATAGTTCAACCGGGTTGGCCCGATCACGCCCACGACTCCGACCACTTCGCCGGCCATGTCGCGATAGGGCGCGGCGATCACGCTCGACCCCGACAACGCGAACATGCGGTTCTCGGACCCGATAAAAATTCGGCACCCCTGCCCTTCGCGCGCGCTTTCCAGCAGCCGCACGATCTCCTGCCGGTCCTCCAGTTCCTCCAGCAGCCGCCGCACCCGGTCGAGGTCGGCGGCCGCGTGCTCGTCCAACAGCCGCGCCTGCCCGCGCACGATCAGAATCGGCCGCCGCGCGCTGTCCTCGCGCCACTCGGCCAGCCCCTGCGCCACCAGTTCGGCCGCCGCCGCGTCAATCGCCTGCCGCCGCTCGATCATCTCCTGCCGCAGCCGGCCTTCGGCTTCGCCCAAAGTCATCCCTGTGAGCCGCGCCGAGACGAAATTGCCGACCTCCGCCAGCGCCATCGCACTGGTGCCCGGCGGCAGGTCGATCACCCTGTTCTCGACGCTTCCGTCCGTTCCCACCAGCACCGCCAGCGCCTGGGCAGGTCCCAGGGGGACGAACGACAATTGCTTCAGCCGCGGCTCCAGCTTTGGCGCCACCACCACCCCGGCGCAGGCCGACAGCCCGGACAAGGCTGCCGTCGCATTGGCCAGCGCTTCCTCGATCGGCCGGTCGCGCAGCTGCGCCTCGATCGCCGCCCGTTCGTCGCGCCCGGGCAGGTGCGACTGCATGATCCCGTCGACGAACAGCCGCAACCCCGTCTCGGTCGGTATGCGCCCCGCGCTGGTATGCGGGTGGGTCAGCAGCCCCCTTTCCTCCAACTCCGCCAGCACCGAGCGGATGGAGGCCGACGACAAGTTCATCGACCCTGCGAGGATCTTCGATCCCACCGGCTGCCCGCGCTCCAGATAGGCCTCCACGACCAGCCCGAAGATCGAGCGCATCCGGTCGGTCAGTTCGGTGATGGGGAGCGACATGCCATTCATCTAGGATTGGCGGGCGACAGGGTCTAGGGAGCCGCCAAATCAGACCTCAAGGAGAATTGCCCATGCGCCCCAGCGGCCGCGCCCCCGACCAGATGCGTGAACTCCGGTTCGAGCCCGGCTTCACCAAGCATGCGGAAGGCTCCTGCCTGGTCAGTTTCGGGGACACCCGCGTGCTGGTCACTGCCAGCCTTGAGGAAAAGGTCCCGCCGTTCCTGCGCGGCAAGGGCCAGGGCTGGGTCACCGCCGAATATGGCATGCTCCCCCGCGCCACCCACACGCGCGGCGCGCGCGAGGCCGCCAAGGGCAAGCAGTCCGGCCGCACCCAGGAAATCCAGCGCCTGATCGGCCGCTCGCTTCGTGCGGTCACCGACATGAAGCTGCTGGGTGAGCGCCAGATCACGCTCGACTGCGACGTCATCCAGGCCGACGGCGGCACACGCACCGCGGCCATCTCGGGCGCGTGGGTGGCACTTCGCCTGGCCGTCGATGGCATCATGGGCCAGCTGACCGCCGACCCGATCAAGACCCAGGTCGCGGCGGTCAGCTGCGGCATCTACGAGGGCACGCCCGTCCTCGACCTCGACTATCGCGAGGATTCAAACGCCCACAGCGACGGCAATTTCGTCCTTACCGGCGACAACAACATCGTCGAAGCCCAGCTTACCGCCGAAGGCGCGCTGTTCGACGAGGAAGGCCTGCTCCGCCTAATGCGCCTCGCGCGCATCGGCTGCGCCCACATCTTCGAGGCCCAGCGCCAGGCGGTCGGCCGATGAAGGCGGTCGGCCCCAAGCTGGTCATCGCGACCCACAACAGCGGCAAGCTGCGCGAGATCCGCGAACTCCTTGCCCCCTTTGGCATCGAGTGCCTCGGCGCGGCCGAACTCGATCTGCCCGAGCCGGAGGAGACCGGTGTCACCTTCGTCGACAATGCCGAGCTGAAGGCCCGGGCCGCCGCCGACCTCACCGGCCTCCCCGCCCTGTCCGACGACAGCGGCCTCAGCGTCGACGCGCTGCATGGGGAGCCGGGCATCCACTCTGCCCGCTGGGCGGAGGATGAAAGCGGACGGCGGGACTTCGATCATGCGATGGAGAAGGTCGAAGCTGCGCTGCAGCAGGCCGGCCCCGACGCCGGCCGCGACGCCCACTTCACCTGCGTCCTCTCGCTCGCCTGGCCCGACGGCACGGTTGAAAGCTTCGAAGGCAAGGTCCTCGGCAGCCTGGTCTGGCCGCCGCGCGGGCAGAATGGCTTCGGCTACGACGCCATGTTCCTGCCCGTCGGCGGCGCGTTGACGTTTGGGGAGATGGATCCGGCCGCCAAGCACGCCATCAGTCACCGAGCCAAGGCATTCGAAAAGCTGGTCGCAGCGCTGGGCTAGAGGCCTCTTTCCACTCCCCGACGCCTGTGCCAGCCTCCTCCCAATCGCAGGAGGACGGCATGGCGAAGATGGGCTCAACGTTGATGATGGCGCTGGCGGCTTCGATCGCCGTCCCGGCCGGCGCTTCCGCGCCGCCTGCCACCCCTCCCGCCTCCTTTTACGACAACTCCGCCCATCCGGACGCGTGGAGCGGCGGTCAGCGTAAGCTCACCATCTCCACCCCGAAGGGACCGCATCAGGTCTGGATCAAGCGGGTCGGCAACAACCCGCGCCTCAAGCTGCTGCTGCTCACCGGCGGCCCCGGCCTCAGCCACGCCTACATGGACGTGTTCGACAGCTTCCTGCCGCAGGCCGGCGTCGAATATTACCACTACGACCAGCTCGAGACCGGCGACAGCGACCGGCCCGACGATCCCGACCTGTGGACCCTCGCCCGTTACGTCGATGAGGTAGATCAGGTCCGCCGGCAGATCGGCGGCAACAAGTCCAACTTCTGCCTGATCGGCCACAGCTGGGGCGGGCTGCTGGCCATGGAATATGCGCTGACCCACCAGTCCGACATGAAGTGCCTGGTCATCAGCAACATGATGGCCTCCATCCCCGCCTATAACCGCTACGCCACCGATGTTCTCGAACCCAGGATGGACCAGGCCGCCCTCCGGCAGATCCTGGTAATGGAGCGAGCCGGCCAGACCGAGCAGCCAGGCTACATGGCCCTGCTCATCCCCCATTGGTACGAACAGCACCTGCTGCGCCGCCCGGCCGCGCAGTGGCCGGTGACGCTCGACCTGGCGCAGAAGAACATGAACCGGCGCTTCTACGTCACCATGCAGGGGCCCAGCGAAATGGGCGCCAGCGGGCGGCTGGTGAACTGGGACCGATTCAATGACCTGAAGCGCATCACGGTCCCGACGCTGGTCATTTCCGGCAAGCATGACACGATGGACCCGGCCTACATGGCGGCGATGGCGAAGCGGCTACCCCACGGCACCCTGCTCGCCACCAATGGCAGTCACATGGCCATGTACGATGACCAGCAGACTTACTTCAGCGGGCTCACACGCTGGTTGAAGGCGCAGGCCGCCCGCTAGGAGGTCGACGATTCGCGGCGCTCGCCGCCGGCGGCACGGAACCAGCGGCAACCCGGAGTGACCCTGAGCGTCTAATAGGTCCGTTTTGAACCTCGGCGTCTCGCAGGTTGAGGCTCGGCCAACAGCTCGATGCACTCGCTGAGCTTGGCGCCGACCACACCCTCGTCGAGCTCCTCGTCGATGATCGTCAGGGCATCTCGCAGCATCGATAGCACGCGCTGGCGCGCACCGGCCCCGCCAGTGTCGTTGCCAGCGACCTTCTTGCCCAGCTGCCCCGCGTGTTCCGCGGCCTCATTGCCCACTCGCCCCATCATCACTGCTGGCTGCAGGAAAAGTGCCCGAAGTGAAACCGATATCCTTAGCGTTACGTCCAAAACGGATCCGATCGTCGGCCGCACATCCTTGAGCACAACGCCGCAGCCGATAGCGTGCCGAACAGCGAATGACGCCGCCCGCGGGCTACTGCCACGGTCGGTACAGCTGAGTGCAAGCGTAAACTCATGAGTGTTGAACAAGACGTCTATGCCTCCGAACTGCGCCGGATCAGGGACACGGTCGACCGCCTGCTGAACGAAGGGGCCGGCGGCGACCTGATCGAAGGCCTGGACAACACGCTCAGCAAGACGAGCCAGGACCTCAGCCGTGCGGTGAAGCGCATCCTGCGCTTCCGCGACCTAAGGAATGAGATGTTCGGCGGTCAGCTGTTCGCCGATCCCGCCTGGGACATGATGCTGGAAATCTTCATGTGCGACCTGACCCAGCAGCGTATTTCCGTCTCCGCCGCCTGCGCCGGAAGCCGGGTGCCAGCGACCACTGGCCTGCGCTGGGCCAAGCTGCTCGAACGGCGCGGCATCCTCACCCGCCGCAACGACCCGCTCGACAGCCGCCGGGTCCACCTATCCCTCAGCGAGGAAGCCTTCACCAAGATGCGGCTCCTGATGGAGCACCGCCTGGCCGGCCTGACTTGAGCTCCTAGCGCCCGCCCGCCAGCTGCACCGGTGCGCCGAGCCCCATCGCCAGCCCGTCCTTGTTGCCGGTGGGCGCGTAACGGCAGACCAAGTAATCGGTCGTGGCGCTCGAGGCCAAGGCGCAACCGATCTCGGTCGTGCTCGGCCACACGATCTGCGTCCAGTGCGCCACCGCTTCCCAGTCGCCGGTCGCGCTGACGTTCGGGAACACGCCGGGGCGGAATAGCTGACGCTCGTCGACCATGACGCCGACCATCACCGCATAATCGAACGCCCCGCGCGTCCCCTTCCACAGATTCTCGCCCATCAGCTTGCGCCGACCGGGCGTCGGGTCGTGACGGTAGATGCCGGTCGTCGCCATCTGCTCGGCATAGACCTTCGCCGCCGCCGCCAGCCCGTCGTTCCAGGTGACCGGCGCAACGCCGAAATCCGCCCGCGCCCGGTTGTGCAGGGCCAACGCCGCCGCCTTCAGCAGCGCGTCCCCGCGCCACGCCGGTTCGGGCCAGTTGGCACTCGGCCGCACCGGCGTGACCGGCACGTAAGTCGCGGCAGCCAGGCCCGTGCATGGCGCGGCAAGGAACAGCAGGCTAAGCGCGGCGCGGATCATGGCCTCCGCACTTTCGCCCCTCCCGGTTAACGAAGCCTCACCGCTCGCGCTCTACGTCCATTGGCCGTTCTGCGTCAGCAAATGCCCCTATTGTGACTTCAACAGCCATGTCCGCTCGTCCATCGACCAGCAGGCCTGGCGCGACGCCCTCCTCGCCGACCTCGCCTATGAGGCCGCGCTGCTCCCGGGCCGCTCCCTGGGCAGTATCTTCTTCGGCGGCGGCACCCCCTCGCTGATGGACCCCGCCACCGTTGCCGCCGTGATCGAGGCCGCCCAGCGCCACTGGCCCGCGACGTCCGACCTCGAGATCACCCTTGAGGCCAACCCCAGTTCGGTCGAGGCCGCCAACTTCGCCGACCTCGCCGCCGCCGGCGTCAACCGGGTCAGCCTCGGCCTCCAGTCGCTTGACGACGACGCCCTTCGCTTCCTCGGCCGCGCCCACGACACGAAGGAAGCGCTCGCCGCCCTCGACACCGCGCAGCGGCACTTCGGCCGGGTCAGCATCGATCTCATCTATGCGCTCCCCGGCCAGACCGCCGACCAGTGGCAGGCCATGCTCACCCGCGCTCTCGGCTTCGGCACTGGCCACCTCTCGCTCTACCAGCTGACGATTGAGCCCGGGACCAAGTTCGCCGCCCTCCACGCCGCCGGTCGCTTCACGCCGTTGGATGAGGACAGCGCCGCCGGCCTGTTCGAACTGACGGCGGAGATGACGGACGCCGCCAGCCGACCCGCCTACGAGATCAGCAACCACGCCGTCCCGGGACAGGAGAGCCGGCACAACCTCACTTACTGGCGCTATGGCGATTATGCCGGGATCGGTCCCGGAGCCCACGGCCGCCGCAACGGCCTTCGTACCGTGCGCCACAAGAAGCCGGAGAACTTCCTCGCCGCGCTCGCCCGGAACGGCCACGGCATGGTGGAGGAAGAGCCGCTCTCATCGGAAGAATCCGCGCACGAAGCGCTGGTGATGGGCCTGCGTCTCGCCGAAGGGATCGATCCCGCCGCGCTGCAGCGCCGCTTCGGCCGCCCGCTCATCGACGCCGCCGCTGCTTTCCGCCTGGCGCAGCTCCGGCTCCTCGATCAGTCGCCCGAGCGCCTGCGTGTCACTCCGGCCGGCCGCCTTGTCCTCGACCGGATCCTGGCCGAGGTCGCCGCCTGACGCTTACGGATTATGCGCCGCCCAATTGTTCTTGGCGGTCTCCATATAGTCATCGACCGCCATGTTGGCCCCTTCGGTCGCCGACTTGCGGGACGCCCCGTTGCGCATGTCGAAGCTGATCATCGCGTCGGTCAGCGCCTGCTGCTGCGCGGCGCACTGCGCGCGGACGAAGTCGGCGAACTTGTCAGCCGTCACCGCCGGCGGCTTGGCGGCCGCGACGGCGCTGGTGAGGCAACTGCGATAGGCCGCCCGGTTGCGATCGATCGCGGCTGTGTTGGGCGCCGCACCACCGGCCGGAGCAGCGGCAAAGGCAAGCAGAACAAGCGATAACATCGACTTCCTCCTCCCGTTACGGTCGCAGAATGACTCTTATGTGCCGCTTTGACCAGAGGGGCCGCAGCGCTTCCGCCACGGCCCTCCGGATCCTTTCGATCAGGCCGCTTTCTTCCAGTTCGGCACCAGCTCCACGTGCGGCGGGCAAGGCGCGACAGCACCGGCTTCCAGCCCATTCAGCTCATTGGCAAAGCCGTGGTTGACGTCGCGATGATGTGCCTCGTCGGCCCGCACCACCAGCACCACGTCGCGCAGGGTCGCGTCCTCCGGGAGGTTCCAATAGCGCTTGGCGATCGCCGGCGCCGGGACGTTGGGCGAGCGCCCCTCGTCGATCTCGGCAAGGTAGTGGGTGTAGCTGATCACCGCTTCTTCCTCGAAGTAGCCGACCACCCGGTGAGCGGTGCGCTGGCTGACCAGATAGAGCGCGAAGAAGAACAGGTAGAACACCCACTGGGCGCCGATGATCACCGCCCGCTCGAACCAGGTCGGCTGCGCCACCTCGATGAAGGTCATCAGGTGCATGCGCTCATTCTCCGCCTCGTCCATCAGCGTGCGGATCCAGCCCTTGTCGTCCTTCATCCGCCGCAGCGAATGGAGGTGGGTGATGGTCGCGCCGACCATCCCGGGCACCGCCGCGACCGTTTCCAGCACCACCGCGCGGTGACCGTAACGTTCCGCGAAGAAGGTATCGGCCGTCCACCGCAGCGCCTTGGTGAAGCCCAGCGCCACGCGGTCGGACAGGTTGGTCGGACGATGATGGATGGACAGGTCGATGAAGGGGGCGAGCATGACGATAACTCCGGGTTTGGCCAGCCATCCAAGTGGCTGTGAGGCCCAGATAGGCGCCGCCCGATCCGACTTCCTTACGCATTGTTCCCTAAGGAAAAATGCTAGTAGCCGCCGCCGCTTGTGCGGGGCCCTTCAGAGCCCGGACAGCTCGCGGATCAATGCTCTGGAGCGACCCACCTGACCCGGGCCGTGTCGATCACCGCCATCGGCCTTCCCGCCTTGTCCTTCGCCGGCGTGAACCGCACCCGCTCGTTGACGAAGCGGCAGGTCGCCCGGTCCAGGCTCGCGACGCCGCTGCTTCGCCGAAGCTGGCAGTCGCTCGCCTTGCCCCGCGTATCCACCCAGTAGCGCACCGATACTTCGCCCGACAGGCGGTCGCGCGCCGCATCGGGGGGATAGTCCCAGCTTCCCGTGCCCGGGCGCACTTCGCCTTGCGGCATGGTTCCTATCCTCGCCTGCTCGGCCCGGCTGAAACCCCAGCTGTCGAGCAGCCCGGCATTGCACTCGGCCAGCAGCGCGTTGATCCGGTCGATGGGCCCCAACGGCAGGGTCGCCGTCAGCGCGGTCGAGCGCAGCGTCAGCGGCTGCGCGCCGGACAGCGGCTGCGCCTCGCCGTGCTTGATCCTGTACCCGCCCAGGATCAGCGCCCCGCGCGCAAGTCCTGGGATGACGGACACGCGATCGTCCAGCTCGCGCCTGCCGACCGTCAGCTGGGCCTTGCGCCAGCCAAGCCCGACTTTCTCCCGGCTGTCGTCGATCCGGAAGGTCAGTCGCGCGCCCAGCCCGTTCGGGTCCGGCTCGATGGCGAACACCACAACCTGTCCCGCCACATCATACTGCCGCATCGCCAGGCAGCGCTGGTCACCGAAGTCGACCTGCCAGCCGCTGGTCGCCCGCGCGACCGGCGGTTCTTTCGCTCCCACGGCTGAGCTCATCACCACCGCGGCCGCTGCCAGCATGGACATCGCTACACGCATACTCTCTGTCCTCGTCACCAAACGCCGGCGGGATCAGATGATGCTGATCCCGTTGGTGATGTCGGCACCAAGCAGGACCATATGTTCCTGCGATTCAGAGAAGGCCAGCAGCAGGTCGCCGCGGCTCATTCCGGCATCCAGGCGCGCCGTCCAATAGTCGTGCCCGGCAGTGTCCGACCCGCGATCCAGCGTGTTGTGATACATGTACTCGACCATCTGACTGTTGCTGAGGCTGGCGGTCAGCCCGCTGAACTCGGGTGAAGCGGCAAAGCCATTCGCCACCTGCTGAAGGCTCAGTGTGCCGCTGTGGATGGCTTCGGACCAATAGATCAGGCCGCTCGCGTCCGGATGGCGATTGGCGAAACCGTCGTACAGTAAGGCCACCGCCTGATAGGTGTCGTCGGTGTTGAAGTAGCCCTTGTTGACGATATCGGCGGTCAGCGCCCGATGCTCCTGCGATTCCGAGAAGCCGATCAGCAGGTCGGCGCGGTCGGCTCCGGCCTGGAGCTGACCAACCCAATAGCTCTTGCCGGCGGCGTCCGACGGGCGCCCTAACGCGGACTGGTAGAGGAACTCGACATAATCCGCGTTGCTCAGGCTGCCGGTCCTCGCCTGGAATTCCGCACTCGCCAGGAACGCCGCGGCGACCTGCTTGAACGTCGTCCCATGATCCTCGACGGCATCGACCCATTGATCGAGACCGAGGGCGTCTGGCTGGCGGTGGAGCACCGTGTCGTACAGCCGCGTAATCTCGGCGGCGATGCCATCGGGATCGAAGATCAGCGTGCCGTCCTGGAACTGAACCCGCTCGATTCCGGTCAGCGCGTCGGTCCCGGTCTCGGGGCCGCCCGCCACCGTTCCCGAACCACTCTGATATTGCACGGCATAGGAGCGGAACAGCCCGGAGTAGATGGCGGTATCGAACCCGCTGCCGCCGTTCAGCGTGTCGCTCCCGGCGCCGCCGATCAGGGTGTCGTTGCCCTCGCCGCCTTCCAGACGATCGTTGCCCTGCTGTCCGCTGAGAACGTTGTTCTGGGCATTGCCGATCAGGACGTTGTCGAGTTCGTTGCCGGTGCCATAAGCGGCAAGGCTGCCGGTCAGCGTCAGCTGCTCGACATTGGCCGTCAGCTGATAGCTGATCGACGATTGAACAAGGTCGGTACCCTCGCCCGGCCGCTCCACCACCACGTCGCCGGCATTGTCCACGACGTAGGTGTCGTTACCTTGACCGCCGGCCATGGAGTCCGCGCCCGTTCCGCCGTCGAGCACGTTCGCGCCGGCATTTCCCGTCAACATGTTGTTGCCGGTGTTGCCGGTCGCATTGATGTTCGCGGTGCCGGTCAGCACCAGATTCTCGACGTTGGCGCTCAACGCATAGCTGACCGACGCCTGGATCGTATCGTTGCCTTCGCCGGCCAGTTCCCGAATCACGTCGCCGACATTGTCGACGACATAGGTATCGTCGCCCAGACCGCCGGTGAGCACGTTGTTTTGCGCGTTGCCGGTGATCACGTTGTTGAGGGCGTTACCGGTACCGTTGACCTGCGTTCCGCCCGACATGTTGAGATTTTCGACGTTGGACGGCAGCGTGTAGTCGATGGTCGCCCGGACCTCGTCGATGCCCTGGTCCGCAACTTCGGTGACGATATCGCCGGCGTTGTCGACGTCGTAGATGTCGTTGCCGGTGCCCCCGACCATGGTGTCCGCGCCGGCACCGCCGTGCAGGATGTCATCGCCGGCGCCGCCCGTCAGTTGATCGTTGCCGGCGCCGCCGTTCAGCACGTCGTTGCCGCCGCGTCCGTCGAAGATGACTCCGACCGTTCCGTCGTCACGATAAGCGTTCACGCTCAGCGTGTTGGCGTTATCGTCGCCGGAAACCGTGCTTGCGCTGCCAGCCGTCGTGACCACGACATTCTCGATGCCGGTGACGATGTAGCTCGCCGAACCACCCTGTGCCGTGTGCGCGGCCAGGTCGATGGTGAAGCCGGTGGCCGCGTAGAGAGTATCGTTTCCAGCCCCGCCGTCGATCACGCCGCTGGTCGCGGCACCGGTGCGGCTGGTGATGGAGAAGACGTCGTCACCCTCGTCGCCGCGAAGCACCATGTTGGGCCCGCCCTGCAACGTGTCGTTGCCCGCCCCGCCCCGCAATTCGAAGGTCGACATGTCGCTTGAGGGAAAGGCGACCGTGTCATTGG